>REBV01000256.1 GCA_007692545.1 Puniceicoccaceae bacterium
TTTGTGGTGAAACCATTGTATCGAAAACGGCCCAGGAATCGGGCTATCTCTCTGATTTTAGTAGGACAGCAGTGGGTCTTGGGTCTGTGGCCGGTGTCGGCTCCACAAAGCTAGATCAGGCCTGCATGGCGGGAGCCATCGAGTCTGACTGGTGTCCCGCAGCGCGGGTGTTGCGACACGTGGATTGATGCACAACATGATGACTGGGCTTCCGGCGCGTCCCGTTCTGGCAGTCGCCATATCGCCGATCACTGTGCGCTTCCAGAGTAGTCATAGAATGCGTGCTCGTTGCTTTAGGCTGATTGCAGCGTCAATCTTCCTGCTAATCGATGCCGCTTACTCAGGCGGAATGAAGGGTATTTAATTGCGTGCTGCTAGAAGTAGAGTTATCCAGTTAACAAAAGGCGTAGGCCCCACAAGTTCGCCGTGGACTAACTTCTATCCGACCCTGCGCAGCCGAGCGCCGGGGATGATGTACCCACTTGTACAGGTGGACCCGCTCCGGCTAGGTGGCTCCTTGAAATGGGCAGACTGTCGTGGGCAGCGCAGACGTTATTTCAACTTTGGCATACTGGCGACTGCTTGGCTGCTGCGCAAACTGTCTAAGCGAAGGGGCAGGCAGCTAATCGTACACGTGCATACACCCGCGTTGGTGATCGTGGTCGCTCTAGCGTTAACCATCGGGGCTCGCATCACAATAGTCAACACGCAACACAATACCTGGCCCAATTTTCGTCCCCATCAAAAGTTCGGATTGTGGCTGATGGCGTTTGTATCAAAGGCCTACATTGGGTGTGCCGAGCAAGCGACAGCGAGCCTCCCTCCGCGAATGAAGGCGCGGCTTGCTTCAAGTGATCGGTTGCACACCATTCCAAACGGAATTCCAGCAGACGTAATGCGAGGTTATACGGCTCGACGTATGCAGGTCTGGCCGGCTGCGAAGGGATTGGATAGTGCCCCTCGCACTATCGTCATCGCAAAGATGTCCCCGCAGAAGAATGGCATCCATCTTTTGAATTTAGTGAAGGCGATTCCAGAACTCGGACAGGTTACTTGGTATGGTGACGGGGAGATGCGAAAGGAGTTACAAGCAGAACGCACACGGTTGGATCTGGATGAGCGTGTGTATTTTGCCGGTGTTGTGCCTAGGGAAGAGGTATACGATGCACTGGCGCGCAGTGATTTTTACCTAACTGTGTCGCTGTGGGAAGGGCTAAGCATTGCCGATCTCGAAGCGGTCGCAATCGGCTGTCTGCCGCTGATGTCAGATATTCCCGAGCGACGCGTCATCGCAGAAGCCACGGGTTTAACCTTATTACCTCGTGAGATAGTGGGAGAATGGCGCGTTGCGGCGCAAAGATATTCCTGGATGACCCAAGAGGACCGCCTGGCTACAGGCCTTAAGCTGGCCAGTTTAGCCTGCGACGCGTTTTCATTAGAGGGCATGATAGCTCGATATCTTGAGATCTATGAGTCTGTAGGACCCCATAAAAATGTGTTCCAGATTACTGAGAGTGGATAGTCACTACGCCTCTGCAGAACCCTGACGAGCTATGCCGATTGAGCTTGTAAAGGGGTGGACGGGTTTGGAAAGATTTGGTAAGCGGATGAGTCCGGCCATTGGATTTACCAATGTACCAAGGTTCCGAGCAGGTAAAGGCGCAAGCCCGCAAGCCAAACTCGGTGGCCGGAGTGTGCCTGTTTGATTAACCGCGCACGCCAAAAATCCGCATTGAGAAAGTCCGGAGCAGGGATCGTTCGGTTTTTTCAAAAAAAAGCGGGGGAAAGTTGAAAACCTATCGAGCACAGGCAATCACAGCCCCGGTGCGCGGCGCGGCCTTGGAACGGGGGATGACGGTAATGTGCGAGCGCCGCAAGAGCGCTATGGGGCCCACCTAACGTGTCGGCTTTTGACAACATACTCAGGGTCCTAGCGGAACTGAGTGCCTCCGGGTTGTCCTATCTTGTGCCCAAAAAAAAGGGTCTTATCGTATTTTTGCCTTGTCATGATCCCGACAAATTCAATGGCAACCTCAGGGCTTTATTTCTTTACCTTGCAAGTGAGTTCCCAAGCCAGCAGACGCGCTGGGTCGCTAATAATCGTGCGACGTTTTTGGACTTGAAAGATGGCGGACACGGAGTCAGCTACGCTAAACAATTCCCTTGGCCCATTCTACGTGCTGAGCAGGTTATCGTGGATGCGGTGCGGCCCGCGCTGGGGATTGGGCGATTTAGATTTGTACAACTTTGGCATGGAGCAGGGTTTAAAAATATCGGATTGCTCAATCCAAACAAGAAATATGGTCTGTATGCGTTTCTTTATAGGGCATTTTCGTCCCGGTGTGTGTTTATAATTGCCGGCTCGAACGAAGATCGCACCCGCATCTCCGCTGCGTTTGGGACAGAACGCGTTGTCATCACAGGGCTACCTCGCAACGATGTTCTTTTCAATCCGGCTTTCGGATTAGGGAGAGGTCAGCAGCGCTTCGGTTGGTCAGGTCAAAGCAGGATCGTGGTATATGCTCCGACCTTCCGTGAGACCGGGGGCGCAAATCCGTTTTCCCAAGGATTCTGGGAAAGGCTAGAAGATTTCCTAACGCTAACTGATTCGGTTTTCCTCGTAAAAAAGCATCCCTTGGACTGCGACCTAGAAGTACCCAGCGGGTATTCCCGGATTTTAGATGTGACTGGCTTGGTGAGCGAAGTACAGGATTTGCTGGGCAGGACCGATATATTAATTTCCGATTACAGCGCTATTGTTACAGATTTTGTGGTCACAGGGAAACCTATTTTATTCTATACCTATGATTGGGACAGATATCTAGCTAACTGCCGTTCTAGTTATTACGATTTGAAAACGGTGTTGCCGGGTCCCTTTGTAGCTACTGAGGAAGAGCTCTTGGTTCGCTTAGGAGATTTGTCTTGGTTTTTTGAATCAGATTACCGCATATTATATCAGCGCTTCGTAGAGCGTTTTCACTTTCATCGCGACGGCTTCGCGAGTCAACGAGTTGCAAAAATATTGATGAGCAAAAAATGAGTTATCGTGTAGGTTATACGACCGGCGTGTTCGATCTATTTCACGTGGGGCATCTTAATATACTGCAGCGCGCAAAGGGAATGTGCGAAAAGCTCCTGGTGGGTGTCACAACTGACGAGTTGGCTGAGGCACTGAAGGGGCGAAGGCCGGCCGTTGAGTTTTCGGAAAGGATTCGGATTGTTGAATCGGTTAGATTCGTGGACGGGGTGGTTGCGCAGGAAGAAATGAATGAAATCAGTGACTGGCGTCGCCTAAGGTTTGACGTTATCTTCAAAGGCGACGACTGGAGAGGAACTCCAAAGTGGACAACCTTGCAGAACGAATTCCATCGACTCGGTGTTGCCGTGGTATTCTTTCCTTACACGGCGACGACGTCGAGTACCTTGGTTCGCGAATACTTGCGATCCGGGATCGCACGGAATCGCGGGGGAGAAGCCTGAGGCTATTGACGGGCCGTCGCGCCAATATACGTAGGGAAATTCCGGTAAGCATGGTTGTTTTGTAGGCCTAGCGACGAAAGATTCGGCGTGTCAGCTCAGTCCGGCAAGACAAATAATTTTAAGACCGCGCTTTTCAGGTTGAGTTGTCTAGCGTCATTCGAGCCCGCGGGGCACGTTTCTTGTCGGCGGCGCAGGTACTTGTTAAAGGTAGAAAAGGGGCATTCTCGAGTCGCGGAAAGATGCGGCCGTCGCGCCAGAGAGCCGTGTGTTGCATGGTCGGCGAATAAAGGTTTTAAGTGGGGAGCGAAATGGGAGCGTTGGTAGTCGTGGTGCGATCAGGCGTGATGCAACCGGGAGCTTAATCGACGTGATAGCTTATTGGCTAAATGAAGCGACGAAATCGCTCTTATTAAATGTTGGCTATCGACTGCAAAAGAACCCCCGTGTTTATTTGAAGGAGAATTCGCGAAGCTTGATTGTCGAGTGTGTTGGCGCGCCGGGTTCCGGAAAAACGACTACTCTAGATGCCTTTTATAAGGCCAACAGTGGGGACTTCGCAAGGTTGCGGCCGAAGGTGTATGTGAATAAAAATGTCTTTGAGGGGGCGATCGAGCGTTGTCATTTGGAGATCATATGTGAATACGCAAGGTTAAGCTATTCAGGAGGCAGCGAGGCGAAGGAGAAAAATGTGAATTACGCACGTTTTGAGCGTCTCATCGCAAAGCTGCACGAATCGGCTCATTGGTCGACATTGGGCGGAGTCGTTTTAGATGATGAAGGTCTCTTCAAGCAATTCCCAGTGACGATGCTTGCGTATCTTAATAGTAAGGGTCTCGCGAGAGATGAGTGTTTAAAGAATCGCGCGTTTATCATTTTTGACACGGAACCGGCGTACCAAGCAGAAATGATAAAAACGCGCAAAGGCGGCCGCGCGTGGTCTAGAAAAAAACGGGCCTTGCTAGAAGAGGAGTTTGTGAGAGGATTGCCCGATAGGATTAACAAGTATATACAAAAGCGTGCTATTTGGAGGGATCTCAAAGCCCAATTCGTGGAAAGGGGTGTCCCCCATGTCGTAGTAGATCCTGCCCGTGGTGTTGCGTTTAATGCTGAAGCGATCGGCAAATTCATTAGCGAGGTTTCGGGGTCATCTTAGGGTGTTTGATATGCCTGGGCTCGAGGGAGCGTTGATTTAATACCACCCCGCGGTGCCCATTGCGTGTCTCTGCGGGCTATCCATGGGTTTAAACTGGCTAGGCGATCCAGAGGAGAGTGCATGAAACAGATTGGGTTTTCCGAGTTGGAGGTTGCATCGCCGGAAGGAAAGTATAAGAGTAGTAATCTGAAGTTTTTGCGGAATCTGGCTATGATTGTGGGATGCGCGTTTATGCAGAGGGGCTCTTGTTCTTGTCTTTGAAAGTCGCAATCCTTTACAACACTTCGGACTACCTACTGCGTTTCCGCACCGAGCTCATTCGGTCATTGCAGGAGGCGGGTTTGGAGGTGGTCGCGATCACCCCGCGCGATCGGTCTACGCCTCGACTGGCCGCTCTTGATGTCCGCTGGCGCGAGTGGCAGCTTGCGGCGAAGTCTCTGAATCCGTTCCGCGATTTCGCAGCCTTGTTGCGGTTGCAGCGGATTCTTGTGGACGAGCGCCCGGACGCGATGTTGAACTTCACGATCAAGCCGGTGTTGTATGGCTCAATTGTGGCTCGTTGGGTCGGTGTGCCGACAGTGGCTTCAATGATCACTGGAATGGGTTCGATGTTCCTGGCCAATGATCTACGGAAGCGGGCGCTGTTGCCGCTTATCCATAGTGTGTACCGGGTGGCGCTGCGTAGCAACCGTGGGGTTTTGTTTCAAAATGACGAAGATCTGAATTATTTCTTGGAAAAGCGATTGCTCCGTCGGGAACAGACCTTGCGTACCAACGGATCGGGAGTCAATCTTTCGCACTTCGTGTGGGACAAGGGGAAGATCGTCAAAGGATCCTTTCTCCTAATCGCCAGGATGATTGAGGCAAAGGGTGTCCGCGAGTTCGCGCGAGCGGCACGGCTCGTGAAGGGGCGGTTTCCTGATGCCAAGTTCATCTTGGCTGGCCCTCTTGATATTAATTCAGGTGCGATAACTCGTGCAGAGATTGCGGGTTGGGAGCGCGAGGGGATCATTGAGTACGCGGGTGAACAGCCCGACGTGCGCCCCTTTCTGGCACGGGCCGAAGTTTACGTGCTTCCCAGCTATTACTTCGAAGGGGTGCCAAGGTCTATCCTCGAGGCTCTGGCCATGGGCAAACCGGTTATCACAACCGATTGGCGTGGTTGCCGGGATACCGTGGAGCCGGGCGTCAATGGTTTTCTTGTGCCCCCGCGCGACGCAGAGGCGCTGGCCTTGGCGATGGAGTGCTTTCTTCAAGATCCCGCGCTATCCGCTTTACTTGGCTCGGCCTCACGGCAGATGGCGGAGGAAAAGTTCGATGTATCCATCGTCAACCGAACCATGATGGATGCGCTTGGCATTCCGAGAGTGGCGGCACCCGCCGAGGCTTGTGCGATCAGGGATATCGCGGCGAGGTAGGGGCTGGCGTGGGTAGGGGCGGGATCCGTCCGCGATTTAGGCTTCATCTTCGGCGCCGTCCCATGCGCTGTTTCCGCTGCCTGTCGTGATTCTTTGGGCCGGTGAGGGCGTGGAGCGCTAAAGAAGTCCTTTGCGACCTGCCGTACGCCTTGAGTGGCAGCGACCGGCGGGCGGTAGACGAACTTGGGTCCTCGTTAAGTTCTCGCAGGTAAGAGTTAACTTTGGGGGATTGTGGGCATGCCTTGTGCTAATAGAACAGGATCAAACAATTTTCGCCATCCCCAAGAAGCCCATGCGCAAGCCTTACCGCCCGGCTCCGTTCATAGTGGAGTTCACAGGCGTGGCAGGAGTGGGTAAGACGGTGCTTGCACGGAAGGTAAATGAGCTCCTAAGCCAGCATAGCAACCCGCCAAAGGTGGTGTCGAAGCACGATCGTCTGACTGTTATCAAAGCTCTTTTGTCACCCCGGGCTATTTTTCACACTATCGTCGGGCTCACAGTCTTGATCAAGGCTGGACCTGGGTCGCCTGGACGATTTGGCCGGCAGGCCAATAAATGGGTACGCATTCAATATAAGCTCTGGGGCTGCGGGCTGGTTTCGGCTGTTCATCTGTTAGATCATGGATTCTTCCAAACGCTCCGCGGCATAGGTGGAAGCAAGACGCGAGACATCCGTTGGATTGGTGAGCGACTTTTTGCCCACATTACGCGGCCCGATCTCGTCGTCGTGTTGGTGTCCGATGCGGAGACCATTTCACTCCGTAGGCGAGGTCGAGGGAAAATACTCTCTGTGCTTGATCCGGCGGGTCCAAAGAATGCCGTAAGCCGCATGCCTGAATTCACTCGCCTTGTCGAGGCGATGGCCGCAAGGCACGGGACCATGGTCCTATCGCTGTATAATGGCCCAAACGATGACCTGGGAAGGATGGCGGAAACGATTTTTCATAAGATCCTGGAGATGACGAATAGGGCGTCTGACGCGCAGTGAACACTACAGGGGCGCCTCCCATAGCGCGTAGTTGGCGGTGATGAATGCAGACTACTCGGCGAAGGAGTTCGGACACATGGGGCAAGTGTTGCGGGTCGTTTAGGCCCTGCTTGTCGAGTGGATTGGTCATGGGTCGCAAAGTCACTGTGTTTCATGCTATCGCGTTTTAGACGGAACCCCGCGACACGATCCGAACGCCAGCCGGAATTTTCCACGGATTAAAGCCGAAACAGACTCGCTGCGCGTTTAGGCCGCTGGCACAGCGTGTCTCGATTACCGGAATTCTTGTCCATCATGTCCGAATCCAGACCGTTTTTTTCAGTTGTTATGCCGGTGCGCAATAAGGCACTGTATCTGGATCGTTCGATTCGTTCTGTGATCAACCAGAGGTTTACCGATTTCGAGTTGCTCTTGATCGATGACGCCTCGACTGATGGCAGTTTGATGGAGATCCAAAAGATCGCGGATCAGCGGATCCGAGTCCTGCATCGGGATACGCCTGGGCCCGGAGGTTATGCGGGGCGAAATCTGGGTGTCGCAGAGGCTAAGGCGGACTGGATTGCGTTCCTGGATGCGGATGATGAATGGTATCCCGAGCACCTTCAAAACCTATACCATTTGGCGTGCCAACCGAACGCCCAAGTGTTGGCGACCGGGTGGTTCGATATCCAGGAGGCAGCGGGCGAGGCGACTCCTAGCGCTTTCTCAGTGCATCACGCGGGAGTGAAAGTTATCCACTTGGACTTCTCCCGATTTCTTGAGGAATACACCAATAAGCGCAAACCCGTATGGACGGGCGTGATGTCTATGCGAGGAGACCTGCTGAAGGCGA
This sequence comes from Puniceicoccaceae bacterium, assembly GCA_007692545.1. Lineage (GTDB taxonomy): Bacteria > Verrucomicrobiota > Verrucomicrobiia > Opitutales > Coraliomargaritaceae > Thalassobacterium. The sequence goes on from REBV01000256.1 coordinate 7,872, forward strand.
TTGGTGGGTTTCCCGAACATTGCCGGAGGGGCGGAGACAGCGCTACCTGGCTGCGGATCGTAGCAGCATCCGGCGGAATCCATGTGGCCACCGCGCGCACCGCGGTTTACCACAGAGAGGCCTCGGGGGTCATTCGGGCATTGCCGCCCGAGGTCCAGCGAAACTGCGTCTACGAAGCGACGCAGGAATTGCTTGTCGGCATCAGATCCCCACGTACGAGACATCAATTGATGCGTGTGTCAAACCTGCATATCCTCCCGGGCTTGAAGAGTAGGGCGCTC
>REBV01000081.1 GCA_007692545.1 Puniceicoccaceae bacterium
TATAAACAGTAACGCTACTTCCACCTACAAAATCTTCGCCTAGATCTTCGATTAAGAAATGTGGCCTGATCAAGAAACTGTCGCCTTCAGAAAGCGGCAAAGGAGTCGACAAATTTACGCTATTACTGGAAGCAGTTTCAATATCACTTATTGCTCCAACCAAAGAACCTGATAATACTTGCAAGTAGTAATCGCCATCTAATTCTGGAGCAGATCCAGAGAATTCAATCAAATTTCCATCAATCGAAGTAGCCGTTCCTTGAAAGACAGAAGACTTAACTAGGGGGGCTGTTACTAAATATCCTCCACTTGAACCAGAGGTCGTCACATACCCCACCGGATCCGTCGTGACGTTGGCCGATAAACTAGAAGATATCAGCAGCGATGCTGAGGCGAAGAGAGAAATGGTTTTGATTGGTAGCTTCATAGTCATACAAGGGCTAGAATTGAGTGTTTGATTGGTTATTTGAAACTCTCGGGGAATCTTCGAGTATCACTTATCGTTCAGATAAAAATGCTTTGCAAGCAATTTCTTATTTTTTGTTTCAGTTCCAGAATGTGGGAGCTGGGAAACCGAAATTTTCAAACTTCGAGCGCAGGCTCGATCGAACAGGCGATTCGCGCGGGCAAAGACTTAGTTCGTAAAATAGATGGAATCGGTGAAATCGCTTGCTAGTTGAAACAAATATTGCGGCCCAGGCAAAGTTTTCTCTGAGTAAACCGCGCGAGAATTTCAGAGAGAGAGAGACGCCGTTTTAACGTAGGCAGGTTGGCTCCGCCGCCTGCCCGGACGCCAAAACAACCCGCAGGCCAACAACGCTGTGCTGGGCGGCAAAGCCAACCCAGCTACTTTCAAGCATCAACCGTCGTCGAAAAGCCGTCTGTCTCCGCCTGCCTACTCAGCGGGGCGGCTCACCAGCGGGGCGGCTGAACATCCAGGGGAACACGCCCTGATTGACCTTGACGCCGGAAAGCCGCGATTGGTGGATTTGTTGGCCGTCGATGTGCAGCGTGGTGACAAAGGCGATGCGGATGCCCTCGATGCGGCGAAAATTACTGAAGGTGGTGACCTCTTCGTCCCCGGAGACATTATTGAAGGCGATCTGCTGGATCTCGGCGAAGCTGACCCTATCGAGGTAGGAGCGTATGATTTGCCCGTCCGGCAAGGTGATGCGCAGCTCGTAGACGCGTGCGTCCCCGACATCGGTGATGCCGAGCAGCTCAATCTGTTTGCCGGGTTGGCGGGGGAATAGCAAGTGGCTGCCGGTGGGTGCATCACGGATAAAATTCAGCACTTCGGCCTCGGGCACATCTTGCGCCAGGGCCGAACGCCGGGTATCGAGCCGCCAGGCGTCCTGGCCATCGTAGGCCAAAGTCAGGCGTTGGTTGTGGGGTAGATTGAGGGTGACCCGCATAAGATCGGGCTTCCTCTTAAAGGCAGAAAAAGGAATGGCGGCCTCGGCCAAGTGCAGGTGCCCATCGTAGCGAATGCTTTCGATCCGGCCCCAGGTCTCGGCATCGGTGAAGTTCTGGCGGTAATAATTGCGCAGGACGTTGGCCAGGCGGGTATCGAGGCCCGACGTGTCGAAGGGGTCGAGCGTGGCGGCCCTCGCAGACTCGGGCTCGGGCTCGGGCTCGGCTGCGCCGAGAGTGAGAGTGAGGGTGAGGGTGAGAGTGAGAGTGGAAAGGAGAAAGGGCTGGCTGGCGCGAATCAGCAGGCCCAGCAAGGACTGGCGTTTGTTGCTAAAAATGAACCGGATTGATAACATGAACCCGATTGAGTCATTTATTACTCCCAAGGCAACGTCTTTTCTGGGGCTAGGCGTGGGGAGGACCGGGCGCAGGCAGCCGCTTCATCCAAAGGTAGGCAGGTTGGCTCTGCCGCCTGCTGCGTTGATGTAGGACCCTATCGTTGTCGGCCGACTCGCCAACAACTACCAGCAGGCGGCGGAGCCAACCTGCCTACGAGCCAAAACCCAACAAGAAAGCACTCCCGACTCCCTACTGCGCTCCCCACCGCCTACTGCGCTTTGCGCTGGCTGACCGGCGGACCGAGGATTTCTGAGTGGATGAAGGCGCGGCGGGCGGCGGCGGGATCACGCAGGCTCGCGCGGACAGGACGCCATGTTTCGCGGCTGCGCCCGGAGCTACCGGAACTGCCGGCACTCACCGGGCTCGCGCTCCGGCGACCGGCAGCGGCTTGCTGCTTGAGCCTTTCGGCCTCGCGCTTGGTGGCCTCGATCTTTTTTAGGCGTGCCGCCATTTCGTTGCCATAAACATCGCCGGCGGGACTTGTCCGGCGTAGCTCGGAGAGCGGAGACAGATGCGGGATGGAACCGCGTGAGGCGGAGCCTTCTACGCGGCGGGAGTCGGGACTTGAGCGGCGGGAGCCGGACTCGGGGAGGCGGGAGGCGGCGGGCTGGCTTGGCTGGCGGCGTTGTTCGACGGCGGCGCGGCGCTCGCGCAGATTGCGGTCGGCGACGGATTCGGGCTGATGGGAGCGGGCTCTCCCACCCTCCTCAGCCTGACGCCGCTCCATGATCTTACGGCGGATCTCCTCCTGCGTGCGCCGCTGGCGCTCAGCCGCCTCCGGGTCCTCCATTTCGCGGGACAGGGGCGAGGACTCATCGTCCGACTTCTTATTGAACAGATGTCCAAAGAAGTAGACTGCCGCAAAAATCAGCGGGATGAGTATCTCGAAGAGGTTATCCATGGGGAAATTAAGATTTAGGAAAGAAGAAATTAGAAATCAGATTTAAGAAATGGGACGGGGTGGAATTATCCCGAATCAACTCATTTCTTAATTCATCTTTCATCTTTCTCATTTCTCATTTCTCACTTCTCCTCTCCTTTGGAGATGGAGTCACGCATATCGGTGTCGGCCTTAATGTTGTTCATACGGTAGTAATCCATGACGCCGAGGTTGCCGGAGCGGAAGGCTTCGGCCAGGGCGAGGGGGACTTCGGCCTCGGCCTCGACGACCTTCGCCTTCATCTCTTCCACGCGGGCCTTCATTTCCTGCTCGAGGGCGACGGCGGCGGCGCGGCGCATTTCGGCCTTGGCCTGAGCGACGTTCTTGTCGGCCTCGGCCTGAGACTCTTGCAGCTTGGCACCGACGTTTTCGCCGACGTCGACGTCGGCAATATCGATGGAGAGAATTTCGAAGGCAGTGCCCACATCGAGGCCGCGCTCAAGCACGACTTTGGAAATGGAATCGGGCGATTCGAGGACCCGCTTGTAGGAATCCGCCGAGCCAATAGTCGTGACGATGCCCTCACCCACCCGGGCGATAATGGTCTCTTCGAGGGCGGAGCCGACGTAGTTATCGAGATTTGAGCGCACGGTGACCCGGGCGCGGGCTTTGACCTGAATGCCGTCTTTGGCCACACCGTCGATGGTATCACGACCGCTATCGGAAGCGGGGCAATTGATCACCTTGGGATTAATCGATGTGCGGACCGCTTCGAGGACCGACTTGCCGGTGCCCTTGGTGGCGAGGTCGATGGCGCAGGCGCGCTGCCAGTCGAGCGTAATATTGGCCTTGTCGGCGGCAATCAGGGCTTGCACGGTCTGGATGACGTCGCCGTCGGCCAGGTAGTGCGCCTCCAGGTCATTGGCGCTGATCTCAATCCCGGCCTTGACCGAGGTGATGCGCGCATCGACGATGACCGAAGCGGGAACGCCCCGCAGCCGCATGGCGATCAGCGTGGGGAAGCCGACGGGCGCACCGGAGAGCAAAGCACGCAGCCAGATGCTGAAAAAGGAAATGACAATAAAACCACCGATCAGGAGGATCAGACCGAATATGGCGGCGGCGCCGAGTTGCCATCCGGCGAGGGCCAGGTTGAGTGGTAAATCGAGGGAGAGGTGGAGGCTATTCATAGTTTTTCGATGATGAGTTTAAAATTGTCCTGATCGGCCACACGAACCGGAGTATCCGCTTCGATAAAGCCATCGCGTGAAGAAGCTTGGTAAGTCTCGCCGTCAATTGCAACCTTTCCGCTCGGGTTTAAGCGAGTTAATGCGACGCCCTGCTGCCCGACCACGGAGAGCTCGGCCGGGGCCGTGTTGGAATGGCCCGTCACCGAGGACTTGAGGAAGAAGGCCTGGCTCAAAGATGTGTGGGCGAGCAGCTTGAACTCGATGTAAACCAGCAGGCCCACGGCGAGCAGGGAGCCCAAAAAAGTAAACAAAGCCGCCGACGCGCCAAACTCAGCACCCGCCAGCCAAGTGGCGAGCAGGATGCAGAGGGCGGCCATCAGCCCGAGGATGCCGCCGGGCAGAATGACCTCGAAAAAGACGAGGACCAGGGCGGCAATAATGAGGGCTAGGATGATTGTCATGGGGAGTCCTCCTTACCTACTGGATTCCCAGTCCCAGAGCCACTCGGGAGAGTGGCGTTCCCGGAGACCTCCTCCACAATCAGCCCAAAATCGGCTGTTTTCTGGATTCGAATGGTCGCACCGTGCGGAATCGTGCCCAGCACGGCGCGGGCTTCATAGCGTCGGCCGTCGATCTCGACGCGGCCGGAGGGAAATAGATCGGTCACTGCGATTCCAGTGCTGCCGACGGCGGGCCAACTGGCATCGCGCTCACTGCGGCGGGCGGCACCATCGCCTCCGGCCGCCTCGGCCAGCACGAGCTGACGCTCGAACCAGGAGCCCGGAAAGAACCGATAAATGAGCAAGGCACCCGCCAGCGCAATCGAGAGACCGAAGACCATATTGACCAGGGGCTCGGCGATGAGCTCGGGTGAAAACGTGATGGGCTCACCCGGCCAGACATCCACCATGGCCCAAAGCAGCGAACCCAGAATCAGAGCCAGGCCGGAGAGGGCGAAGATAAACATGCCCGGGAAGAAGAAGAGCTCAATCAAAACCAACACGACCCCGAGGGCAAAGAAGAGGATGAGTTCGTTGCCCGCCAATCCGGCGATGTGTTGGCTGATAAAGAAAATGGCGAGCAGCACAATGCCCCCGATCCCGAAGAAGCCGAAGCCCGGTGTTTTAAACTCGAGAAAGAGCGCCAGCAGTCCGATACCCAGCAGCGCGGGGGCGAAGGTATTCATCCACTTGGCAAGCACCTCGGAGTAAGTCAGCTTGAAGTCTCTAATTTCATAGTTGCCGGGACCGAAACGGGCATCGAGCAGTTCTTCGATGGAGTTGTGAATGCCGGCACCCAGCAGCGGCATAGCCGGATCGCCATACTCGGCCATGGCCTCGCGGGCAGTCAGCGTGAGGAGCTCGCCGGCAGGCTTGATCACCTCGTCGCCGATCTTCAGCTCATAATCGGCATCCAGCATGGCCCGAATGACCTCTGCCCGAAAAGGGAAATCCTCGGTAATGACACGGATATTGGCACGCAGGTAACTCTCAATCTTCAGGCGGGCCGTTTCCGGCACGTCCTGACCACCGCCCATAACGACCGCGGACGCACCTATTTTGCCCAGCGGAGCGAAGTAGATCTCCTGGGTGGACGCCGCGATGAACGAGCCCGCCGAGATAGCGTCGTCATTGACGTAGGTGGCGGTGATGCCCTGGAACTTACTCAGCATCTCCATCATTTCAATGGTGTAGTCCACCCGCCCGCCGGGGGTATCCATATCGAGCAGCACCATATCAACCTCATTGGTGATGGCCTCCTTCAGCCCGCGACGGAGGATGTAGAGATTGGGCTTGGTGATGGCCCCGGTGATGGGGATCACATACACGCCGACCCGTTCGGAGGAGGCCCGGGGCTCAGCAGCCGGGGCGTCTTCGGTGGAATCGGCGGGCTTAGTCGACTCAACTGCCTCAGCAGCCTCCGGTGCCTCAGCCGACTCCGGTGCCTCAGCAGCCTCCGGTGCCTCAGCCGACTCCGCGGGAAGCTCTGCAGGCGATGGGGCTGTTTCCGCCTCTCCGGAAACCAGCCAGTGCCCGGATAGCAGGAAGAGAAAAAATACCGAGAGTAAACGAAGTCGCATGATGCAAGTATATTTAAAAGCCTTTCGCCGGAAAGCAAGTCAATCGGTGTGCGGAGAGATTAGGATTAAGATTAAGAGTAGGATTAGGAGTCAGACGTGAATGGCGCGAACTTTAGGCTGTTTAGGACTTATACTGGGAACGGCTTCCCGCATCAGCGGGATGCCGATTTGGATGATTTAACTTAGGCTCCTTCGGTAGGTTCATCCATAAAGCGCATCAGCGGGTGGGGACACCCGCACTCCGTAAACGCCCCGCCCCGACTCGCTTCGCTCATTTCCCTTCGACGGGACTTGCCCAAGCCATCTCCGCTCCGCTACGTCGCTACGCTCAGCATCCCGCATCCTCCTTCGCCAAGGCTTCGGCGGACAAGTCCCGAAAACAAGATTCAGCTTTATTCATCGGGCAAAGCGGTGCATAGAGAACGGCTATGGAAACAATCGATTATAGAGGTGTGTCGCTGCACCGCTGGACTTGCGGGCCGTCGACTTATCTGGCGCGTCCGGAAATCGGCGCGCGCTTGATGAACTGGAATTTAAAAATGGCGGACGGTTCGGTGCGCGACGTGATCCACTGGCCGGAAGATGCGGACCTGGGCACGATGGCCAAAGTACGGGGGGGCAACCCGATCCTGTTCCCCTTTTCGGCCCGCACCTACCACGCGGGCAAGATCGGCCAGTGGAAGGACCAGCACGGCACGGTCCGGCCGATGCCGATGCACGGCTTCGCGCGGGGCGGTCAGTTCGAAATCATCTCGGCCGACGCGAGTGGTTTCACCGCAGAGCTGAAGCCCGACGCCGAGGCTCAGGCGGCCTACCCCTTCAACTACCGGTTCACTGTGCGCTATGTCTTCGAAGCAGTCGCTTTCAAGGTCTACCTGCGCCTCGATAACCTGGGCGACGAGCCCCTACTCTGGTCGGCCGGGCACCATTTCTACTTCACCCTGCCCTGGCATGGTGGCTTACAGCGCTCGGACTACCGATTTCAGATCCCGGCCAGGAAATGCTTCACCCACGCCCCCGACGGCTCACTGCTCCCCGTGCCCAAAGGCTGGGAGCGCGATGGCTCCTTTGGCAACCCGGACAACAACGACCGCATCTACACCCGGCTCAAAGGCGACACCGCCACCTTCGGTCCCAACGGAGGCGAAGAGGACATCGGCATCCGCATCCTGAGCGACTCCGACACCTACTCCAGCTGGAACGCCTTTGTCGTTTGGACCGAGTCGCCAGACAGCCCCTTTTACTGTGTCGAACCATGGATGGGCCCGCCCAACAGCCCCGAACACAAAAAAGGCCTCCACGCCGTCGGCGGCGGCAGCAGCGCCACCTTCGGCGTGGAAGTGGCGTTGTTGTGAGGGGTGGGGCGAGATTCGGGATATGGGATTCGGGATATGAGATGCGGGATATGGGATACGAGATACGGGATATGGGATGCGGGATATGGGATGCGGGATATGGGATGCGGGATACGAGACGAAGTCCGGCGTCTTGTCCGGCGTCTTGTCCGGCGTCTTGTCCGGCGTAGCTCGGCCTGTCCGCCGAAGCCTTGGCGAAGGAGGGAGAGCGAAGACGGAAGCTCGGCCTGTCCGCCGAAGCCTTGGCGAAGGAGGGAGAGCGAAGACGGATGCGGGATAAATTAATATTTGGAGGGTTGTTATTATGAGCTACAAAGATTTACAAATTTGGCAGATTTCACGGGAACTTAGTGTTGAAATTCACCAGATGACCCTAAAGGAATTACCCCGGTTTGAGGCTTATGAGGAAGCTTCTCAAATCCGGCGTTCAATGAAGTCGGTTCGGTCAAACATCGTCGAAGGCTATGGGCGCCGACGCTACAAGCAGGATTTCATACGCTTTTTGACTTATGCACACGCTTCCTGCGATGAGACAATCGATCACTTGGAGATGCTCCACGAGACAGAATCACTAAAAAACAACATCCTTTTTGAACGCTTACAAAGCCGCCTCAATCAGCTCGGAGGCAAATTAAACCGTTTCATCACCTCCGTGGAGAACCAGCACAACAACCAACTCAACGAAGACCCCAGCACCTACAACGAATAAACACCCAACTCCGCATCCCGTATCCGTCTTCGCTCTCCGTCCTACGCCAAGGCTTCGGCGGACAGGCCGAGCTTCC
>REBV01000091.1 GCA_007692545.1 Puniceicoccaceae bacterium
GTGGCGGGATGCGGGTGGCGGGTGGCGGGTGGCAGGATTCCGAATCTTTGGTTTGCATTATTTATCAGTCTGATTTGCCTATAGTTCAAGCCAGTAAATGTGCCCCCCCAAGTCTGTATAAACTATGTCTAACAAACTAAGCCGTCGCTCTTTTTTCACAAAAACATTGGCTGCGGGTGCGGCTGGACTGACCCTACCTCATTTTCTTTCTGCGGGGCAGCGCTCAGGCTCAAAGGTGCAGCGCTCGACCTCGAAGGTGCATCGTTTCGAGTTGGCAGATCTGCCTTACTCGTCTGATGCTTTGGAGCCAGTCATATCTCGTGAGATTATGGAGCTGCATCACGGCAAGCACCACGCGGGCTACGTTAACAATCTTAATAATGCCTTGGAGAGTGTGGGTCGGCCCGGTGGCGATCTGGGGGCGATTATCAGCGACCTGTCCCAACTGCCTCCCCAGATTCTTACCCGCGTGCGCCAAAATGGCGGGGGTGCACTCAACCACACGCTCTTTTGGGATGTGATGGATCCGAATGGCGGTGGTGAGCCGGCGGGTTCCTTAGCCCGTGCGATTGCCTTGAGGTGGGGTCGTTTTGAAGACTTTCAAAAAGTATTTTCGCAAATGGCTGCCAGTGTTTTTGGTAGCGGCTGGGCTTGGCTCTCGGTGGATCGATCCGGTCGCTTATTTGTCAGTAAAACAGCAAATCAAGACAGCCCGTTGATGCGCCCCTATATCGCTGAGGTGGGTATCCCCATCCTGGGGATTGATGTCTGGGAGCATGCCTATTACCTGCAGTATGAAAACCGGCGTGCCGAATACATCGAGCGTTGGTGGGATGTGGTGGACTGGGCCAATGTCGGCCAGCGTTACGAAGCTGCGCTCAAGGGTGCGGTGATCGCGGATTCGTTGAAGGTTTAGGGTTCATCGGCCCCTTTAGATGTCGATCTGTTCGACGATTTCGAGGTCATAGCCGTCGATTCCGACAACTTTTCGCTGGGTGCTGGACATTAGCCGGATTTGTTTGAGCCCCAATTCGACCAGGATTTGTGCGCCGATACCGTAGTCACGGAAGTCCATCTTGGCTGGGCCGACGTCTTTGAGTTGGGTCTCTCGTTCATTTTCGATGATTCGGATACCCCCCTGAGCTTGCTCGATGTAGAGCAGCACACCATGCCCGGCTTCCTTGATCCGCTGCATGGCCACCTGGAGCGAATTGTAGCCGCCGAGTGATTTCGCCCGAAAAACATCACCCAACAGGTTTTCGCTCTGCACCCGGACGAGAGTCGGGGCCTCATCGAGTATCCCCATGCTCAGCGCGATGTGTTGACGGTTGTCGAGGATACTGCGGAAGATGTGTAAGTCGAAGGTGCCAAACTCTGACTCAAAAGGCTTGGTCAGAACACGCTCTACCAGCTTGTCGCGGGTATGCCGGTATTCGATCAGGTCGGCGATGCAGATGAGCTTCAGCCCGTGCTTTTCCTTGAATTTTATCAAATCCGGCAGGCGCGCCAGATGGCCGTCCTCATTGAGTATTTCGCAGATGACTCCGCTGGGGTTGAGACCTGCGAGTTGAGCCAGATCGACTGCAGCCTCGGTATGGCCGGCACGTTGTAGCACCCCGCCCGGCTTGGCCCGCAGGGGGAAGACGTGCCCGGGTTGGACCAACATGTCCGGCTCGGACTTAGGATCACTCAATATACGGATCGTTTCCGCCCGGTCGTAGGCACTGATTCCGGTGGTAATGCCGACTGCCGCGTCGACCGAGACGGTGAAGTCGGTCTGGTGGGATTCACGGTTTTCTGCCGCCATCGGGCTGATCGCCAGGCGGCGCAACTGGTGGGAGAGCATCGGCACGCAGATGAGGCCGCGCGCATGCAGGATCATTTGATTGACGGCTTGCGGGGTGACTTTGGATGCGGCCATGACGAGATCGCCCTCGTTTTCGCGGGACTCGTCATCCGTTACGATGACCATCTTGCCCGCCGCGATATCGGCGATCGCGGCATCGATACTATCAAAGGGGCTGTCTGTTTTGGGTGCGTTGCTCATGGCCTGGTCAGAAAATAGGAGAAGGCGTATACTATCTGCATCCATGGGATTGGCGCAAGATAGGAATCACACAATGATACAAGCTCCGACAAATGTTTTGCATTTAATTAGGAAGGATGAAAAGTGCTGCAGTATGTCTAACTTCGACCCCCATAAAAAAGTCTATCCGGCCCAGGGTGGCACCTACAGCATGCTCGATCTGTTGCGCAGCTTTGCGGACCCTGACCTGGAGGTCGACGGTATTTCCCGGATATCAGACCTGCATATGAAGGTCGGTGAGCCGGTGCGCTATCGCCTCGATGGAGAGTTGGAGACGATCGAGGATGGAGAGCCACTGACGCAGGAAATCCTGCAGCAGCTCGTTTTTTCGCTGATTAGCGAGCAGCAGCGCCAGGCCCTGGCGGACAATCCGCAGGTCGACATCGACACGGGCTACTTCTGGGAGGAGGAACAGATCAATTTCCGGCTCAATATCTTTCATGATCGGGATGGCACTGCCTGTGTTATGCGCATGCTGCCGAAGCACGTCCCGGAGATAGATGAAATCGGCTTCCTGAGTCCCAAGGTTTGGCAGGAGATTTGCGAGTTGAATCAAGGCCTGGTGCTGGTCACGGGTGTCACCGGGAGTGGTAAATCGACCACCATCGCCAGCTTGCTTAATTATATCAACAAGAGTCGCAAAGCACGGATCATCACTCTGGAAGATCCCATTGAGTATGTGTTCAGGAGTGAGCAATCGTTGGTCTCTCAGCGGGAACTGGGCAAGCACTTGAGTGATTTCCCAAATGGTTTGCGCAGTGCACTGCGGGAAAATCCGGACATTATTTATCTGGGTGAGATCCGTGATGTCACGACCGCGCAACTCGCGCTCACCGCAGCGGAGACGGGGCATCTGGTCCTGTCGACCTTGCACACAAAAGACGTTAAGGGCACCTTTAGTCGCATTATCGACATGTTTCCTCCCGAGCGCTCGAATGAGGTTGCCGCGCAGCTCTCCTTCTCACTGGCCTTTGCTATTAGCCAAAAGTTGCTGGCGCGGAAGTCCGGCAATGGTCGGGTGCCTGTCTTTGAAATACTAAAAAATAATGCAGGCGTAGCGAACCTGGTGCGCACTGGCAAACTGCATCAGGTTTTCAGTAAAATGGAGACCGGATTGAGTGAGGGGATGAATACGCTGGAGCAGCACCTCACCGAATTGGTGGAAAGCGGTATCATTTCCAAGGAAGAAGCCCTCTCACACGCCAACGACGGGAACCTGGCCAGTCGGTTGGATTAGATTTGCCAAACGGCCTGTGCCCAAGAAAAGTCTCGGAGATATGGCTGATGATAAAAAGCAAGCGACTTGGGGTGGCCGGTTTTCCGAAGGCCCCGCTGAATTGATGCTCCGGATCGGTGAGTCGGTCTCTTTTGATCAGAGACTCGCTCGGTTTGATGTGCGGGGCAGTCAGGCGCAGGCCGCCATGCTGGCGCAGGTCGGTATTATCACCGTAGAGGAGCGCGATGCGATCCAGGCCGGTCTGGAGACGATTTTGTCGACGATCGAGCAGGGTGCATTTACCTGGGATCCGGCGCTGGAAGATGTCCATATGAACATTGAGCAAGCGCTGACGCAGGCGGTGCCCGCCGCCGCTAAATTACACACCGCGCGCAGTCGCAATGATCAGGTAGCCACCGATATGCGGCTCTGGTTTAAATTTGCCTGTGATCAGCTTGACGGTTCATTGCTGGCTGTGATCCAGGCCTTGGTCGAGCTGGCTGATCGCACCCGCGAGGTGATTATCCCCGGCTACACGCACTTGCAACGTGCGCAACCGGTCTCGATGGCGCATCACCTGCTCGCCTATGTGGAGATGTTTGCCCGGGACCGCACGCGCTTGAGCGCGGTCAGGGAGCAGGCCAATGTCTGTCCCTTGGGTTCGGGTGCCATCGCTGGCACGACGCTGCCGATCGATCGTGAGTTCGCGGCGAAAGCGCTGGGCTTTGTCGATGCTGCCGGACAACCCAGAGTGACCCAAAACAGTATGGATGCGGTCAGCGACCGGGATACCTTTATTGATTTTGCTTCAGCCTGTTCCATGGTCGGCGTCCATCTCTCGCGACTGTCGGAGGATCTTATCCTATGGAGTAGTGCGGAGTTCGGTTTCATCGCGTTGCCCGATGCGTTTACCACCGGCTCCAGCCTGATGCCGCAGAAGAAAAACCCGGATGCCTTTGAGCTGATCCGGGGTAAATCTGCCCGGCTGACGGGGAATTTGCAAATGCTGCTCACCATGGTCAAAGGCCTGCCGCTGACCTACAACCGTGACCTCCAGGAAGACAAACCACCCGTTTTTGACAGTTTCGATCAATCCAAGCTCATGCTCGACTGCGTCGCTGCCTGCTTGCCCGGTGTGGCGGCTAATGCCAGCCGTTGCGCGGCGGCGGTGGCCGATCCGGCATTGCTGGCGACTGATGTGGTGGACTACCTGGTGATAAAGGGGGTGCCTTTCCGCGAAGCGCACCATGTCGTTGGCGCACTGGTCGGGCTGGCTGAGAAATTGGACACTCCGCTGAATCAACTGCCCTATGCTGAAGTGGCGAAAATCCACAGCGCCCTGGCGGAGGACTGGGTCGAGGTCTTTGATCTGGATAAAGCAATGGCCGCGCGCGATAAAACCGGCATGCCTGGCCCTCAGCAGGTGCAGGCGCGGATTGAGTATTGGCGCTCGATCTAGGCGCTAGGCCGGATGCTTCCCGCAGCGACGGAGTGGATACTTGCTATGACTGAACAAACTGCAGCAGCCTCCAGCCTGAAATCCTGGGCCCTTGTCGGTCCAGGGGCTGTTGGCCTGTATTATGGTGGGCTCCTCGCGGCGGACGGGCATCCTGTGCACGTCCTGGCCCGCTCGGATGCAGCGGCCCTGAAGGCGCAGGGCATTCTCATTTCGCGGGTGCACCCGAAGACCGGACAACTGATCGACGAGACGGCGGTGCGCCCCGCGTCCATCGCTCAAACAGCGTCCCGTATCGGTCCGGTGGATACCGTTATCATCGCAGCCAAAGCCACTGTGAACGAGCGCTTGATCGACTCAGTTAAGGAGCTAGTTCGACCGCAGCACACCACGATTCTGACTCTGCAAAACGGGATGGGCAACGCGGAGTTTTATGCGTCGCACTTCCCGCAGAATCCGGTGCTTTCGGGGCTTTGCTTCGTCTGCGTCAACCGTGTCGCCCCGGGGGTGGTGGAGAACTACCATCCCGGCCGGGTTGAGGTCGGCTCGCTGGGCGACCGCTGGCCGGAGCCGGCGCAGGCGGCAGTCCGGATCTTTGAGGCCGCCGGGGTGAAGACGCAGTACGCCCCCTCACTCGATGCCGCCCTCTGGCGCAAGTTGTGTTGGAATGTGCCATTCAACGGTCTTTCCATTGCCGGAGGTGCGATCACCTGCGATCAAATTCTGGCGGACCGGGGGCTTAAGGCCCGGGCCCGTGCACTGATGGAAGAGGTGCGCGCGGCGGCGGCGGAGGCCGGGCACAGGATCGACGATCATTTTTTGGAAGGACAGTTTGAGGTGACCGAAAAGATGGGTGCCTACCAGCCCTCGTCACTCATCGACTTTCTGGGGCAGCGCCCGGTTGAAGTGGATACCATTTGGGGCGAGCCGCTCCGCCGTGGCCAGGCACTGGGTCTGGCCATGCCAGAGTTATCTAAACTCTACGCCGAGATCCAAGCGGCGGTTGCGGCTCGTTAGTCGGCTGTAACACATGTTTTCCCGGATCGTATTGAATCTTGGAAAGTGGCGTGCTCGCTTGCGAGCGCCTGCAGCGTTGTTGGCCTACTGAGCATTCAGTTCACTGTTGTAACGTAGGCGTCCGCGAGCGGACGCCGCGTGAACGGGGAAAATTAACCCAAGTTTCTCACTGATGCCTCTGAGGGCGCATAAAACCGGGCTATTGTTGCCAAAGGCACTACAAAACCGTTGGCTCCTTTTTCTTTGGCGGCGAAAAATTAAAAAAATTAAATAAATTAAAGGACACCCATAAAATTTGTCCAACAAAAAAAATTAAAAAAAAATTAAAGGACACCCATAAAATTTGTCCAACAAGATTCACCGAATAAATTCCCTAGCATACTTTCCTATAAAGACTTACATCGTATCTAACTCGCTCCGGAAAGTCGTCATGCTAATGGGTGTCCTTGAATTTTCATGTCCTTGAATTTTCCTGGCCCCGCCCCGGTTGAAATTGTTGAATCGGATGTGAGTGACGATAGACAGTTCAAAACACCGACTGCCGTAGCTGAACTGAGAGCGGAGCCTGCCGGGGGATCGTCCATCAGCTTTTTTCGCCGGGATGCTGAAACCGGACTGGATGCAGCAGGTTTTTCGGAATTTTCGGAAGGGCCGTATTTGGTTTGGCAGATTACAATGCCTGCCACTGGCGATGTCGATCTTCTCCAACTGGATGTCATTAAGAGCTACAACGGCAGCCAGGTCTCCTACCAGTTCACCGAGGATTTCGCACCCAGTGAAGGCATTCGATTTCAGCGTTTTGTCGCCGGTAATGGGCTGCGCACTGTTGAGAAGACGTATTATGAGGTTCCGAAATTTTATCGCGAAATTTTATAGCCGGGTAATAATAATTAAGGCTTGACTTGGGGACAGCTGGCTGAATGGTTGGGGATGAAATATGAGACGTATACGCAGAATGAAGTGTGCCGAATCGGCAGTTATCCACCATGCAATGAGTCGCGTTGTGGGTGGGGAGATGCTTTTGGGAAAACGGGAGAAGGAGGTGCTGCGCAAGATGCTGTGGCAGGTGGCGGACTTTTGTGGGGTGGAGGTGCTGACTTACTCTATCATGACGAATCACTTCCATGTGCTGGTGCGGGTGCCGGAAAAAGATCGGGCGGTCTCGGATGTGGAACTGCTGCGGCGGTTCAAGGTGCTCTACCCGAAGCCGACGAAGTACCAGACGGCTTCGTTTGCCCGCTTGGAAACGGCTTTGCGGGAGGGCACGGAGGATGCTGAGAAGTTCCGTGCGCAATTGCTGGCGCGGATGCATGATCTTTCTGAATTTATGAAAACGCTGAAACAGCGTTTCTCCATCTGGTACAACCGCAATCATGGGAACCGAATGGGAACTTTGTGGATGGATCGCTTTAAAAGCGTTTTGGTGCAAGGGGAAGGCAACCCCTTGCAAACCATGGCAGCCTATATCGACCTGAATCCGGTGCGTGCTGGACTGGTGGAAGATCCTAAGGACTACCGCTGGTGCGGCTACGCGGAGGCGGTGGCGGGCAATCAAAAGGCTCAGCGGGGGCTTGAGGTGATTTGGTCGACTTATGCGGGATCTGGGATGCGAGATGCGGGGAGCGGGATACGAGATGCGGGATCCGGGCGGCGGGCTTCAGATAAGCTGATGCAGGCGGCTAGCTTGAAATCGGCTCTGTCGGCGCATCGGAGTTTGATTTTTGGCAAAGGGGCTTCGCCTTGGACGCATAAGGGGAAGCTGATCGACCGCAAGACGGCGGAGAAGGTGCTGAATGAGCAGAAGGGGGAATTGCCGCTCTCGGTAGTGCTACGCTGCCGGGTGCGGTATTTTACGGATGGAGTGGTTCTGGGTTCGGCGGAGTTTGTGCGGAGCTATGCGGCACAGTGGCAGGCAGGGCGTGGGTGTCGGGAGGCCGTGCAGGGCACTGCGGCGCGGGGTGCGCCCTGGGGTAATCTGGCGGTCGTGAATAAGATGCGGCGGACTGTTTTCGGGTGAATTGTCGTTGTGAGCTCGTTTCAAGGGAGAGTTTCCGTTAGACGATTATATTTGGATGAGAGAGCATCGATCCGGAGCGATCAAGTCCGAGGCAAATGAAAGAGAATACCCGCGTGGCGTGTCCGCTTGTTTTGATCTTGAGCTAGCCGAAAGGCGGACGCCTTCGACTGGATGGTTTGAGGAATATAGAGCGGTTTGATCCAATGCAAAAAAAGGCCAAAAAAGGCAAAAA
>REBV01000245.1 GCA_007692545.1 Puniceicoccaceae bacterium
GCTTTGTCACTATCGTTGATCGTGTGAACAAAAGTTTGACGAGTGCGGTTCGCGAAATGGCGGACGCCATGTATCCAAAAAGGTCCTCCAACTGAGAGGGCGTGCGACTCAATTCATCCAGATAGACAACATGCACAAATTCATTATCTCGCCGTTTCAAACGTTGAGGCTGGCCGTCGCCGCCTTTACGACGCTCAGTCTAACACTAGCTGCAGTGCCCGAGCCGCTTCCCTTGGTCGAGATCGATCACCGCGTCGATTCGTTGCATATCGTGGCTGAAGGCAGCACCCGCGTGGGTAGCACGCACCACTGCGAGGAACCGGTTCTCCGGATGGAACCGGGAGGCGAGGAGGATGACGCGAAGGTGAGCTTTATGGCACCACGTGGTGCCTGGGATTTGGCGGCTTTTGAATCCGTGGAGATTGTCCTAACCAACGCCGGGACTGAGCCAGTGGTTGTCTGGGGACAGGCGGCCAACCCAGGTGGCGAAGCCAACCGCGATCAGACCCGCAACGCGATTTCCATTAGCCCCGGGGCGACCGATACGCTGCGAGTGCGCCTCGTCCGGAGACCGGAAGATCCGGGTTGGGAGACGTTTTCCCCCTTTATCATGTATTTTCGCGAAATTAATGTGCGGGATAACACAGTTGATCCCGCGAGCATTGAACGCCTCGCGCTGTGGTTGGAGCAGGCGCGTCCCGGGCAATCGGTGCTCATTCATTCCATTGTTGCAACGGGGGAGGGCGTGCCCGCGCCGGTCCCGTTTTTCCCTTTTGTTGATGCGTATGGACAATACATCCATTCCCAGTGGCCAGGTAAAGTGTACAGTGATGACGACTTCGCCGGGCTGATTGAGAAAGAGCAGGCCGAGATGCGGGACTGGTCGGGGCCACCTGATTGGAACGAATTCGGCGGCTGGGCTGCCGGACCGGAGCTCGAAGCCACGGGCTTTTTCCGCACCGAAAAATATGAGGGTAAGTGGAGCTTCGTTGATCCATCGGGCCGACTTTTTTGGTCATACGGACCCACCGGAGTGGGATTTGGTGGTGGAGTCACGCCCTTCACTGAGCGGGAACATTGGTTTCGCGATCTGCCTTCTGCGGACTCTCGCTACGCAAGCAACTTCGCGGAACAGGAGGGCGCACGGGGCCGTTTTTACCAAAACCGGAGCTGGCGCGGTTTCAGCTTTGCCGACGCCAACCTCCGACGGAAGTATGGCGAGGACTACCGGTCAGTCATTGTCGATGTCTCTCACGCGCGGATGCGCAGTTGGGGATTCAATACGCTCGCGGCATGGTCTTCTTATGAAGTCGCGCAGCACCAGCGGACTCCATACACGGCGATGATTCACCCTCGTGGCCCCATGATTCACTACAGTCTTCCCGATGTTTTCCACGAAGACTGGGCGCGCGCGGTCCGCGACGCCCTCGAGGCGGAGCGGCACACCACCGCCAAGGACCCTTGGAACATAGGCTTCTTTGTGGATAACGAGCTCGCCTGGCTCTTTCGCCCACGCGCCGCTCATGTCGGCCAGGTGGCAATTCAGCGGAACCGGAAAACGGCCAGCAAACGTGAGTTCGTGCGGATGCTTCGGGAGAAGTATGGAAGCATTGAAGCATTTAATAGTGCATGGGAACATTCGCACGCTTCATGGGAAGCGTTGCTGGACTCGAACCAGGCCCCGGACATGGACAACGCAGCCATTTTGGAGGATTGCGGGGATTTCGGCATGGCCTATGCCGAACGTTACTTCTCGTTTATTCGTGAAGTCTTGGACGATGTGGCCCCCAACCACCTCTACATGGGGCCCCGCTTTCACGGGCACATCGACAAGGAATTGTTCGCCCTTGCCGCTCGTTACCTCGATGTGGTCTCTTACAATGTCTATGATAATCCTCCCTCAAGCCGCGTTGAAAGGTATCGGGATATTGATGTACCAATTGTGGTGGGGGAGTTCAGCGCTGGAAACAACCTCGTGCAAACACCATTTCGCTACGAAGGCCGGCCTTCGCCTGATCCGGAGCATCGTGTTCGCTTGCTGGATCGCTACTTGAGATCTGCTTTCGCCGATACTCACATCATTGGTGCACACTTTTTCCAGTTTCGTGATCAGCCGCTGTCCGGTCGGCCCGATGGCGAGGCGGGTATGCGCGGCTTTATCAACGCCACCGACACCCCTCACTTTGACATGGTGCAGAGCAATCGCCGACTGGCCTACGAGCTCTACCGGATGCGCTTTGGCCAAACCCAAGGTGTAGAATAGGAGCCACAGCCACACCCAACCCCTCATCCCAGTGCACAGTATCCGCGTGTTCAGCTTATCCCATCGCCTCGCTGCAACGCTTGTAATCCTGTCCAGCCTCGCCCTCTTCGCATCGAACGCGAAGGGCGGCGAGCGCATCCTCGTTGGGGGCGATCTGAACAACGGTAACTTTAACGCGCCCGCGAGCGAGAATAACATCCCCTTCTGGATGGTGCCGGGTTGGGAAAATATCGGGACCGGTGACCAAAACTCCGTCGCGTTGCGAATTGATGAGTCCTACGACGGCACGCACAACGCGGTCATCGCCGGGCAGGCCGCCCGGACTCATGGGCTGGACACCGGACACACAATCCAAACGGGCGACATCTATTCCCTCAGCTACGTCTGGCGGGACTCTTTCCAGTGGGTCGAAGAGGAAGACCAAATTGTTGTACGTCTCTTTACCACAAGCGACGATACGATTACTGGCGAGCGCTCGCACCTCGTATCCATGTCCTCCGGTATCAGCAGTCTGAGCCGGGCTTACGAGTACGTAAACCAGCCGAAGGTCTACATGGCCAGCACGGCGGATGCCGGGAAACGGCTCTTCGTCGCGCTCGACACGTTCACCGCCACGCCTAATACGACGGGATTCGCCCGGATGGATAATTTCAAACTATCGGTGGAGCCCTACGGAGTTCACCTCCAAAAAACAGAAACCGATGAAGGCCCCGCCTGGTCCGTCCAGTGGCCCGCCGTACCGGATCGCCACTACACGCTCCTGCGCAGCACCGACCTGGAGAATTGGTCACCCGTCCGCTCGCATATTCCTGCCGAGGATCGGACCGTCCTCGGACATGCGACAACCATGACCGAAAATGAGGATCGCGCGTTCTACAAAGTGAGGAGGGAGGTGAACTCTGGACTGGTCGACCCTGAGACCCCGGCCGATGCCCAGCCCTTTCTCGTCACGCCGACGGGCGACAATTGGGTCCTGGATTTCAGCGACGAATTCAACGGCACCGAAGTTGATCTCACTAAGTGGCAGATCGACGACAGCCCGAGAAGCCGCGATCCCCGTTGGAGCCGAGGTATCCACCAGTGGTTTTGGCGCCCCCGCAACGTCTCCGTCGCCGACGGCCACCTCATTCTCGATGTCGAGAAGACGAATTCCAATACAATGGCCACCGGAGCCATTAGCAGCCGCCCTGGTAAGTATGAAACGACTTTTGGCTTCTTCGAAGTACGCGTAAAGATCGCCGATACGACCAAAGATACCCACACCGCGTTTTGGCTACAGGGGAAGAACATGGGTGTCGTTACCGGCAGCGGAAACAACGGTGCCGAGGTCGATGTCTTCGAATCCGCCTGGTTTGGTGATTTCACCAAGGCGGTTGTTCACATCGACGGCTATGGCGCGGACCGAAGGGCCCGCACGAGGCAATACGACACCCCGGGTTTGCACGACGGCTTCAATGTATTCGGGCTGCACTGGACCCCCAATGAAATGAGGATTTACTACAATGGCGTGCACAAGGTCACCTACACCGGAAGATGGCTGCCCCTCGTCCCGGAATGGCTCTGGTTGTCAAACGGAGCCAGTTTCGGTGACATCGGCACTTTTCAGGATGAACCAATCGGTTGGCTAACTTCTTCAAAGTGGGATTACGTTCGCGTTTGGAAGAGCCGATGAGTGGACTTCATGGCTGCTGCACTAGCCAGCTGTCTGCTATTTGTCTTTACCTCCAGAGGCAGTCTGTATTGTGTTATGCTAAGAGTTATGCACGACAAAAAGTCAGCTGAGACGATTTCCGACCACTTACGCAACAGCGCACCTCGGACACTTGTGCCGATCATTTCCGGTGATTGGCAACTGCTCTATAAACCGGAAAAGACCGGTTGCTATGTCAACGACCATTCGCTGATACGTGGGCTGGATGGACGGTGGCATTTGTTTGGTATCACTAAGGCAACGCCCGAGACTGCGGCCGACGAGGAGCGCTACTTTACCTACGGGCGTGGGTCTGAGCTGATCACGCCGGGAGGGTTCGAAGAAATCGGGATTGTTTGCAACAACGGGGTTCGCGCCTGGGCTCCCTCGGTGGTGACGGACGGCAGGCGTTATTTCATGCACTACGGCCCGTCACCGATGCGGATGGCGACTTCCGATGAACTACGCCACTGGATGGAGCACACGCCGATCTTCCACGATGCGCCGCTCGATTCCTGCCACCGGGACTCGATGGTGCTTCGGGTGGATGATCATTGGCTCATGTATGCCACGGGTATCCATGAGCGCTACGGCGTGATTTCAGTCTTTAAATCGAGTGATTTGGTTAACTGGACTTTCTTGAAGTTCGCTCTTCGCACGAGTGGTAATGCACCGCTCAATCCTGCATGGGGAGCGACTGAATCTCCTTTTGTTGTCGCTAGGGATGGTGGCTACTACCTCTTTATGACCTACACGGATTGCCGGGTAGAAAACTACCACAACACCCTTGTTTTCTACTCCAAAGACCCAACCGAATTTGGTGAATATACAGGTGACAACGAGAACTCAGTGATCGTCGCCCGCATTCACGCCCATGCCCCGGAAATTGTTCAGGATACGGATGGCAGATGGTACATCACCACCTGTGGTTGGCGCAATCGACAGGTGCCAATCGAAGGCGCGGTTGCCATTGCGCCTCTGGATTGGCGATCCTGCGATGATCGCTAGTAGGAGTCCCGTTCGATCAGGAGGGGAGGGATGCGTTCGAGAACGCCGGAGCGCTCGTCGCCAGAGGCAATGGCACGCACCCAGCTGACGGCACATTGTGCGATTTTGTCCATGTCTTGCTGGATGGTCGTCATCGGCGGATCCGTTAGTTCGCCCCGTTGGGCTCCGTCGTAGCCAATTAAACCGACCTTTTCAGGTACCTGCACATTGAGGTAGGATAAAACTTCGAGGAAGTTTGTGGCGAGACGGCCATCGGTTACAAAATAGCTATCGTGCGCCGGGTTCTTTTTGAGAAAGTCCTGCACTTTGAGTGCGATTTCGAACGAGCTGCGGCTCCACTCGATCGGTGCGAGTGTGAGCGATTCACGCGAACGACCGCCTTCCATCCAAGTTTGACGGAAACCATCGATGCGGGCGCTCACCCGGGGATTATTTTCGGAGCCGACATGGTAAACCACGATGGCTTCCTTTGCTTTTCGGTGTAACATGGCCTCAGCTGCCATGCGGCCTCCGAGATGGTGATCGGTAACGATGTTTGCCTTATACCTTTCGCTGTAAATAGCATCAAGGCCGATGACCGGGACTGGGAAATTCTTGAAGGTGTCGAGCAGTCGGCCGCTGCTGTCACTGTCAATCATCAGAAGATCACAGTCTTCCCAAATGCTTTTGCTTGGATCTGTATCCAACGGAAGTAGCTCAATCCTCAGGTCGATGTTGTGGTAGTGGCACTCCTTGCTCAGGGCATCGGCCAAACGGCGGAATCCGGAGAAATAGATGTAGCGCTTGCCCGAAAAAACCGCTTTCACGTTCAGTGAGGTCAGCACGCTCTTATAGAGCTTCTCCGAGATCATGTAGCGTTTGTTCGGCAGCAGGTCGAGCCAGTCCTCTGCCTGTAACTGGCGGAGCGCCCGCCAAACGGCGTCGCGGCTGACGTCGAAGTGATCCGAGAGCTTACGAACCGTCGGTAAACGTTCGCCCGGACTCAAGCGGTTTGATCGGATGTAGTGCTTGATTTGCTCGGCGGCCGCGTCCTTCCGGTTTGCCCCAGGCTTAATTTCTAGCGGTCGCTGGATGTTGGTTATCGCTGACATGTTTCCTTTGTTTAGTCAGAGTAGATAAACAGTCCGCGGGGACATTGGCAACGTTTTTATCTGCTTGTACAAACGGAATGCGGACGCAAAAGCCGAAGCGACTGGCAGTCAGTAGCGTGCGCCCTGATCCGTTATGGCGTGATGTAAATGGGTGTTGCTCAGACGGGTGATTCTTTGCCAAAGCATAACGCCTCGCCGGCGTGGCTGAAAATTTGCTTTCGTCTCAAGATTCTTTTCAAAAAACGCAGGGAAAATGAAATAGCAGTTGCAATTAAGACAAAAAACAGACAAAAATAAACAATGGATCCTTCTTACCCCCATCAGTTCCCCAAGTCCGGTCAAATTCTCTACGGCGCAGATTATAATCCGGATCAATGGCTTGATTCCCCGGAAGTGTTGGAGGACGACATCAGACTGATGAAGCATTTGGGGGTGACCTCTGCTTCGATTGGGATTTTTTCATGGACGTCTTTGGAGCCGGAGGAGGGCGTTTTTTGTTTCGACTGGTTGGATGCGACGATGGAGCGCTTTGAACGTGCGGGCTTAACCGCCTTTTTGGCAACGCCGAGTGCAAGTAAACCAAACTGGCTGGCGCAGCAGCATCCGGAAATTTGCCGGGTGGATCAGGACGGGAAGCGGGCTCCCCTGGGCGGCCGTCACAATCATTGCCCGACTTCGCCGATCTATCGCCAGTACGTGCGACGGATTAATCATGAGCTTGCCAAGCGCTATGCCGGGCATCCGGCGCTTGGGCTTTGGCACATCGGTAATGAGTTCAGTGGCGAGTGCCACTGTGAGCTCTGCCGGAAAGCATTTCAGGAGTGGTTAAAAGCGCGTTATGGGACACTTGAGGCTTTAAACGATGCATGGTGGACTGCTTTCTGGAACAGTACCTTCACGGCTTGGGAGCAAATTCCAACCTCGGATAAGGCGATAGATGGGCTTGGCGTGGATTGGCGTCGATTCATGAATGATCAGCATGTTTCGTTCTTGGAAAATGAAATGGCTCCGCTGCGTGAGTTGACCCCACAGATTCCCTGTACAACAAACCTGATGGGTACCAATGCTTCAACCAACTACTGGCAGTGGTCCAAATCGATCGATATTATCTCCAATGATTTGTATCCGCTTCCCGATGATCGAGCTGATGGAGGGCGTAGAGGGCTGCACTCGGATTTCACCCATAGTTTGATGCGCGGGCTTTCCGGTGGAAAGCCCTGGATTCTCATGGAGTGTTCACCAAGTTCCGTCAATTGGAGCACGGTGAATAAGCTCAAGCGTCCGGGAGTCCATATGCAGGAGGTGCTGCAGGCAGTCGCCAATGGTGCCGATGCGGTGCATTACTTCCAGTGGCGGAAGAGCCGGGGTGGTTTTGAAAAGTATCATGGCGCTGTGGTCGACCATGCGGGTGCCGAAGGCACCAGAGTCTTCGGCGAATGCGAAGAGATTGGGCGTATCCTGGGGACGCTTTCACCGATCAGCGGACATTCTTCGCCAAGGGCAGAGGTGGCGATGGTTTATGATTGGGAAAGCCGTTGGGCGCTCGGTGCCTCAATTGGCCCGAAACCGACGCAAGAGGGTGGGGACGGCTACTCCCAGGCTTGCCGTGACCATTTCAGAGCGCTTCGACGCGCCGGCCTTGAGGTCGACATTATTTCCGTCGAGGGTGATTTTTCCAAGTACAAGCTTGTGGTCACCCCGGCGCTTTATGCCCTGAGCGAAGCGACGGCACAACGTTTGACAGATTTTGCGGAAGCCGGTGGCACATGGGTGACGACCTACTTCACGGGTTACGTGGATCCGACGAACCGGTGCTGGCGCGGCGGTTTTCCCGGTCCACAACTGCGCAAAGTTTTCGGGCTTTGGAACGAGGAGGTTGATTATCTTTTTGACGATGAAAAGGTCCTGATCAAAGGCGCAGTCTGCGGTCCTACGGGAACAACCGAGGGTGTTCACATCGTCGAAC
>REBV01000259.1 GCA_007692545.1 Puniceicoccaceae bacterium
TCGCGAGAGGCTGACAAAGTAAACAAATCACCGTTGCGCTCAAGCCGCAGATAGCGATCAGGCGGGGGAGCAACGACTCTGGCGTTACGATTAAACCGTTCAAACGGGCCGCTGTCTTCAGCCCGAACAAAGGCGGAATAGGCGCGATGATTATCAACTCCCCGCGCAGCGAAAGAAACCAAAGCAGAGCGTTCGGCAGTGCTGCGGCGAGCCATCAGGGAGATATGACCGTTAGTGTGGGGATCATCCCATTCGTGAATACGAATGGTCATACTAAAATCACCCTGTACGTTGCGATGCAGGAAGGATAAATGATCGTCGGCGTTTTGCCTAACTCCACTTCCGGAGGCCTGAAAAACAATCTTTTCGCCAACGGTAAAGACGGAAGCAGGCTGATTTTGAGCAATATCGGAGAGAGCCCAACCATCGTGACCACGTGCATCAGGAAAGTCTGAAGCGTCGAGCGGGTTGGTGCCCGCGATGAATTCTTCGCCATCAAGGTAACCATCGCCATCCGTATCTGGATTGGTGGGGTCGGTGCCGAGGGCGTATTCCTGTGCGAGGGTGAGGCCGTCGCCGTCAAAATCGAGATTTGGGTTGTGGTAAACGGCGGGGGCAAAGCCATACTGGAGGAGCCAGACATCCGGCAGGCCGTCTCCGGAGTTGTCGCTGAGCCACGGATCCAGGCCGAGGGCGCGTTTCTCGGCGTTGGTCATGCCGTCGCCGGAGAAGTCGAGGTCGGCGGGCTCAACGGTTGCGAGGGTGATCCGGTCGATCTGCGTGCTGGCACCTGGCTCATCGAGGGCTTCTTCCAGCGCTTCCCTGAGGAGCTGGATACGGGTAAAGGTGGTGCCTACGCGATTGAAGAATGGCAGATCGGCGGCGACCAGGCTGCCATTGAGCAGTAGGATGCCGCGTCCGGTCGTGTAGTCGAGATGGATGGTGTATTCATTCCAATCAGCAAGGTCGGCTTCGACAGAAAAATCCGTCCAGGAAGCGGTACTGGCATCGTAAATCGAGATACTATTTTCACCGGAAGCCCCAAAGACGACAGAAAGCGGTTGTCCGCCATCGGTAATGAGCTCGGGAAGTTCGCCGTAAGTGAGCTGGGCGCGAAAGCTCAGCCAGATTGAAGACAGTCCCGAGCTCCCGAAGTAGCGCTCCATCGAGCTGGAAGCCATGGGGTCGAGGAAAGCTGCGGTTTCGCTGCTGGTCACTTCAACGGCGCTGGCGTTCCAGTCGTTTTGGCCAAGTAATGCGCCAGCAACAAACCCCTCAGCGTTGGCGAATTGCGTCTCCCAAAAGAAGCCCCCCTGCCCGTCTGGCAGCAAGCTTGCGATGAACGCATCGTTGGCCAAGGGATCAAGACCGTGCGCAACTTTATCGCCATCGCTCATGCCATCACCCGAAGTATCGGGGTTGTTCGGATCGGTCCCGAGGGCGAGTTCTTCGGCATTAGTCAAGCCATCGCCGTCGTTGTCGAGAGCGGCGGGTTCGTTCACTGAAACGGAAACATCGTCAAGGGCGTTGAGCTCATCAAATTGCAGGTGAGAGAAGCCTGGCACGGTGTCGCGAAATCCAAGGTCTTCGCCATAGCGAACGTCATTGACCCAAACGGACCAGGTTTGGCTGGCGTAGTCGTGAAGGACGGTAAGGCGCGCCCAAGTGCCCTCCACAACCGGGGGGTGGTTGAGGGGCAACCACTGCCCGCCGCCGTTTTGATTGCCGTCGAGCACGCGGAGGCGTCCATCAGGACCGAAGTAAAAGGCTGATGCCGCGCGGGGAGTGCTCAACTCTGCTGGAGTTTCGTCGCGGTAAGCGACTTTAAGCTGGAAATCAATCCAGACGCTGCTCTCGCTGAGCGTGTTGCTGAAATAACGTACCAGTGATGTCTCGTCTACAACCGCTTTCAGGTATTGCACGCCTTCGGGGGCTTCATCATCTGCGGCTACGTGGAGTTCGCCAGTGAGAAGCTGCCATTTGCGTGTGCCATCGAAAAAACTGCCGGGCGTGTCGCCCTCGAAGCCATCGGCAAAGGGGATGGTGCCAAAACCATGTGAGGTAGCCGACGTGGGATCGGTACCCAAAAGTACTTCGAGGCCATCGTCCACACCGTCGCCATCCGTATCGGGATTTGTGGGGTTA
The DNA here is from genome assembly GCA_007692545.1 of Puniceicoccaceae bacterium. Lineage (GTDB taxonomy): Bacteria > Verrucomicrobiota > Verrucomicrobiia > Opitutales > Coraliomargaritaceae > Thalassobacterium. The sequence continues at coordinate 2,146 of REBV01000259.1, forward strand.
GTGCCGAGAAAAAACTCTTCGATGTTGCTGAGGCCGTCGCCGTCGGGATCGTCGTGACGTTGGAAGACAGTCGGATTCAAGCCATGGGCGCTGAGCCAGTCGTCGGGCAAGCCGTCGCCGGAGGTGTCTGTGAACAAAGGATTGTCGGTTCCGGCATAAAAGTAATCGAGTAGCGTCGGCGTATCGGCATCGGGACTGAGGGCAAACTCGTCGAAGGTGCTGACGGCGTCGTCGACAAAACCAAGATCGTGTAAGGTGAGTTGTTCATTGAGGAACAAATCCCAGCGCTTGGTCGCGTAATCAATGCGGTAGCTAAGGCGCAGCCAATTGTGCGCGGCATCTGACTCCGCAGCGAGCGGAACGCGGAAGCCGGAAGCGACCCACTGGCCGCCGCCGAGGCCATCGCCATCGACAGCGTAAACCTCGCCCTCATCATCGACTTTGACGAACCCCGTAACGGCGGACTGTGGTGAAACGATGGCGATAGGGAGCTTATTGGCGGAAACAAAGACCGGACGGGTAAAAAAATCAACCCACGCCACCTGCGCGCCCTGGCTGTCGAGGTTGAGCCATAGCCAGTTGCTACCGGTCAAAGAGAGTGCCTGATCACTGGCCGCGCCAGGCGTAACAATCTGCGCTTGCAAACCCTCATCCCATTGCCAAACCGGATCAAAGCTTAACGGACCAATTTCGTACCCATCTGGGACTTCAAAATCAGTAGCAAACGGTAGGGTAACCGGGGACTGTGAATACAAGTCGCCAAATGCAATCGTTGAAAAGACAACGATAGCGGTGGCGGCTTTGAAAAAAGAGCCGAACCTCAACGCATTCATGGTGTGTGGGGGTTTGCGTTGTGGTTTATTTGGCGGATGTTTTTGCCGGAGAGAATTTTCGAATATTCCGCCAGTAAAGAGCAGCACAGCAAAGCAGCAGCCAGCTGGAAACCGAACTGATCATAATGAGGGTGCCGTTTTGCGTTGAAGTAGTTTCAATAAGTAGGAAATTTTTGATGATTGCCTCCTGATTCTCACAGCTAAAGCCAACGCCCGTGATCGCGAGCGCAGCCAAGGGGCCGACATTCGCAGGTTCAACAGAGGCGGCTCCATCGTTTAAATCCAAGCTAATCCACACATTCTCTGCATCGGTGGCGTCGAGCGTGATGACGACGTCGACAGTAGCTAGCGCAAGTTGTAAGTCGACTCTATTATTACCAGACGGACCTTCATAAAACGCTTGGTGTTGGGCCGCAGGTGAGTTGATCGTATCGCCGCGATGAAGTATCCAGGCAATTCCCGATGTATCTAAATGCGCATGCCGGGAACTAACACCGACAAGGTTGGCGATGCTTTGGACAAAGCCGAAACCAAGACCTGGATTACTACTACTGGAAGTGAGTCGAGCACTCAGGGTGTAGGCCTTCCCGGCCTCAGGGACGAAAGGGAGCCATGCAGCATTCGTAACCCCCTGCTCAACACTCCCATTGGCAAAAAAACCGGGACCAGCGGCCCACTCGCCCTCACCGACATCGAGCGACACGCCAGAGAGCGCCGTACTCGGGCTACCGGAAAAGTTGTGCTGCAATAACACCGTCTGGTTCTGGGCTTGTCCCTGAGATTGAGTAACTGTGGCAGATGCCAGCAGGCACACTAGCACCATCGCTACGAAGCTATTATTAAAAATTGAAATACGAAAAGAAAGCTTTCTTATGAGTTTCATGGTTTGTTAGCAGGGTTATTGAATAAAGGAAACTGGGATTTAAGGCTCATAGCTCGCTTCAGAGTGGATGCAAGAAAAAAAGACGCCGTCCGACATTTTAACATAACGATAACAAATTTTCCATTAGGTGCGATTGGCGAGCCTTAGCGGTGATTTACACTATATTCTGGAGGTAACTGTTATGAAACTGGATGGCGTAATTTATGGTATTTAAAAACTTTGCTTATTCGGTTCTTCGGCAATTCCCGTGTGATGGCTCCGTGGCAAAACCAGCCGGTCTTAGGAGCAAGGATCACCACGAAGCGCACCAAGAGCACGAAGGAAAGCGAGATCCTTGGGCGACGAAGATTCTCTCGCAGAGGCGCAGAGACGCAGAGCTTGAACACTTGCTTAAGCAGTGAATACCCCTCAGCGCACGAATGGGGAGCAAAGGTGGATCCGCCGATGATTCGTGTCTTTCGTGTTATTCGTGGTTCAAAATTTGAGGATTCGCCGCAGGGGCTCCCGAGCGTGCGAAGACATCCAAACTGAGATGGCATCGACAGGCTTGACTTGCGGTAAGATCGCAACTGTTCTTCCCTCTGCGCTAGCGCTGTCTGTGGTGGACAACCGTATAATACGTGGTCCATCCCGGACAGGGATAGCTTTTATGCTTATAGACTTTTCTACTCCATTCTTTAAAAGGTTTTTAATCTGTTTCCGTCGAAGATACACCGCATTATGCTCGGCCTGTTTTTAGATCCTGCTTACAATCGCTGTTTGGGGTATTCTCTATCCAGAGGGGCCGGGTTGCAGGCGCTCTTGATGGGGCGGGCTTTAACCGTATCGGAGGATCCCTCGGTTTTCATTAAAATGCAGGGTTTGGCGGGTTTAATCGTCTATTCCTACGGACAAGAGGGAGCGGATTTGGCAATCCGTATACGAGAGCGGGAAATTCCAGTCATTTCGATGGACGCGGTTCTGGATGATTCGATTCCGGCGGTATTAAACGCGTGCGAGGATTGTTTTCGCCGTTTAACGGACCTGCTGATTGAACGGGGCCACCAGCGTATCGCTTATCTCGGCGGCCCCACTTCATTTAAGCAAAGCCAATTGCGGCTGAAAGCTTTTCGTGAAACCATGAATGCCCGGGGTTTGCCGATCGACGAGTCCCTGGTGGTGCACGCCAGTGCTTGGCGAGCCTCGAACGCATTACAGCAATTGGCGATTTGTTTCGATGCTCGCAAGGACTTCGACGCGATCGTCTGCGCCAACGATGGCCTGGCATCAGCAGCTATCACCCGTCTCCGTGAGGCGGGTCGACGAGTCCCCGAGGATGTCTCAGTGGTTGGTTATGATAATTTTGTTTTTCGCGAAAACTTTGATCCGGCACTTTCGGATCCGCCCCTGAGCACCGGCAACTATCCCGCTTTTGAGATGGGATTCCAGGCATTGGCTTGGCTCGTAGATTGGGTCAAGACCGGCCGCAGATGCGAGGCTACGACGATGATCGAGGCAAAGATCGTGGAGCGCGCCTCGGTGCAGGGTCGTGGTACGGGAGTGGTGCCTGCACGCTTCGATTACGGGAAAGACCCCGCCTTCCAACGATTTTCCGAATTAACTGATGAACTGATTCCACGGCTGAGCGTGGCGATCGACCCGGCGACAAGCGCGGTCGAATTCTTCAGAGAAAAGATCCACTCGGGCTACAACGATTTTCTGGGCTTCGAACAGGCCCGGGAGATCCTCCGCTTACTACATTCGGGCGATATCGCTGCCCCGGGCACTACTGCACGCAAGCAGCGACTGAATTTTATTTTCTCGGTCTTGAGCGCGGGTTTGCTCGGGAGTAATTACCGCGATTTCCATTCCCGCCTGTGCAATCAAGTGGAACAAGGTTTCGCCCGGCATAGTACTTCGACTTTGAGCTTGGAAACCCGGGGCGATGTCATCCGGGTCTTGGATCATATCCGGCGGGATGCCGGCATCGGTTGGCTCTGCCTGGAGTGTCTTGATAACCCCAAAGAAGTTTGGTTCTTCACAGAGTCGGAGGACCCGCGGCTCTGGCCAAAGGAATCACTACAAGACTTGGAAGCGGTCTTCAGTGCCGAGCCATGCTTGATTAAAACATTACGGCGGGGGCGACAATGCGTCGCACGGATGTACCTTGAATACAGTTCACAACGCGAGATCGATACGGACCGTTTGGCCGATTACACTTTACACCTCTTGCAGCAGGCGGGAATGAACGGCACCTTGCGTCGACGAAACCTCGAACTCGACCAACAGAAACGCAACGCTGAATTAGCGAAATTGGAAGCGGAGCGCGCAAACGCAGCAAAAAGCAGTTTTCTTGCGACGATGAGTCACGAGATCCGAACACCGATGAACGGGGTGATCGGATGCGTGAGTTTGCTCGCGGATACGGAACTCACCCCGGAACAAAGCGACTACACGCAGACAATTTTGAGCAGCGGAGAAAGCCTGCTGGTGATCATCAATGATATCCTGGACTTCTCCAAGGTTGAGGCTGGAAAGATCGAATTGGTCAAAGCCAACTTTAATTTAAGAGATACGGTTGAAGACGTGGTTCAATTATTCGCGGAAGCGGCGGCGCTAAAAGGCATTGAAATCGCGGTTTCGTTTGAATCGAGTGTGCCTGAGAGGCTTGTCGGAGATGCCGGGCGGCTCCGACAAATTTTGATCAACCTGCTTGGAAATGCGGTCAAATTTACCGAGCATGGCGAGGTCGTGCTTTATGCTTCGCTCCTCTATGTGGATGCGGAAAGCGGCGATTGTCGCGTGCAGATGTCCATTCGCGATACTGGTATCGGGATCCCGGACGGCGCCCAGCAGCAGCTCTTTGAGCCCTTTTTTCAGGTGGACGGCTCCCAAACCCGCCGCTTCGGCGGCACAGGACTCGGTTTAGCCATCTCCAAACGATTGATTTCACTCATGGATGGCTCGATTGATGTTGAAAGCAACAAAAACGAGGGGACTACATTCCACTTCAACGTCTTGCTCGGTCTGGATCCCACAGGCGCGTTTGAAAGGCGCGACGATGCCTTGCTGAGGGGGTGCAAAGTGCTGATCGTCGATGACAATCCGACGAATCTCGAGATTCTTTGTGAGCAATGTTCGTCCTTAGGGATGGAAGTAACTACCTGCACTGGGCACAATGAAGCGCGGGCCTATTTGAAAAAAAATCCGGAAGTGGATATCGGAATCTTCGACGATCAGATGCCGGGGCTGGATGGTATTTGCTTGGCGCGGGTGGTGCACTGCATGCCGGAGCTTCAGAACTTGCCGATAATATTACTGAGCAGCACTCCTGAGGCACATCGCAAAGACCTTGAAATAGCGGTGAGCCTGAGAAAGCCAGTGAAGCGCTCCGCTCTCTACCGTGAAATACGTCGCTTACTGGGACATGAACGCTTGAGCCTGAAAAAAGAACCCCTCTCCCAGGTGGCTTCCAGCACACGTGAAACCAAAGATTTGCGCGTGCTGATCGCAGAAGATAACCGAGTCAACCAGCGCGTCGTACTCAACATGTTTCGCCGCATCGGCTATCAAAATGTAGATATCGTTGCCGACGGCGACGAAGCGGTGACAAGTGCTCTGAAATACGATTTTGATCTTATCCTGATGGATGTTTCCATGCCCCGGATGGACGGGTTGACGGCAACGCGCGAAATCCGGGAAAAACTCGGCACCGCCAGGCAGCCCACAATCATTGGTCTCTCTGCCGGAGCAATGCGTGAGGACAGTGAGGCAGGCCTCGCCAGCGGCATGGATGCCTATTTAACAAAGCCGCTGAAATTGGATGAGTTGGTAGCTGTGATGAATCAATTGGAGCAGAGGTAACACCTACGGACTTCATTCCAAACCTCCGATTGCTATCTATGCCTCCATTATTTACGAGCTTGACACCCGACGAACAAGAATAGTTTCTTATCATCTAACATGATAATACCCAAAATGAGAAAAGCCCTAAACGCCCTCCCCCTCGCCGGTATCTTTAGCTTGGCCCTACTTTCTGGCGATCCAGCCGCCGCCCGGGCGGAGCGCCCAAACATCATCCACATTATGGCGGATGACATGGGCTGGCGTGATGCAGGTGTTTACGGCAGCGAGACCTTCCACACGCCTAATATCGACCGCCTGGCGGAAAAGGG
>REBV01000168.1 GCA_007692545.1 Puniceicoccaceae bacterium
GGCGGACAATTTGCAGTATGAGCTCGCCGCGCCCACCATAAGCGCCAGAGCGCGAACACAGCAAGATGCGGCGCACGCCAGCGCCTCATCCGGATGACGGGGCGAAGCATAATCTCAATCCCCCTCAGGCAGGCACCCGCCGGAAGGAACGAATTGTTTAGATGTTTCTCAAACACCTTGGCAAACTCTTCGGCAAAACGAATGGGATCGTTGGTTGTATTGGAATCATGACGACGATACAGAATCGTCACTTTTTCAGCCAAAGCCGGTTCCAGCTCAGCCTGAAGGATCCGAATCCAGAGGTCAAGATCCTCGCCCACCTTCAAATTCGGATCAAAGCGGAACTTTTGCTGAACCACGCGTGGGCCCAGAACCGCAAGACTGGTGGGGATAAAATTATGCTCAAGCAAGCTCCCCGCCATCTCGCTGGTTGCGACGGCAGGAGGAAGCCGCTCGCTTCCGCGCACCAGCCCCCCTCCATCGACCTCTTGCATGCCGGAAATATACCAGTCAGCACCGCTCCGCCTCATGACAGAAAGCGCCCGTTCCAGATGATCCGGCAGCCACAGATCATCCGCATCCAGGAAGGCGATAACATCACCTGTAGCAGTATCCATCAATTGATTGCGCGCACGGGAAACGCCCGTATTTTTGCTGCTGAAAGAATGATAAACCTTCCCTGGGTTCATCCTGGAAAAGTCAGCGATGATCTTGGCTGAATCGTCATAAACACCATCTTCATGGACTCGAACTTCCCAATCACCGTACGTTTGACTAGCCACTGACTCCAGTGCTACTGCCAAAAATTGCTCCGCCCGGTAGGCGGGCATGATAACCGATACTTTCAAGATTTTTGTGTCTTTTTCAATTGATCAAGAATGGCAAATCCACGCCGACGCCCACGGCACTCCGCAGCATGAAAACGGCCGTGGGGTTCCGGTAGCCGCCATGCCTGCCAATGTTTGCGCAAGCGGTTTATCCAACTATCGCACTCGGGCAATGGCTGACCGTGGATCACCCGCAAGAGCACATCTGAACAAGCCGTGCCTTCCAAAACGCGGGCAACGTATTCAACCGTAGTGCGTCCGGCAGGCGTGATATGTGTGAGGCGTAAATCTCGAAAACGCGCGACCTGCCAGTTCTCGGCCAAGACAAAGAGCGCCATATCAGTATCTCCACCGCGCATCGGATCTTTCCCGTTCACGTCCAGTAGTCGGCGCAATGGGTGCGCACTCATCGTCTCCAGATAGCGGGCAGCCAGTTCAACTCTTAAAAACATCCCTGCGCCAGCGGGGAGAATGTCATGGTTTCCTTTAAACACAGCGGAGATGATGTCTTGCTCCAACTCAAACAGAGCCAGATATTTCTTAAATGCCGCGAACCACTGCGGCGGCGTTTTCTCAAAGCGCGCAATGAGCTGCCCCCCCCAGCAACCGAGTCGCGAATGCTGGCAGCCCAACGCTAGCCCCCGCTCCAGAAAGTCCGGGGCTAGAATGTTATCATCATCCACGAAGAGAATTGCCTCGGCTTTAGCAGTGACTGCTTCCTGGACGACCCGACTGCGCGCCGCCGTGAGACCGGGTTGTGGCTCGCTGATATAACGAGCCCGTGGATGCCAGGATATGTCAGCCTCGCGGGCAGTCGTGGTTGTCGATGCGTTGTCGACGATGAGCAAGTCCCAAGCTTCCTTGACCAAAGTCTGCTTGGCCAAAGCATCCAGCGTCTCAGCCAGAAAAGCTGGGGTTGGATTATACGTGCAGACGGCAACTAAAAGCGAGTGATTATCCGGCATAGGATGGGGCGCAGAACGAAGAAGTTTAGCTTAAGGTCGATGCCAGTCATCCGTGCATTCAAACGTCGAGATAGGACGAGCGGGAACGCCCCCCACTACCGTGCGCGGGGGCACATCACTCGTGACCACAGCACCGGCGCCAATCACCGCGTGATCACCGATCGATACACCAGGAAGAATAATTGCCCGCGTCCCGATCCAGACATTGCGGCCAATCTGAATCGAGGCGATACGAACTGATTGACCGGGTGCGACTGCGTGATAAGTAGAATCAGTAATCGTAACGAACTCAGCTAGCTTCGTGTGGGCCCCGATGACAACGCGATTTTCAGCTGCTAAGGTCACTCCCTGATTTATAAACACGTTTTCACCGATGTCTAAGCTACCAGCTGCACCTGTAAATAAACTCGTCGGGTAGGCCAGGCCGCGTAAGCATAAGCCGTGAGCAAATTGCATCTCCCCTAAATTTTCGATGCAAGGCAGACATGCCCCAAGCAGCCGTGGCGAACCTGCAAATACACAATCCTTGCTACGCAACAACCTGCCCAGTTTAGCATCCCGCCATTTTGTGACTAAGGAGCTCAGACGATGACTAAAACGGTTCATCGATTGGATTTAGCCAATGCACATAATCCTGCGGCATACTCCGCTACGGGGTCAGCAGCCGTCAGACCAAGAGCAGTCACTCGCGCACGTTCACCTAACAATTGCCAGTCACCACGCCGAGCCCACGCAGCTTCCAGCGTCATCGCGACCAGCTCCTGCGTTGGCGCAGGTATTAAAAACCCATTTTCACCATCATCAATCCACTCGGAAATACCCCCTACGTCCGTTGCGATGACGGGACGTGCAGAAAGCATTGCCTCAACCATGGCAATCGGCAACCCTTCATAACGGGATGGCATCAAAAGAGCATGGTTGTGAGCCCATATAGATGGCACATCATTCACATGACCATGAAAAACAACTTTATCGGCCACCCCTAAACGCACTGACATCTTTTGTAGAAAACCGAGGTAGTCCCCGTCTCCATACACATTGAAAATTACCCGGCGCACGCGCCAACTGGAATGTGCAAGCAAACGTAATGCAAGGTCATGTCCTTTTTGCTGGGGGTCGAGGCGACCAACCATAGCGATATAGACCTCAGCATCCAACGCTGGAAAAGCCGACGACAACTCATAGTCCACACCGTAAGGATTTCGAAAGCGTGTCACCCGCTCAAAAGTCTGATTTAGAACATCAGCAAGATCTTGTTCCGCATTATCAGACAACAAATCAATGCGCTGACTAGTACCATAAGCATCCGCTACGCGCTGCGCAAAATGAGGGGGCAACCAGGCCCACCGGTGAATATTATGAACCAACAAGACATATGGAATCGAAAGCTTTGATGCCAGTTCAGCGCAATCAAATCCCTCCGTAAATCCCGGCTGATTGATGATAATCAGGTCGGGCTTAGTTTCACGAATTACGGCCTGGAAGGAGGCCATACGTGTATCTAATGACGCCCGGGACAACTTCGACAGCAAGCGCGCGGGCACGCCAGTCGGCATCTGGCGGCGCGCACACACACGAACTCCCTTCGACGCATCGCCGGGGAGGGAACCCCCTGGCGGCACGCTCGCGACAACAAGGTGCCCCTGCGCCGCCAAAGCAACCGCAACACGCGACCAAAGTAATTCACTACCTCCGGATATTACTTGGTTTTGGGCGGCTATAAACAGAAAACGAAACATAGTTTAGCTTTTCGAGAGCTGCAATTTTTCTATCAACACTTATATGAGTCAGCCTGCGATCATCAGTTCCAGCTACTTTTGATACCAGCTAAGCCTGATCTTGAAACCTTGGGCATGAGGGTATCTTCATAAATTTGGTAAAGCCCGAAAATCTTTAGAATCTCGTAAGCTTTTGATAAGTCCTCGCTGGATATTTTTCCGACCCAATGAGGTGCATCGTTTTTCCAGTCGCCGATAGTATTCTCTTCTATGGTTGTCTTACTTTCTTTATAGATCACCCGCAAAACATGACTTTTGTTATCGATAAATCGATCACCCAGTCCTGCTAGCTGAAAAACTTCTTCAAATGAAGTCTCCGGATGTCTCAACAGGTTTTCGTAAAAAACAACCGGGAAACCGAAGTCCTCTAACTGAGTCAATGCTATTCGATTTAACAAGCTCCAGGTCAGAATATAAGAGAGGAATTCCGTCTTTATCAAACCTCGGCCAAAACACTCATCTGAGAGTCTGCCAATACTTGTAGAATACTCCGCCAAACAAGTTAAGTCGGACTCGTTTTGCCATGATCCAAATCGCTCTTTTGATAGAGCTACAGAAATTGGATTTCTAATAATGTAAATTAGCACCTGCTCACGATCAAAGAGTTGCTTTAAAATCATGTGAACAGAAATGTCCTTGATCACAAAGCCGTGGCAGGAAAGCATACTGCAAGTAGCCAGGCAACGGCGTATAAATAATCGCTGTTCTATATCTCTAATGTACTTGGTGGAATTTAGACTAGAAAGATTAAAATCTGTCTCATTGAGATAAAGCCGGCTATCAGATAATTTTAGGTGACGTCTCCCATGGAAGGGCTCAAAGATTTCCGGAAAATTTCCATCAAAGTTGAGAGCTTGCGAGACCCAGGTGGTCCCGCTACGTCCATCCCCAACCAGGAACAGGCGGGATTTCCCGCTAAGAAATGTTTTGGCTATAAGCAAAAACGCAGGCTTTAAGATTTTCCGCATAAAAGAAGAAAGTTGTTTTACAACTTTCTTAACCGACCACTAGTGGTGTCTTCCCGCACGATAGTAACGAACAATATCACAAAAAAGGCCCCTATGGGAAACCGTCGAGCCCGCTAAGCATGCTTTGGTAGCGTAAATAACAGCCGTTCGATAATGACCAGAGGCCATCGCCAGCCGCGACCATTCAGCGAAAACAGCAGCTTGATTGTCTGTTCGCGAAAGCGCCGGAACGAAGTTTTCCGGGGCCGCTTGTTCACGCCGGACATAGGCCTCCACCACGGCTCGCCGCGCGGATTCGCGCTGCTCTTCTCGTCGGGCCGATGAAGTGGCCCCCGAGTGAAGACGGTAGCGGATGATGTGTTCGTCCAAATTTGCCAACCGCCCGAGGTCGGAAAGACGCAGCCAGAGGTCGAGATCCTCGGCCGGCTCAAACTCAACCCGGTAACCACCGACTTGCCGCACTGCGTCTGCCCGCATCATCACCCCGGGATGGGGCAACACGCCGAAGCCTTTAAACAACTCATCAATGATCGCATCGTGCTCGACCGGAAGATACTTTTCTTCCGAAAGAACCCGCCCCACCGGATCGATGCGTATCCACTGGCCACTTACAGCAACCACTTCCGGGTGAGCGGCCAGAAATGCTACTTGCAAGGCAAACCGATGCGGCAGCGACTCGTCATCCGCATCCATGCGCGCGAGCAAGGGTGCGCGCACCATGCCGAGAGCTTGATTCAGGCAGCGGGAGTAGCCCTGATTTGAACGATGAACCAGACGCACTCGATTATCGGATGCAGCAATCCGATCAAGTATCTCGGTAGACCCATCGGTCGATCCATCGTTGATAACTATGCACTCAAAATCGCTGAACGACTGGCCCAGGATGCTCGCAAGCGCGATTTCTACGTAAGCTGCGGCGTTATAAACGGGCAGAATTACGGAGATACTGGGACTCGCGGGCTTCATTCCATTCGTTCCCACTCAGCAGGAATCAAATCATGCGCCTCATGGTCAAAGTCGGGACAACCATAAAGATCTTTCGGATTAGCAGGATTGAACCACCAACGCGGCGCAATGACGTGCTTTTCCGGATGCTTGCCCAGCCAAGCCGCCCACCAGGCGAAGGTGCTATTGGGAATAATGAAATGGCGACAACATGACATTAACTGAAGTTTGCCCGAAAATTTCCAGCCATCGTGCTCCTTACCGACAAATGTCGTTTTGCCCGGGAGGCGTAAGTTGTCCTTTGCCCAATCGAGTTCATCCGCGAAGACAAAAAACCGCACGTCACCGCATCGCTCCAGCAATCTGTTGGCAGCTCGCTCGTAATACCCGGGCTCCATCGTTCCATGAAAGGTATTATTCACAAAATCCAACCGTCGCACATTGACGCATATCGAAGTTGCAGATCGTAACTCCTCAGCCAAGTCCTGTGAAGCCGGAGATAAGGGCCTGCGAAATCTAAAATCCTGTTGGCGTAACCGCTCGACAATGGGCTTAAAGTACTGAGGACTCTGCCAAAGGCCTTCGAGCGCACAATTACGCGGCAGCTTTTCCAACCATTTTTGCTCGACCCCTATCTGACGCTCGCACAGGTGCACTCTCCCACGACGTGCCACACGCCAAATTCGCTCACGCAGACGCTCGCTGCCGAGCCATCCGAGTAGGCGTGCCAGGGGCAGCGGCAAGCAATGCGGGACACTGAGTCGAAAAACATCCAGATCATAATCTCTGAGCACCACGCCCTGCCCGACTTTTGAGCGATCGAGCAACCAACTAGTATCGACATAAAGTGGACAACCGTGCGCCTCAGCCAAGTATCGGCCCCAAGCATATTGAAACATCTGATTCCCCAGTCCGCCACGCAACCGCACGACGATTCTCTCACCAGCATGCGAACTCGGACACTTACTGGTTGAAGGTTCACCTGCATTAAAATCAGTATTCAAAGCGCGGACAACATGCCGGCCAGTTCCACCTGGTCGTCGGCGAAAAAAGACTCCAATAAGTCGCGGGCAGCAGTCGGGCATTCATCGGAATAGCCGCCCTCAAAGTAAGGAGTGAAAACGGTTTCGGACGGGAAGGGCGCAACGCCTATAAATTGACAAATCCGGGCAAGCTCCTCTGCGGGATTCTCCCGCATACGCTCGCTGCGTATTGCCAACATTTGAGACTCCGGAAAGATGTTGGTATAGTGCCGGAGGTAACTGGCATAGAGGCTGAGCTGCACGATCGGCATTTCGAGGACTTTTCCATGCCTCAATGCTTCGATTTCCTCACGGACATCAGTGAGAAAGTCTTCCCCAAAGCGACTGCGCGGCAGGAAGCTAGCGACCTCACACCGACCAGCACAGCGGCACATCCAGGCTTGGAACCACTGCCGGTCCTGGGCGCACAGCTTGACATACATTTTCCAGGCAGAAAAAGCGCGGTCGACTGGGTCCCGCACCAGAAAGATGAGTTTAATTTCTGAATTGTAGGCGTAAATACGACGGGCGGCCCGCTTGGCCCCTCCCAGATAGCCGGGAGTCACATCCAGCCCCTTCATCTTCAAACGCTTCGGCATTCGGGTCGGGAAATGGCTATGATAATAGCTGGTACCACGGCTGTATAAGGCATTACAGCAGAAAAAATCGATTTCTTTTTCCTCCGATACAGCAACTTCTGAATGTAACTTAAAATAGGCATGAAGCGCCGAGGTACCACACTTCTGACCACCGATACAAATTGCAGATGGACGGATTCTGGGCAGAAATAAGCGAACTCGTTGACGCAAGCTAGAGACTGGATCAGACACAGAGTTTAACTATTGGAAAGGGATGCAGCCACTCGGCGGGTAAGCTCATACTGAGGGCACAAAGGTCCAACTGGGAATCCAATAAATCCGCCCAGTGGTCGTCGGCAAATTTCGCTTCGCCACATCGCCGCCTTCAATCACATTGAAAGAGAGCGCAGCTGGGATGTGGTCATAACAAACCTTACCGTTTAGCGTGCCAACAAAAAGCCCTAAGGTGTAGCGGTCTGGATAAAGCCGGAGGTCGGGCAACTCGAGGCGTATGCGGTAACGTCCAGGCGATGGGCGATCGACAGAGAAGCCTGCGTCACGATCAACCAGATGGGCAATTTTTAAGCCGTCCGCGCTGCCCAATTCGACCGAAAACGAAAGCAGCCCCACATCATCTCCAAAAACTTCGATACCGAACTCCATCTGCAAGGAGTCCCCAACTTGCAGACCCACACCGCCCACTGTCTCGGGCAACTCGATCTTCGCATCGGTGAAGCGCACGTTCCCGGCACCCGTGCGATTGGTCGATTGATCGAAAACTTCCGCACTTTGTGCAGAGACAGCATCGGACATATAGCGGGTGATGATTTCTGATGCCGAGCCCTCCAAATCCAGGCGTCCATCCCTTAGATAAATGCCACGGCTACAGAGATTGGAGACCGATGTCATATTGTGACTGACAAACAGCACGGTGCGTCCGCCACTGGCGACATCCTTCATTTTGCCAACACATTTTCGCTGGAACTCAATATCGCCGACCGCCAAGACTTCATCCACGATGAAAATTTCCGGCTCCAGATGCGCCGCTACAGCAAAACCCAGGCGAACGGTCATCCCACTCGAATAACGTTTGACTGGCGTATCGATAAACTTTTCGACTCCGGAAAAAGCGACAATTTCATCGAACTTCCGGGAGATTTCCCGCCTCGTCATCCCCAGCGTGGCTCCGTTCAGGTAGATATTTTCGCGCCCGGTGAGGTCATGGTGAAAACCTGTCCCAACTTCCAGCAGCGATGCGACTCGCCCCCGGAGAACCGCTCGCCCTGACGTCGGTTCCGTAATGCGACTGAGCAACTTAAGTAAGGTACTTTTTCCGGCACCATTGCGCCCGACGACCGCAAGCACCTGTCCTTTTTCAACGCAAAACGAAATATCACGCAGTGCCCAGAAGGTGCGGGCATCCTCTTTCTTGGCAGTTCCGTGGCGAAGATTATTCCAAAGCCGCTCCAAGTCATCACGCAGCGAAGTCATCCCGATCTGGCCAAGCCGGTAGCACTTGGATAGCGAATCAACTTCGATAATGGGATTTCCAGACATCACGCTAGAGGATATCGACAAATGTGCGTTGCACACGATTGAAAACCACCACGCCCACACACAGAGCGACAATTGTCACACCGAGCGAGCTGAGATACATCGTGGCAGTCATAACAGTCTCTCCCAGCAGCATACCGCGACATGCTTCAACCATGGCAGTCATCGGATTGACCGCTGCCAACCATTGCCAATGCTCCGGCACACTCGAGAGCGGATAGATAATAGGCGTCAAATAAAGCCAAGCTTGCATGATGAACCCCATCGTGAAGCTAAGGTCGCGATATTTCGCGGTTACGGACGCCATCAATAGGCCGAAACCCATCGCGAGCGCCGCTGTCTGCAAGAGTAGCAGTGGAAATAGAACTGCGTATATAGTGATTCCAAAAGAGTCGGCGTCCGGGTGGCTCGACTTTATCATCCAGTAAACAACTATCCACGTAATCGCCTGAATAAGCACACTGACCAAAGCAGAAGTGGTTGTTGCTATTGCGGGAATCAATCGGGGGAAGAAGACCTTGCCAAAGACCCCGGCATTCGCAGCGAGTGATCCTGAAACTCCGCTAAACGCTGTCTGAAAGTAATTCCAAACAAGTAATCCTGTCAGATAAAAAATCGGAGCGGGCACACCATCTGTCGAAATCTTTGCGATGCGACTAAAAACCACCGTAAATATGAGTGTCGTCGCAAGAGGCTGAACGATAAACCAAACTGGCCCGAGCACTGTCTGCTTGTATTTCGCCAGAAAGTCCCGCCGAATCAGCAGCAACAATAGATCCCGATACTGCCATAGCGCCCGCAGGTCCAAGTGGAGTAAGCGCCGATTGGCTTGAATCACAATTTCCGGCACTTGAGGATCCTGGTGGGCCTTCAGAGTGCTCGTTGTGCCTGCTGGTAGTTCAGTCTTCATCAACTGGGCCTGATCCCGGAACTTTTGCTTCTTACCTCTTTGGACTCGATCTCCTCCGCGTAAGCTTTACGGTATTTTTCGGTGTAGCCGTATGCACCATAACTTCCGTAACTAGACTGCCCGGCTCCGCCGGCAGGATCCGAAGAAACTGCATTCAATACGACCCCAAGTACCCTCGACTCCGCCGTATCCAGACGCTGAACCGAACTGAGCGCAGTGCTACGATCCACCCGTTTTTGGCGCACCACAAAAATAGCACCTTCGCAATAAGGCCCCAGCAAAGTCGCATCCGGAAAAACACCCACCGGCGGTGTATCAAACAAGATGATGTCATAGCGCTCGCGGCAAGCCGAAATCAGAACATCGAAAAGATCACTACTTAACGCCTCGGTGGGACTTTTCGTCGATCCACCGGAGGGAATAAGGTCCAGATTCGGCGCAAGATTCACGACGCCAAGTGATTCTTCGGAGAGTGGATCTTCCACCACCCCACTATTTCCTTCACGGGAGCGATACCAGGCGAGGAGCCCCAATTCATTACGCTGCTGCATCAACCGCGCAAGCGAAGGACGACGCAAATCCGTATCAATGAGCACTACTTTCTTGCCATGCCGGGCAAGTATCGCTCCCAGATTTGCCACGACGAAGGTCTTTCCCTCGGAGGGCAGTGAACTGGAAACAACCAATGCAACCGGCCCGCTAAAAGAATTCTCCAAGACAAAATTACCATATATCATCCGGAAAGATTCAACCACCTCATTATCATCACTAAAAACCGACTTCTCCCCCCGACTAACACTCCCTCTCTCAAACTCACGGATAAGCCCCAGCAGCGGCTTTGCCAGCATGCGCTCCACATCCAATACCGTGCGCATACGATGATCCATCAGATCCAGTATCAGCGGCAGACCAATCAAACAAACAGAGAACACCACAAAAGCGGCCAATCCAATCTTAGCCTGAGAAGTCTGCCCGATCATCCACGAGTACACCGACGGGTCCATCATCCGCAAAGAACTGGATTCGAGTCGGGAAACGACCAGAGCTTCATCCAGGCGATCAACTAAGCGCGCATAAGTGTTTCGCTTACTTTGGACTTCGCGTTCCTGCATACTGTACTGGATAGCTAAACTATCCAACTCCCGAACCCGCGCCTCGGTGGTCTCAATCTGCTCATGCAGGCGTCTAATCCGAGTCTGCGTCGCATCAATGCGGTTCTGAATCGAATCCGTTCGACGGTCAATTGCCGCAAGCAGTTGGCGCGAAGCCGCTTCCTGACGATTCGCATTCTCGATCATGCGTGGATGGCGCTGCAAATAGTCTCGCGAAAGCATTTTCCGCTCCTCCCGCAAAGCCTCCAATCGCTCGACCAATTCACTGATCACCGCCGTCTCGGTCAGCACAAACAAACGAGCCAGCGAATCCACATCATCGCCAGCCTCGCGGATTTGCTGAAGCTCTGCGTCCATTTCGAGAACAGATAGCTCAGCGGCACTCGAAGCAGCATTCAGCGTTTGCAACTCCTGGGTGAGGATCTGCTGACTCTGAATCATCGAGATGACATTGTGCTCCTGCCGATAGGTATTCAGCCCTTCCTCGCCAATTTCCACCTCCTGGCGGGCGGCGTCCACCTGTTCGCGTAGAAAACTAATCGCATGCTCACTGCTGAGGCTTCGTAGATCGTCAAGGTAGTGCAAATATATCTCCGCATAACGGTTTGGCAACCAAACTGCCACCGCAGGTGTCGGATGCTGCACATTAAAAACCAGCACTTGAGAGTCGCTTCTCGCGTAGACGCTAAACGCAGTACGCAAGACACTCACCACATTCGGTGTAAAACCAGGATTCTCAGGATCCAGGAAAGGCTCAATCAGGGCCGATTTTTCATCGTCTGTCAGCTCACGTGCCACGCGCTCAGCAAACTGCCGACTGTTCAAACGTACTATGTGGGTATTGATTAGGGCCGCCCCAGCGCGGCGCACTTCTCCCACTTCCTCCATATTGGTCAGAATACGTGAATCACTTGTTTCGACCATAAGTGATGCATTTGATTCGTAAAGAATATCCGAACGCGACATCCAATACCCCACCGCAAGCGCACACACCAATCCGAGTGCCACCCCGGGAATCCAGCGCTGACGCACTGCTACGAGTATTTCCAGGGCAGAGAAGGAAGTCATACCTCCGCTAAAAGGATCTTGATTGGGTGTCGACGGCGTCATGATAGGCGAATCTCCAGCAGGCAGATACAGAAAGACCGCGTAAATACATCTACGATTCGTCCTCGCTGCTCGAACAAAAAAAACAAGCTACCGCCATTGGCCAGTCGCTTGAACTGCCCCAAAACTGAATTTAACTGATTGTATTTCAATAGATTAAAATTTGAGCGGAATCGCTCAACATTCTGTCCAGCCTGCTCTCTACGTCACTAAAAGAAGCGTCGCGGCACAAACAGGATGTCGCCCGGCAAGACACGAAAACGGGTCAAAGCAATCCCGTTCTTCTCATCATGCATCACTTTGTCCACATCGACTTTCAGCACCCGCTCAATCCCGTCTTCGGCAGATTTTCGTGTTACACGAACCTCACTGCGACGCGCGAGATCTGAAAAGCCACCAGCCATGGCGATGACGACCTCAATATCGAAAGAATTCGTTCCCGGCGGAAGCTCAATCGAGGTAGGTGAACCGATTTCCCCCAAGATCGTGATGCGGCGGGGCGAAAAGCCTTCAATCGACACAAAAACCTGAGGCTGCCGTAAAAACTCCTGCTCGATCAGCGCGAGTTCAATCTGCCGCTGTGCCTCTTCAACCGTTAGCCCGCCAATCCTTACCTGCCCCAACAAGGGCATTGAGATGTCACCACTCGCACTTACCCGCTGTGAAATCCCAAACTCGGGCTCTTCGAATACGGTGATTCGAACCAGGTCAAACGAAGCCAGTCGATAGGATTCTACCCCGGTGAATGCCTGTTGGCCCGTATTGTTTTGTATTTCCGCTCCAGCGGAAGAAACGATGAACAAGGAAAATACTGTGAGCACTAAGCCCAACCTGGACGGCACAGAAGATTTCAGTATAGATAAGGAGACAGACATAATCGTTGCAAAATAAACAGGTGAATTCTGCTAAAATCGAGCGGAAAGTTCAACCCCCGCTCGATAGGCTTGATAGTTAAAGGTTTCCACTGAAGATCGCGCTTCATCCAACTCGAACGTCCATCGCAGGTTTCCCCAGTCGGCCAGGGCATAATCAACCCCGGTGAACATACCTCGCACCGTCGCCTTGCCAGCAGGCGAGTTAACCTCCTGGAACTGGTTCTCAGTGTAGCGGACACCCATCTCCACCAGCCACGGACCACCGAGTTCTCTCCGGAGCTTTAAACTCAGCGTGGTTTGGTCGCGAAGACGGTTACTTGAATCTGTCACAAATCGGCGTTCCCCATTAAAATTGACCGATAGCAGCGAGGAATAGCGCCAGTCTAACGCAATCGCATAGAAGGGTGCCCGCTCGCTATCTACCTCGGCGCGATCCGATTCGCTTTGTTGGACGCCGCCCCGCACCGAACCGCTCAACGTCGAGACCAGCGGGCCCCGAATGCCAGCACTGACAATACTGGTTACGTTCTCCAGTCCGCTTTCCCCACCTTTGCTCTGCGCCTGCTCTTGCTCAAATTCCAGTTCGAGCGCAAACGAATCTGCCGCAGGCTGATAAAATCCACCCACTTGCCAGCTTCGACTCTCCACGTCAGAGAAGCCAGCCGTCCGACTCTTCAGATAACGGTAGTTGTAGCTGCCGAACACCCCACCACCGAAACCAAAACGATGCCGCCCATTGACACCGATTCCATACGTTTCACGGCGCACGATCTCTCCGGTCAGTCCATCCGCATCGTTTGTCTGCTCAAATTCCGTCCGCAACTGGACCGGGGCACCCTCACCAAAAACCTTACCCGCTTCGAGATCTGCCAGAAATACCAGGTTATTACTATTGTTTTCAGTCGCATCGAGATAACGTATGGCGGCAACGCCTATACCCAGCCGACCACGCACAAAGCCCTTAGGCTTCAACAACTCAACCCTCGGCTCAACACGGAAAACCACATCAGACACTTCTTCCTGATTTAATTCTACATTACTATTGTAGATTGCTGAAGACGAGAAGCCCATGATCATCTGAAAATCTTCTTTGCGCACAGAACCGCTCGCTGGGACTTGGTATAAGGCTAATCCAATAACTATGCAACGACACATAAGCAATGAGACGGAAACTGGAAACGCGATTCGAATTGAAGATAACACGTCGATCAAAATGCTTTTCGATTTGGAAATACCATTCCTAAGCCGGTCCGCAACACTATCGAAGCGTCCAATACAATGCTCCAGTGTTCCAGATAATGAATATCCGACTCAGCGCGCATCCGCACGTCTTCGTCCGACTCTATTAAACCGCGATAGCCACGCACCTGCGCCAGCCCGGTAATTCCAGGCTTGGCGAATTGCCGCACCGCATACCCTTGGAACACCGTGGCAAACTCGAGGTCATGCTCCGGCAAATGAGGCCTTGGCCCCACGATGCTCATCTCCCCTTGCAGCACATTGATAAACTGTGGAAACTCATCGATACTAAACCGCCGGATAAAACGACCAAAGGAAAAAACCCGAGCGTCGTCGCGCGTCGCCTGTTTCGATACATTCGGATTATCCACATGCATGGAGCGAAATTTTAACATTTCAAAACGGCTACCCTCCGCACCTTGCCGCTCTTGCACATAAAAAAGCGGCCCCGGAGATTGCAGACGATGAGCCAACCAAACCACCGCGCAAAGCAATGGCAGCACAAATAAACAAATCGGAAGCGAAACACAAATATCGAAAATACGCTTGGTTGTGCGATTGACGGGACTCTCCAATGGCTCCGCACGAAAACCGAGAAATTGCATCCCGCTCTCCAGATGGATCGAAGGCGTGAGCCCGTAGGCAGACTGAACATCCCAAATGTGCACGATCCGGATACCCAACTTATCTCCCAAAATCTTCTGCTGAATCAAATCGCCATATCGCTCAGGGGGATCCACAAAAACAGCAGAAGCTGGTCTAAGCTCGGCTAAGAGTTCGGATAGCCGACTACTGCTCCCAAGATGCGGTAGCCCATCGATATCCTCTCCTCGATCCCCGTTTTCCACATAGCCAATAAGCTCGAGCCCAAGCCCCTGCTGCATCTGAAACCAACCAAGTTTGGACCGGACCGAAGCCGAGTTCCCAATCAGCACAGTGCGTAAGCGACGACCTCGACTAAAAACCTGCCGGGTCAACCAGGGAAATAGCAAGTGATTGATCCCGAGCATTAAAAAAGGTAGGCCGGCAAAATACGTCAGGAAAAACGCCCGCGACGGCATACCATCCTTCATCAAAAAGGTGTACAGGGCGACTGCAATAAATGCGAAAGCAACCTGGCGGAGCGTGATCCAGACCGATTCTGCTGCCGAACGATACGCCGGAGCGAGTGCCTGCGACCGATCCCGAATGACTCGCTCAAAGACAATCGCTAGCGAAACCAGCAGACTGTAAATGAAGTAGCGCCCAAGAGCCGGAAAGTCAGAACCTGCTAAGGACATATAAACCCCATACCAAATCCAAAATCCACAAAATGCGACTCCGGCCAGTATCCATACTTTTAAGATGCGGATTCCTTCTAAACGATGAAATATCATACCAGACTCGAAAAATTAAAGCTAATCTACCCAAGCCATCCGGACATGAACATTAATACACTGGAGATGCCGCACAGCAATGCCAAGCCATCAAAAAAGTTGCCGGCACTTGGTTTTTATAATGTTTTTACAGTGTTTTAATATAAAGTTTGTTAATAAACATAATTACTCAGCAGAATAAGAGGACTCTTCAAGAAAAAACACGATCTTGGGAGAATTTTAACCCATACACCGGATAAATAAGCAAATAAGGGGCCAACTCATTGAAACATTTAATTTCGATGAGACTATAGGGCGTTTTGGAAACTTGGATTTGCTTAAAGGCCTCTCATCTGCTTACCTACTGGACGAAACTGTAACACCAATTATATGGATATTAGCGCAAACGAGCTTCACGAAAAAATCCGCGACGGGGCGAAAGTCGCCTTAATCGATGTCCGTACTCCGGCAGAACACGGAGCAGTCCATATTGAAGGCTCCCACTTGATGCCGCTTGACCGGCTCGACACCCAAGCGGCTGGCCAGCTGACCAAGGATGCTGAAGTATGCATCCTCGTCTGTGCTTCAGGCAAGCGTGCGGCTACGGCGATGGAAAAGCTGGCTGCGTCCGGCTGTGAAAAGCTGCAGGTGCTCGATGGTGGGGTCACCGCTTGGGAGCAGGCGGGCCTACCCGTCAAGCGCGGGGCCAAGGCGATCTCACTGGAGCGCCAGGTGCGCATCGGCGCGGGTGCGCTGGTGCTGATGGGGGTGGTTCTCGGCCAATGGGTCTACGGCGGGTTTTACGCATTGAGCGCATTCGTTGGAGCGGGACTTATCTTCGCGGGTGTGACGGATTGGTGCGGCATGGCCATGCTGCTGGCAAAAATGCCCTGGAACCAACGCTCAGGCAACAAATGCGCTGGTAATTCCTGCTCGACCTGAATGAAGTCTCCGGTTTTTCAGTACCGATTGAGCAGACAGACCAAAAAATCATACGATTACAAAAACTAATCCTTGAAAGTTTCAGAATAAGCCTGAAGAATGCAAGGGATGTTGAATAAACCACTTATCCGAAGACTTTCGCTCATAATCCTGGTGCTGATTCCATTTTGCCCAGCGACTCTCCTTGCCCGGGACGACCTCCAGGCATGGCAGATGCTGAGTCTAAACTTTTGGCAGTCGGGTCCTCACTCGGCGTCGCTCTATATGGATCATCGGCTGGTCGACGATCTTTCAACCACTGGCGTTTGGGTGGGCGGGCCGCGCTATAAGTATGCCGCCCACAAAAACCTACAGCTCGGCCTGGGCTTCGTCTATTTGGATGTGAAGAATTTGGAGACCGGCTCCTGGACGTATCAATTGCGCCCTGAGCTTGAGATCAACCCGCGTTTTAAAATAAGCGAAAATCTATCGTTCCACTTCCGCAACCGACTGGAAGTTCGTTATATTGAGTCGCAAAGCGGCTCCAATGTGCGCTCCCGCCACCGGCCCCAACTCACCCATTCAATCCAATGGAAGGCCATGGAGAAAATCTACGCCAACACTGAACTTTTTTACAGCCACGAGACCCACCAGGTGAACGAGTTCCGCACAGTGCCGGTCGGGCTGGGCTTTAAATTAACCGATAGTGCCAAGCTCGACCTCTTTTATCTGATCCAGTCCCGGCGTCAAGGTGGAGGTTCCGACTGGAGGCACAACCATGTTATGGGCACGCACCTGATTTACAGTTTTTAAATCATTGCCAACGGGGCTCCGTCATCCGCTCAATCAAACGGCTCATTTCCAATGAAACTCAATAAACAAAACTTTGCTCTTTTGCTCGGACTGATCGGTTTGATCGCTCCCCTACTACTGCCGCTGGAGGGATTAAACTTTGCCGGGCAGATAACGCTCGGTATCTTTCTGATGGCCGCGATATTTTGGCTGCTCGAGCCGATCCCAATTTTTGCCACCTCGGTGCTGGTGATTTTACTGCAAGTCTTCTTTCTGAGTGGGCAGGGCTTACTCGGAGACTATCTGGGGCAGATTGAGGGCTACAGTCCGCAATCATTCCGCGACTTCTACGGCACGCTGGCCAGTCCCATCATTATACTTTTCCTGGGCGGTTTCTCGCTGGCTGCGGCCTCGGTCAAATACGGGCTCGACCGCAATCTTACCCGCTGGTTACTCCGCCCCTTCGGCTCACGCTCTCAATACGTCTGCCTGGGGCTGATGGTGGCGACGGCCACGCTGTCCGCCTTCATGAGTAATACCGCCACGACAGCGATGATGATCACGGTCGTCATTCCAATTATCGCACAATTGGAAAAAGGCGATCCATTTCGCAAAGTCGTCGCGTTGTGCATCCCCTTTGCAGCCAATATCGGGGGTATCGCCACCCCGATCGGCACCCCGCCCAATGCCATCGCCCTGGCCGCGCTGCGGGAACAGGGAATCAATGTCACCTTCTCCACCTGGATGATGGTGGCCGTGCCGCTGGTAGCCATTATGCTATTGGTCGCCTGGCGCTTATTGCTGTGGATTTTCCCGCCGGCAACGACACGTTTCGAGGTAAAATTCGAAGGCACGCTGGATAAGTCTCCCGCCGCCATAGGCACCTACTGTGTCTTTGCACTGACTGTTGCGCTCTGGGTGACCGAAGCACTCCACGGCATCTCATCGACCGTCGTGGCCTTCATCCCGATCGCGCTGCTGCCCGCGTTGAGCATTTTGGATAAGAGTGACATCCGTGGCTTTTCCTGGGAGGTGCTCTGGCTGGTGGCGGGCGGGATTTCCCTCGGCTTGTCCCTCGAACAAACGGGGCTGGCCGCCTGGTTGGTCGACCTCGTCAACTGGGGTGCGCTCAACGGCTTGCTTTTATTCGTCGTCTTCGGAGCGGTCGGTTTTGGTCTGGCCTTATTTATCTCCAACACGGTATCGGCCACCATCCTGGTCCCGCTGGCTGTCGGCCTGGGGCTATCCGGTGCGGCCGGGCTTGAGTTCAACATGACGATTCTCATTCTTGTGATCGCCATCACCGTGAGCTTCCCGATGGTATTACCCATATCCACGCCGCCCAACGCGATTGCTATGAGCACTGGTATGATCGAGACCAAAGACATGGTACGCGGCGGCTTAATCATCGGAGTTTTCGGATTTGCTGCGACCCTGGTCTTTAGCCTATTCTACTTCCCCATCTTCTTCTAAGCAACCCAACCCAAGCCCCACTATGAAAAAAATCTATATTCTGTGTATCGAAGACGAACCCGAGGTCTTGGAAGCTATCGAACGCGACATGGCCACACTCGAGGACAGCTTCCCACTCGAAACTGCTGAGAATACCAGCGAGGCGCGCCAGGTGATTCATAATATCCTCGATCAGGGCGACCACATCGGCCTGATTCTATGTGATCATGTCATGCCCGGAGAGAACGGTGTCGACTTGCTGATCGAGCTCTCCCAACAGGAAAAAACCCACGCTTCGCGCAAAGTGCTCGTGACCGGCCAAGCCGGACTGGATGCCACCATCGAAGCCGTCAATCAGGCCGAACTGAGCTACTACATTGCCAAACCCTGGGACCCGGTAAAACTCATCGCCACCTCCAAGCGTTTGCTGACGGACTATATCCTCGAAGTCGGGATCGACCCCACGCCCTATATGGACGTGCTTGACAGAGAACGCTTATTCCATGCCATTCATGAAAAAGGGCTGATCAGCGACACCTAAGATTTCACCCATGGACATCAAGCAGACACCGCCAAGCGACGGTAATTTCGAAAGCCCGGGCGGTCGGGGTAATCCCAACAGGCTGGAAGCACTCGTGGCCAAACTGCGGGACTTGAATAAGAGCACCGTCCGCTTCGAGGCCGGTCATATGGTGCTCGAAGAAGGCGAGCAAAACAGCTTCGTTTTTGTTATCCTCGAAGGCGAAGTCGCCATGCTCAAGCGCGGCGACCGCGGCTTGGTGATGGAAGTCGACCACTTTGGACCGGGCGACTTGCTCGGCCTCACTTCTTTTTGGACCAGAGAGCCGAGCTTCCTCGCCTCCAAGGCACTGACGCCCGTCGTCTGCCTCCGCCTCGAAGTGCAGGACATGGAGCAACTGGTGCACTCCGATCCCAGCTTCGGGCGGACTATTCATCAATTATTCATCTCCAACCTCTCCAACCGCTACCGCCGCATGATTGGGCTGAACGTGCGCGTAGCGGAACTCAGCGATGCCCTCCAGGCCGAGCACCAGCAGTTGAAAGCCGCCATGCTTGAGCTGGAGCAGACGCGCAGCCAGCTGATCCATAAAGAAAAGCTGGCCACACTGGGTCAGCTCCTGGCAGGCATTGCCCATGAGATCAACAACCCTTGCGCCGCACTCAGTCACGGCGTCACGCATTTGCGCGAAAGTCTGGTCACTGCGCTCAGCTCGGGCAAAAACGCAGACCTGCTCAAAAACGAGAGCGAGTTGCTCTTGGCCGGTCTCCATGCGCCCTACCTCAGCGCCGAGGCCAAGCGCTCCCGGATGGAGCAATTGCTCAAAAACCACCCCGGGATGCCGCGTAGCTTGACCCGCCGCCTGGCACATTTGGACGAGTCGGTTTTGGCCCGGATCGACCTGACGAAGGCCGGATCGAAACATTCCAACGAAAGTGAAGCGATCGAGGCACAGATTGAATTCTATGAGATCGGTGTCTATCTGCGCTCCGTTGATCTCTCCAGCGAGCGGATACAAAAACTGGTCCAGAGTTTGAAGAATTATAATAAGCCCGACCAGGAGGACTGGCAAAGCCTCGACCTCAGGGAGGGCATTCGTGATACACTGGTGGTCTTGAACAACCCGCTCAAACAGTATGAGGTCCTCCTGGAGCTGGACCCCATCCCCCCCGTGCGTTGCATCGCGGGCGAGATCAATCAAGTCTGGACCAACCTACTGGTCAACGCCTGTCAGGCGACCGCTCCGGGCGGCCAGGTCCATATCAAAACGAGCCTGGCGGGAGAATCTGTCGAAATCAGTATCGCCGATAGCGGGACCGGCATTGACCCCGCCTATTTTGATAAAATCTTCGAGCTCAATTTTACCACTAAAAAAACCAAATCCGATTTTGGCCTTGGCCTGGGTCTATCCATCGCCAAAGAAATCATAGAAAAACACGGCGGGCACATCCGCGCCGGCAACAGCCCATCGGGTGGCGCGGTGTTTACCGTCCGCCTCCCGGCACAAGCATCGACCACCTGATTAGGCGAAACACGCTCAAATTAATATCTGAAATGTCCACAGACCCGACCGAACAACACTACGAAGCCGCCATCATCGGAGCCGGCATGGCCGGTCTGGCAGCAGGCATCCGACTCGCACTGGCGGGCAAGCAAGTCATCATCCTGGAGCGGCACAACGCCTCGGGCGGGCTCAACTCCTTCTACAGCCAGGAAGGCCGCAAATTCGACGTGGGCCTGCATGCCATGACCAACTACGTGCCCAAAGGCACCAAAGGCACCCCCCTGACCAAGCTCCTGCGCCAGCTCCGTATACCTTACGACGCACTCGACCTCTGTCCTCAGAACGGCTCCAAAGTAGTCTTTCCCGGCTGCCAACTGGGCTTCAACAACGACTTTGCCTTCTTTGAGTCCGAAGTGGCCCGCGCTTTTCCGCAGCAGATCGACGGCTTCCGCGCTCTGGCCGAGGAAGTGCGCACCCTCGATGCCTTCAACCTCGGCGCCATCCCCAGCTCGGCCCGCCAGGCCGTGCAGCGCCACATCACCGACCCCCTACTGGAGGATATGATCTTCTGCCCGGTTATGTATTACGGCAGTGCGCAGGAGCAGGACATGGACTACGGCCAGTTCGCCATCATGTTTCGCTCGCTCTTCTTCGAGGGCTTCGCCCGCCCGCTCGACGGCGTCCGCGTCATCATCAAGCTGCTGCAGGATAAATACCGCTCACTCGGCGGCGTCCGCAAAATGAAGTGCGGTATCCGAAAAATCCATACAGACGGCACAAGAGCCAGCGCCCTCGAGCTCGATAACGGGACCACCCTCACCGCCGACAAGATCATCTCCACCGCCGGCGCAGTCGAGACAGCCCGCCTCTGCCAGGACCTGCCCGCAGATGCCGCCGCCGACAACATCGGCCAGCTCAGCTTTACCGAGACCATCACCGTGCTCGACCGGCAGCCCGCCGACTTCGGCTGGGACGACACGATTATCTTCTTCAACACCGCCGAGCGCTTCCGCTACGCCCGGGTCGAAGACGCATTGGTCGACCCCACCAGCGGCGTCATCTGCTTCCCCAACAATTATCAATACGGCGCAGGCCGCCAGCTCGAAGAAGGCTACCTGCGCGTCACCGCCATGGCCAACCACGACCAATGGTGCGCCCTCGCAGAAGATGCCTACCTGGCACAGAAGGCCCACTGGTATGCCGAGCTACAAAAAGTCACCCTCAGCCTGCTGCCCTCCTCCAAACTCGATCTCGATGCCCACCGCCTCGCCAGCGACATGTTTACCCCCCGCACCGTGCGCAAATACACCGGCCACCTCAACGGCGCCATCTACGGCGCACCCAACAAGATCAAAGACGGCCGCACTCACCTGGAAAATCTCTACCTGGCGGGGACCGACCAGGGCTTCCTCGGCATCGTCGGCGCCATGCTCAGCGGTATCTCCATGGCCAACCTCCACGTCCTGCAGGGAGATTAGGCCCCAAGGCCTGCGCCTAATTTTAGGTTAGCGAGTTTTCGATCAATCGTCCGCAACATCCACCAGTGGTTCCAGTGCCTCGAAAGTCTTGTTGCCGATTCCGGGGACTTTTTTAAGGGCCTCTTTAGTGAGAAAGGGCTGACGCTCGCGTTGCTCGATAATACGCCCGGCCAGAGCGGGGCCGACGCCGGGGAGCTGTTGCAAGGTGGACGCATCGGCCGCATTTATGTTAATCGGATTCTCTGCGGTGATCTGGGGGCCGGAGCGCATGGCGACCCGCAACTCCTCCAACTCCACCCGCTCGGCCATACGCTCATCAGGGAGCGCAGCCCAATCGGTATAAGCCCAAACGCCCCGTCGCTCCGCTGCCGCTGACAGCTCCAGGTCTTGCATCCGCTCAATCGATTCGCTCTGTGAGACGCCCCGTGGCGTCTGCCGATAGACTCCAAAAGCCCGGGCCAGACCGTGCTTCACCAACAGTTCAGCCAAAGAGTGCCCCTCGGCGGTCTCGATAAAAACATAAATGCGATTCCCGCCACCACGTGCGTCGGCGTGCGAGGTCCAAATCGTGAACGGCTGGCTCAATTTCTCACGGGTAAATTCAGTCGCCGCCTCGCCGAATTCGATCGCTTTATTGATTGAATCACGGGGTGTTTCGCCATAGTCCGAAAGACCGAAATGCCGCCTCTGCGTCCGAAGTCGACGAGCGGCTGTAGTATCGTGAATCGAGGTCTCGATGCAGTCGACTTGGTAAAGACGAGCGGTGACTTCCCGGTCATCGGAGAGCCGCACTTGAAAGCTGTCTCCATCATTCCACGCAGAATTAATATAGACACAGTTATCATAGCGATAGAGCCCCGTCCGAGGGTCCGGTGACACCTGGCTGGAATCAGCTCGAAGCGCTTGTAGACCAAGGATCGGACCAGCCAGAAGGAAGAGTAAGCAATAAGTGATGTTACGCATTATCACTCCCATATCCGCTTTAAACAATTCGTCAAGGTGGCTTGCCCGGTTTGCCGGGTGCAATTAAAAGTGTTTCATTCTAAAGCTCCCTCCGAGGATCACCGCTTACGCCCGCTCACCTATGGCCATAGCAATCGGGAGCCCCCTAAACGAATCGTTACCCGTTTAACCTAAATAATAAACCGAACCTTAGCTGTTGAATCGGTGTATAATCTGCTGTATCACAAAACTACACAGGTTTTTCCGCCGTAGCTAAACCAATCCACCGCCTCCCAAAAAAATGCCCATGACCATACTGACTAAACATTTCACGATAATGAGCCTTTTGACTCTGATGCTGACCGTCTCGCTAGCCGCCACTGAGATTCGGGTAGTGGCTTGGAATATCGAATGGTTCCCTGGGCAACAGTTCAGAGGCGCGACCCCGGAAGAGGAAAGAGCGCAGATGGCAGTCGTCCAGGAAGAATTAAAGCACATGAATCCAGATGTCTTGCTGGCAAGCGAGATTCGTGACTGGCGCTCCTTTTCTGAGGCGATCTCGGTGATTCCCGAACTGGAGGTGGCGAATGTCTCGCATTTCGTCGACCGGGATGAAGGCATACTATGGCGGCAACAATTGGCCATTGGAAGTCGCCTCCCTATTATCGCAGCCTATGCGGAGCCCTTTCAACAAACGCTTACTGCTATGGTCCGAGGCTTTTCCTTTGCTGCCATTGCCCTGCCAGACAGTGACGATGTTGTTCTCTTTTACGCAGTGCACTTAAAGAGCAACCGCTCCTGGAATGAGCAACAAGCCGCTGTCAACTTCCGTATTCGCGACGAGTCAATTGTCCAGATCCTGCAACATGTCGACCAGATGGAGCGCCTGATGTGGCGCGGTCGGGTAGCTGGAGTGGTCATCGGTGGCGACATTAATACCAATGAAGATGGCCAGTTTGACGATCGTGTAGTCGAGATGCTGGTCGATGCCGGATTTCGCAACAGCTGGGCCAATGTGCCCCGGGAAAAACGCCTGAGCTGGCGTGGGAGCGACCGCTTCGAGGCCACCACCTTTGATTATATCTTTACGCGCGGAGACCGCCTGCGCCACGGCGACGCTATCCTGATCGAGGTACCGGAAGAAGCCAGTGACCACCACGCTGTGGGCTTGGTGATTACGGTCGAGGATTAATCCGTCAGTGATTTGAGCAGATTCCGGCAACCGTCTTCGATGATGTCCATAACGTGGTCGAAACCATCCTCACCCCCGTAGTAAGGGTCCGGCACATCGGTAATCGCGTGCTCGCTGCAATACTCGCTGAAAAGTTTGATTTTTTTTCTGTATTGACCCTTGGGGTCAAGCGCACAGGCATCGGCCAAATTGCTCTCATCCATGGCCAGGATAAGATCGTAGTGCTCCAAATCAAAGGAATCAAGGTGCTTGGAGCGGCCAATGACGGGAATGCCGCGCGCCTTCATGACCGCCTGCATCCGTGAATCCGGTGTCGCTCCCTGATGAAAACCAATCGTACCGGCCGACTCAATATCGAACTGCTCTGTCAGCCCAGCCTGGTCGACTAGGTGCTGCATATAGCAATGCGCAGCGGGTGAACGGCAGATATTGCCCATGCAAAGAAAAAGTATGTGGTGCATTGTTGTGAGTGGATAGTGAGACGGGATGTGAGATACGGGATGCGGGATGCGGGATAACTTTGTTGGCAAGCATGCGACATTCAACGATGAATTTGACTTACGTGGCGTGTCCGCTTGTCGGACGCCGAGGTCCGTACGCCCCAGATGGCCGACACACCGAAGGCGTCCGACAAGCGGACACGCCACAGCCACAGCCACGGGCACAGCCAACTACGATTGGCTCCCCAATGTCTCCCCATAGAGCGCAGAGTGCTCCCGGGCCACGCGCTCGAGATCCTCGATCTGATTGACTTGACCGAGCGCGCCACGGATTTTACGGGAGCCCTCCATGCCTTTGGTTAAAGCAATAAATTTCGGGCGCATCCAGCGGAGGTCACTGTGGCGTGCCTCGCGAAAGGGGCGGGCCATGATCTGCCGGGTATATTCAATGATGGTCGACCAGCGCTCGGGGATGCTCGGCGGCGAGGGCGCCTCGCCGTGTGCCAGGTAGTGTTTGATGTCACGAAAGATCCAGGGGTAGCCGAGGGCCGCGCGCCCGATCATGAGCCCCGCACAGGCCGTCTGCTGGCGGATGCGGATAACTTCCTCGGCGCTGTTAATATTGCCATTGCCGATGACCGGGATCGAGAGCGCCTCGGCCACTTCGGCGATGACCGGCCAGTTGGCCTCACCGCGGTAGCCCTGCACTTTCGTCCGCCCGTGGATAGCCAGAGCTTGCGCCCCCTCCGCCTCAACAATATGGCCGACTTCATTAGCCACAATACTATCATCATCCCAACCGGTGCGGATCTTCACGGTCACCGGTGTCTCCGGCACGGCACGGACGACCGCACCCGTCACTTGGCCCAGTCGCTTCGGATTGCGCAACATGGAAGAACCGGCGTCCATACAAATCACTCGGTCAGCCGGGCAACCAAAGTTAATATCGATAAAGTCTGGCTGCAAGCGCTCCACCAGCATGCGGGCCGCCGCCGCCATCGAATCCGGATTCGACCCAAAAATCTGCACCCCCATTGGCCGCTGTGCCTGAGTGAAGTCGACTGTTTCCCACAGCTTGGGGTCCTCCCGCGTGAGGGCATCGGCCTGGACAAACTCCGTTACCATGACATCAGCACCCTGCGCCTTGCAGAACTCGCGGAAGACGATATCGGTAAAGCGCGCCATCGGCGCGAGGTAGAGCGGGAATTGCCCGTTTTGAAACCAGGGTAGCATATTATAAGACTTGTGCTGCTAGTTTCCTGATCAATCATCCTATGACGAATCTTTTATGCGACCGCTGATCACACTTTTTACGATTTTGCTGGCCCAGTTGCCAAATATGGCAGCCGCGGAGGCAGTGCCTCCGACATTGCAGTATGCCGAAAACTTTACCATCGAGCCATACGACACGCATACCTTGCTGACGGTTCAACTTATGCTGGGCGACTCCGAGCGGGTCCAGCGCTACGCCCTGGTTCCGAAGGAAGCGCCGCTGCCGGAATTGCCCTCGGGGATTCAAGTCGTGCGCACGCCGGTGCAACGGGTCATCGTCATGGAAACGGTCTATGTCGGCTACCTGGATGTGCTGGGGCAACTCGACAGCATAGTGGGGGCGGCCACAGTCGATTTCATCAGCCATCCTGGAGTTCGCGATTCGGTCGAAACAGGCCGTATTATGCCCGTGCAGAACGGACAAAGTTTGAACATTGAGCGGCTGATGCTCCTGCAGCCGGATATGATTTTAACCAGTATATCGGCCGATCCGGCTTTTGACGTCTCGCCCAAACTGATTCGCTCCGGCCTACCGGTTGTCATCACGGCGGGCTACATGGAGCCCCACCCGCTGGGCCGCGCCGAGTGGATCCGATTTATCGCGGCGTTTTTTGAAGCGTCGGAGCAGGCCGGGGCTTTTTTTGAAAACACGGCACTACGCTACGAAACTCTGCGCCAGCAAACCGCCACGCTCGAGGCTCGGCCCAGCGTTTTCAGTGGTGCGCCCTACTCCGGCACCTGGCATGTGCCCGGCGGCCAGAGTTTCGCAGCCCGGATGGTTGAGCATGCGGGAGGTGCCTATCTATGGGCCGATAACCTCAGTCAGCGGGCCCTCCCCCTCGATACGGAGCGGGTCTTTTTGCGCGCCGCTCAGGCTGATATCTGGCTACACCCAAGCCACCACCGTAGCATGGATGCCCTTTTTGCCGCCGACCCCCGTTTCGGTAAATTTGCAGCGGCGCAAGAGGGGCGGATCTTTAACAACTCAAAACAAGTGAGTGCCCACGGTGGTAACAATATTTGGGAGCGCGGAGTCGTGCATCCCGATGAAGTGCTGGCCGACCTGATCCATATTTTTCACCCGGATATTTTGCCCGACCACACGCCGATTTACTACGAGCGTTTGAATCGCGCACAGTCGAACCATTAACGTGATCACTACAGCTACCAGTCCAGGCCCAAGCCGCCGCCCAATACTTTTTCTCCTGATCGGGCTGGGGCTGGCGACCACTGCCCTGCTCAGCATATGCCTGGGCAGCGTGCATTTCACGCCGCTTCAAATCCTCCAGGCACTGATCGGCAGTGAGTCGATCCATCCGGTGCATCAACAAATCATCGTCGACTTCCGCTTGCCACAGATGCTGACAGCGCTGTTGGCCGGAGGCGCAC
Organism: Puniceicoccaceae bacterium; assembly: GCA_007692545.1. Lineage (GTDB taxonomy): Bacteria > Verrucomicrobiota > Verrucomicrobiia > Opitutales > Coraliomargaritaceae > Thalassobacterium. The sequence goes on from REBV01000168.1 coordinate 27,138, forward strand.
TGGGCATGGCGGGGCTGCTGATGCAGACGGTCTTTCGCAACCCCCTGGCCGACCCCTTTGTGCTCGGGGTCAACTCCGGTGCAAGCCTCGGCGTGGCCATCGTCTTACTTAGCCTGGGCCCCGTCGGCCTGAGCCTTACCGGTGGACTGGCCGGTTCCGGCCAAGTGCTGCTAATCCTGGCCTCCAGCGGCGGGGCCGCCGCCACCCTCTTTGTCGTGCTGCTCCTCTCGCGCCGCGTCGACATCATGTCGGTCCTGATTATCGGCTTAATGATTAGCTACGCCATCGGGGCACTGGTCAGCATCCTGATGTTTTTCAGCATGGCCGAGCGCTTGCAGTCCTTCATCAACTGGTCGTTCGGTGACTACGGTAACGTCAGCTGGCAGCAGATGCCCTACTTTGCATCGGCCATTCTGGGCGGGATGGTGCTGGGTGCTCTATTTGTAAAACCACTCGACGCTCTTCTCCTGGGCGAACGCTATGCCGAGAGTATGGGTACCCCGACCAAGCAGGTGCGCTTTTTTGTTTTGCTGGGTGCTTCACTGCTGGCCGGCACGGTGACCGGCTTCTGTGGCCCAATCGGTTTCCTGGGCATTGCGGCACCCCACCTCTGCCGCGCTATTTTCCAAACCACCCGGCACCGGGTGCTGATTCCGGCCTCCATTCTAGTGGGCGCACTGCTCTCCGCCCTGGCCGATCTCGTCGCACGCGGTCCGGGGCTTGACTTCGTCCTGCCCCTCAACGCCATCACCGCACTGGTCGGCGCACCCGTCATCATCGCCGTGCTAGTCCGCCAGCGTAAACTGAAACGTCTCTTTTAGGATGCAGCACACAACACAACTCAGCACCAGGCAACTGAGCATCGGCTACGGGCACCGCAGTCACACTGTGGTGGTCGCTAAAGGTCTGGATTGCGCCCTGCGCGGAGGTGAGTTCGTTTGTCTGCTCGGCCCGAATGGTGCGGGCAAGTCCACGCTGATCCGCACACTGGCCGGGATGCAGCCCCCGCTAAGCGGCGAGCTTTTGCTAGGTCAACAAGCCCTGCACGCAATCACCCCAAGGGAGCGGGCCCAGGCCGTCAGCGTCGTTTTGACCGAAGGGTTGCCCATCGGCATGATGGATGTGTTCTCTTTGGTTTCACTCGGACGCCACCCCTATTCCGGGTGGTTCGGTGGGCTCGACGCACGCGACCACGAGCGCATCAAATGGGCACTTGAAGCAGTCGGTGCCAGCGCGCTGGCTCGGCGACAAGTGGCCGAACTGAGCGATGGTGAACGACAGAAAGTTTCCATCGCCCGCGCCTTGGCACAAGAGGCCAAACTCATGCTGCTGGATGAGCCCACAGCCTTCCTCGACCTGCCCCGCCGGGTCGAGCTCATGTCGATCCTGCGCAATCTGGCCCACCGCGAAGGCCTGGCACTCCTCCTCTCAACGCACGACCTCGACCTGGCACTCCGCTTCGCCGACCGACTCTGCTTGCTCTCGGCTGAAGGTGAATTGATTCAAGGCGCACCCGAAGCGCTCGCCCTGAACGGACAGTTTGCCGAAGTCTTTGCCAGTGAGAACCTTGACTGGGATGCTTCAGCCGGTAGCTTCCGCACACATCCGGCACCCTGCCTGAAAGTGCAGCTTTCCGGCCAGGGTCTCGATCGGATCTGGACGCAACGCGCGCTGGAGCGCCTGGGCTTTGGTGTGGCAGAGGATAAAGACGTAGCGGCCTTCTCGGTCGAAGTGAGTGCTGGCACTTGGCAGGTAACACGCGGAGACAAACAAGAGAGCTTTGCACACTTGGAAGCCTTTATCAATTGGGTGGACCCGAAGTGAAGCCAACCCGGCTACGAATTTCCAACAGTAGGCAGGTTGGCTCCGCCGCCTGCCCCGTCCTGCAACACCGCAGACCAACAACCCAGACCGGGCGGCAGAGCCAACCCGGCTACGAATTTCCCAGTAGGCAGGTTGGCTCCGCCGCCTGCCCCGTCCTGCAACGCAGCAGGCCGACAACGCTGACCGGGCGGCAGAGCCAACCCGGCTACGAA
>REBV01000176.1 GCA_007692545.1 Puniceicoccaceae bacterium
TATCCCGTATCCCGTATCCCGTATCCCGTATCCCGTATCCCGACCATCCCGCAACACAATGACATCAGGAAAAGTATATCTAATCGGCGCTGGCCCGGGCGATCCGGGTCTCGTAACGGTCCGGGCGCGTGAACTAATCGAGCGCGCAGACGTCATCGTTTATGACTATCTGGCCAATCCGGCCCTGCTCGATTGGGCCAAGGCAGACGCGGAGAAGCTTTACGTCGGCAAGCAATCGGGAATGCACTCGATCCCGCAGGACGAGATCGAGGAGCTCCTGGTCGACCGGGCCCGCAAGGGGCTTCAAGTGGTCCGCTTAAAAGGTGGCGACCCTTTCGTCTTTGGGCGCGGCGGCGAGGAGGTCAGCGAGCTACAGATTGACAAGATCCCCTTCGAAATCGTCCCCGGTGTAACGGCGGCTCTGGCGGCCGCAGCCTATGCCGGCATCCCCCTCTCCCACCGCGATTTCAGCTCATCCATCACCTTTCTCACCGGCCATGAAAACCCGGACAAGCAGACCCTGAGCATCGATTTTTCCAAGTATGGGAAGATCGGCGGCACCCTCTGCCTCTACATGGGTCTGGGGCAACTGCCGCGTATTCTGAAAGAGCTCAAAGCAGGTGGCCTATCCGGCCAAATGCCAGTGGGGATCATCCAATGGGCCACCCTGAGTCGGCAAAAGTCGGTCTATGGCACCGTCGATAGTATTCTAGGCGACTTGGAACGCTCCGGTATCGGCACGCCGGCAATGATCATCATTGGCGAAGTGGTGGCGCAGCGCACCAAGACCGAGTGGTTTGAGGGACGCCCCCTGTTTGGGAAACGCATCGTCGTCACCCGCGCCCGCGAGCAAGCCGGTCAGCTGAGTCAATTGCTCAGTGCCCAGGGGGCCGAAGTGATCGAGCTCCCCTTTATCTCGGTGCAGCAGCACTTCGACGAAAAGCTCGTGAGCGAAGTCTTTGCCGGCATCGCTGTCTATGAGTGGATCATTTTTACCAGCGCCAACGGGGTGAAGCATTTCTTCGATCTCTTCTACAAGGCCTACGATGATATTCGCTGTCTAGGGCCGATGCGGATCGCAGCGGTCGGTGCGGCCACCGCCCGCGAGATCCATAAGCACAAACTAAAAGTCGACCTGATCCCGAGAAAGGCCAACGCCGACGCCCTGGCCGAGGAACTCATTCAGAATGAAGGCGTCGAAAGCGTGCAGATCCTGGTGGTTACCGGCAACCAGAACCGCGAAAGTCTGGTCCAGCGTCTCGAATCCGACGAGGGCCGCGCCATCGTCGACACCCTTCCTCTCTACAAAACGAGCAAGACCAATCTCAGCCAGCACCCTGCCGCCGAGCGCTTCCGCCAGGAAGGTGCCGACGCCGTGCTCTTCACCAGCGCCTCCACTGTAAAGTCCTTTGTCGATCAACACGCGGCACTAGTGCTGGCATCCGACGCCCGCCGCCCCGTCTTCGGCAGCATCGGCCCCCTGACCACGAAAACCTTGCAAGAACTCAAACTTCCGGTTGCCTTTGAGTCCACAGAAGCCAGCCTCGATCACTTCGTGGTCGAAACCATCGCCTATCTAGCCAAGCCATAGGAAAATAGGAGAGGTAAATAGGAAGGTAAATAGGACACCCATATTTTAAAGACTCCAATCTGGAAGGTAAATAGGACACCCATATTTTAAAGACTCCAATCTGTAACGCTTTACGATCAAAGGTCTCTTTTCGAGTTTAGCTTACAGCCTGCATAATAAGCCCCAGAGTTTAGACGCCGCACCCTACCCGGGAAAAGGATACCAGGAATAACCGCGCTGAGTGAGCAGCTGGAATCAATGCCGCCATTTGCTTTTGTTGACAAGCTCAGGTATGCGTGTGTACTAAAGTTAGCGTTTTTTCATTCCAGAACCATCTCAGAACCATGAATCTTTCCTGCCAGCCCAATGATTTTCGTGTTCCGGTTTCCGGCAAAACGGCCAAACCGCTGCAACTCACGAACCTGCCGACCGGTATCGATAAGCTCTACAAATCCAAGAAAGATTACCGGGAGCGGATGGATGAATTTACGGAGGAGCTGCACGACCTCCAACGTATTTTGTATGCCCACGGACGCTACGCCCTGCTGCTGATTTTTCAAGGAATGGATACGGCTGGTAAAGACGGGGCGATTCGCCATGTCATGAGCGGCGTCAACCCGCAGGGTTGTCAGGTCCACAGCTTTAAGCAGCCGAGTCATGAGGAACTGGCGCACGATTATCTTTGGCGAACGACCAAGCGGCTGCCGATGCGCGGCCACATCGGGATATTCAATCGGTCTTACTACGAGGAGGTCCTGATTGTGAAAGCCATGCCAGGCGTGCTGGCGGCACAGTCATTGCCGGATGGATACGCGGAGCAGGATCAATTTTGGCCAGACCGCTATCGGGACATCGTCCAGTTCGAGGACTACCTCCACCGCAACGGCACGCGCGTATTGAAGTTCTTTCTACACGTCTCCAAAGAGGAGCAACGGCAGCGGCTGCTGTCCCGCGCCGAAGAAGCGGACAAGCACTGGAAAATCAGCGCCGCCGACTTAAAGAGCCGCGCCCAATGGGACGACTTTCAAAAGGTCTACGCCGAATGCCTGCAAAACACCAGCCACGGCCTCGCCCCCTGGTACTGCGTGCCGGCAGATGACAAGCGTAACGCGCGCTTGATCATTTCCCATATCATCATTGAAACTTTGCGTGGCTTACCGCTGGCCTACCCGAAGCCGGATGAAAAGCAGCTGGCCGAGGTGAAACGTGTGCGCGAAGTGCTTCAAGATGAAGAATCCGGAAAATGAGTCAAACACCCGAAGAACCCTTTGCTGTCAATCACCCGCATGCCCTTTCGGGGGAGGAAACTGCCCAAAAACTGAGCAGCGGGCCCGATGGTTTGAGCGACTCGGAAGTGACGCAGCGCTTGCAGGCAGTTGGCCCCAATAAGCTGCCCGCCGGCGTTAAAGAGGGCTTGCTCAAGCGTTTCTTCAAGCATTTCCACGACACCCTGATATACATCCTCATCGGAGCGGCGCTGATCACTGCGGTCCTCGGCCACTGGATCGATACCATTGTCATCATGGCGGTCGTCGTGATCAATGCCATCATCGGCATGATCCAGGAAGGTAAAGCCGAGCAAGCGCTGGAAGGTCTCCGCAAAATGCTCTCCACGCTTGCCCAGGTGCGGCGCGCTGGTGAGTGGAGAGAAATCGACGCCGAGGACCTGGTGCCGGGCGATCGGGTACGCCTGCGTGCGGGAGACCGTGTACCAGCAGATCTGCGGCTCACCGAGACCAACAATCTGCGCATCGAAGAGTCGGCCCTGACCGGAGAATCCGTGCCCTCCGCCAAGAAGACCGATCCGGTGGAGGCAAAAGCGGGTGTGGGCGATCGCAGCAGCATGGCCTTTTCGGGGTCGATTGTTACAAGCGGCCGGGGTAGCGGCATCGTCACCGCAACCGGTGCTCAGACGGAGATGGGTAAAATCAATCGCATGATTTCCGAGGTGCAGACCCTGGCCACCCCGCTGACACGACAGATGGCAGCGTTTTCCAAAACCCTCTCCCTTGTCATCATAGGCATGGCCATTTCAATGTTTGTGCTGGGTTGGATTCTGCACGACTACGGCATGGACGAGCTGTTTTTCGCCGCCATCGGTTTCGCCGTCGCTGCCATCCCGGAAGGCTTGCCCGCCATCCTCACGATCACGCTTGCCATCGGTGTACAGAGTATGGCGCGGCGCAACGCCATCACCCGCCAACTCTCTTCCGTCGAGACCCTTGGCTCGGTCACCGTAATTTGCTCCGACAAAACCGGCACCCTGACGCGCAACGAAATGACCGCCCGCCAGGTGATCACCCGCCAGCACGACTACCAGGTCGACGGGATCGGCTATGAACCGGAAGGCAAGATTACCCTCGACGGTGAATCGGCCACCCTCAACGACTACAGCGATCTCAGGGCCGTGATTGAAACCATGATGGTCTGCAACGACTCCGAGATCACCCAAAAGGACGGTCATTGGACTGTCACGGGAGAACCGACTGAAGGGGCCCTCTGCTCCCTTGGACGCAAAGCCGCTTTTGAGCGCGAGCACTATGCGCGCATCGCCGCTATCCCCTTCGACTCGGACAACAAGTTTATGGCCACGCTCAACCGTCTACCCGACGGCAAGGGCACACACATCTTCATGAAGGGTGCACCCGACCGCCTGCTCAAACGCTGCACCCACCAGCGCAACGCTTCCGGTGAAACCGAGCCGATCGACCAGTCCTATTGGGAAGAGTGGATCGACAGTCTCGGCGGCAAGGGGCTCCGCGTCCTCGCCGCCGCCAGCCGCCCGGTCGACGATGGGAAAACCGAGCTCTCCGCCCAGGACCTCGACGAAGACATGATTTTCGTCGGCCTGGTCGGCATCGTCGATCCCCCACGCCCGGAAGCGATCGAAGCCATCGCCAAATGCCGTGAGGCCGGCATCCGCGTGAAAATGATCACCGGCGACCACGCTGGCACCGCCTGCGCCATCGGCCGCGATATGGGCATTACCGACAGCGACCACGCCATCACCGGTGCCGAACTGGAAGAAGCGAGTGACCAGGAACTACAAAAACTCGTGCGCGAAACCGATATTTTCGCACGCACAAGTCCGGAGCACAAATTGCGCCTGGTCAAAGCCCTGCAGGCCAACGGTGAAGTCGTCGCCATGACAGGCGACGGCGTCAACGACGCGCCCGCCCTCAAACGCGCCGACGTCGGTGTGGCCATGGGCATCAAAGGCACCGAGGCAACCAAGGAGGCTGCCGACATCGTGCTGGCCGATGACAACTTCGCTTCCATCGAGCGCGCCGTCGAAGAGGGGCGGACGATCTACGACAACCTGCGCAAATCCATCCTCTTTATCCTCCCGACCAACGGGGCGCAATCGCTTGTCATCCTCGTCGCCATCGCTTTCGGCTGGGTACTGCCCATCACTCCCGTACAAATTTTATGGGTCAACCTGGTCACCGCTGTCACCCTCGCGCTTGCCCTGGCCTTCGAGCCGTCCGAGCCGGGCATCATGAAACGCCCGCCACGGGACCCCGGAGCGCACATCCTCGGGCTGCATTTCATTTGGCGTATCGGCTTGGTTTCGATGCTCGTCGGCGGAGCGACTATCGCAGTTTTTTCGATTGAGCAGGCACAGGAGATGTCGATCGAATTTGCCCGCACCGTCGCCATCAATACGCTGGTCTTCGGGCAGGTCTTTTATTTATTCAACAGCCGCTTTATGCGCGAATCCAGTTGCCAGTTGGAGCACCTTTTCACTAACCGTGTGGTCTGGTTTGCAGCAGCGGCTATGCTCTTGCTGCAACTCGGCTTTGTCTATCTGCCGTTTATGCAGACCGCCTTTGGTACCGCTCCTCTTGAGCTACGCCACTGGCTCCTCCCCATCGGTGTCGGATTCGCAGTATTTTGTATCGTGGAAGGAGAAAAAGCAGTCACCCGCAAGCGGCATCAACGCGCAAATACCGCTCTCAAGAACTGATTGGCGGGTGCTGCGCCTCGATCCCGCACAGTTGAACCAGGCCCGGGTATATCTTTTGGCTCCAGTGGTGGGAGCCAGTATACCCGCATTTTTCAGAGCTTGAAGCGTCGGCGAGCCAGAACAGGGCTCGGGACTTTCCCGTGATTGAGCCCGGGGCGGTAGCGAATCACCTCTTGGAAGTCCTCGGGGAGCTCCGACTCAGCCCTGAACTCCCGCACCTTCCCGCGATAGCTGTAGCGCACGATGGTTTCAGCCGAGTGTAGCAGCATACGCTTGACCGCCGTGTGCTCCGCCACCTCCCGGTTAAAGCTGAAATTACCGTAGCTACGGTCTCCCACGATGGGGAGTTTGTGTTGCTTGCACTGCACGCGTAGCTGGTGCGTGCGCCCGGTCAGGGGAAACAATTTGAGTAGAGTTACTGGAAAGCCACCAGTCGGTGACTTGACCATTTGGTAGCGGGCTTTGGCGGATACGAATCGCGCCTTTTTGATCACGCGCTTGCCGCAGTGAACATCCTTCGACAATTTGTCTGACCAAGCGCCGGCCGGTTTTTCTGGCGTGCCACGAACCAGTGCGTAGTAGGTTTTAGTCACCCGGTGCGAAGCAAATTCACCTTTAATCAGCTGGCTGATTTCGGCATTGAGCCCCAAGAGAATGACCCCCGATGTCGGCGAATCCAGACGGTTGATCAACCAGACCTTACGCGCATGACCGTCGCTATCGGTCCAATGGTAGCACTCTGACTCCAGGTCGTAATCCACCGTGAGCAGCGCCCGGTGGTTTTCTTCTGCTGTGTTCGGGTGCGACATTGCGCCGACTGGTTTGTCCAGTGCGACCAAGCCATCCTCATTGTGGGCTAGCAGACGCACGCCCTCGTTGAGGGGGAGTTGCGCTATATTGTTATCGTTGGAGTCGGTCATTGTTGGAAACTAGACTAGCTCTAAGTCCCAGTCCCCAAAACTCAATAGTTAATAACAGGAATCCACGCTCAGCGATAGTGAAAACGCACATTCAGCGTCCGCTCTTGCCCGAAGACCTGCACCATCTCCCGCGTCCATGGACGAAAGGGTGAGCGCTTGCTGATGGCATTCTCGCTAATAAAGGTGGCGATCTCGCTGGCGGTACTATGGACCGTGTGCACATCACTCACGCGCCCGTCGGCATGTAAGGTGAAGCGCACATGCACTTGGGAGGCCGTATCAATCGGCTGAAAAAACTCGATTTCCTGATACCATCCGGTCTGCACCGCAGCGTAGAACTGCTGCTCATACTCCCCGAATTCGCTAAAGGTGGCATCGATCGCGAGTGTGCCGCGACGACTGGCCGAGCCCTGAGAGCGCATGAGTGGCCCCGTCACGAGCTCGGGGGCCAGGCGTGGGCGTGGTCGGGGCTCAGCTTGTCGTTGGCTGGCCCCCCTGCCACCGTCGGCCATGCTGGCCTCGACTGGCTGATCGGCGGGCGGACGATACAGATCGATCGGCGCATTGGGATCCGGGGCCTCCGTCACTTCGCTGGCTTCGCCAACAGGCTCGATCTGACTGCCGGGCCCCGCTTCGCTGACCACTTCCTGCTGCAGAAAATCCGGTGCCGGCAGCGGCTGAGCTAGGCTGGGTGCTGACGGCTCGCTGTCCGGCGCTGGCTCGCTGGGATCGCCTGATTCGCCTCCGGCATCTCTCTCACCCTCACCGGGTTGGGCCTCGGGAGCATAGATGCCCGGCTCGACCGGTGGGCTTTGCTCCAAGGTGCCCTGTATGATTTTTTGTGAGTCTGTCTCCCCCTCCACCCGAGGCTGATTGAGCGGATCGGAGAGCGGGCTCTCATCGGCGGCCTGTTGACTGCGGTAGGAATATTGATCGGTCCGGTCCGGCTCGTTTTGCGGCACCGCTGGATTGGCCTCGACGTAGCGTAGCTGCTCCGGATCGACCAGGCTGATCTCATATTCAGTCGGTCGAGCACGCTCCTTGGCTGGATCCGGTATGGGCATCAGCTGAGCGGGCAGCACCAGGATCACACTCAAGTGGATCAGCACCGTGCCGATCAGGGCCAAGAGCGTGGGCCACTTGGGCAGTCTGCGGTCGTCCGGCCACAAGGCTTGCTTGCGGGAGTCTGTTAATACCTGAGGCACAAATTAAAGGAGGGAGTCGTTCGCTTAGTCGCTGAAATCGAATCTGAGTTCCTCTAAACATGCCGCAAGCGCCTGAATTGGCAAGCCCATGACATTCTCAATCGAGCCCTCCACCGTATCGATGATCAAATCGCGCCCAGCCTGAATGCCGTAGGCTCCGGCCTTATCCAATGGATCGACTAGAGCCATATACTGCTCGATGCCGGTGGGATCGAGTGTCTTGAAACGCACCACACTGCGCTCGACGAAGCTATGCACCAGCGCCCCGGCCTGCCAGTAAAGCGCCACGGCGGTATAAACTGTATGACTGCGCCCGGATAACAGGCCAAGCATCCGCCGGGCATCGTCCAAATCCGTGGGCTTACTCAATATCTGATCCTCCAGCGCGACCGTCGTATCCGAGCCGAGGACCAGTGCTTCCGGCACCTGCTCAGCCAGCGTGGCGGCCTTCAGCCGGGCATTGTCCAGAACCATGCGCTCGGGTCCGTCACGCCCGGAGTCGTCCTCGGCCACATGTGTCGGGCGGATGGTGAAGGCCAGCCCCATTTGCTCTAAAAGCTCCGCCCTGCGGGGCGATGCGGAGGCCAGGATCAATTGCTGTGGTCTCGGTGCCATTGCCACTACTTCAGCACCGCTTCGACCGAGCCAATGGACCGCGCAAAACCCAAACGACTCAGCCCGTAGAGATAAATGGCCCGGAGCTGACTACGCTCTGCATCCGCCAGGCGCTTTTGCGCATCAATCAATTCACGATTATCACCGAGGCCTTCCCGATAGCGCTCCAGCGCCTGCTCCACTTCGTCCCCACCGAGCCGCACCTCATCTTTGGCAATCTCGATCTGCGCGTAGCGGGACTCCATTTCCACGATCGCAAATTTAAACTGCCGCTCAGTTTGCCGGCGCAAGTCGCGCATGGCATACTCGTTTTGTCGGACTGCTGCCGCGGCTTCCCGTCGCTCGGCTGCGATGCGGCCACCCTCCCAAATCGGGATACTGGCCCGCAGGCCAAACAGCCAGGCCTCCCCCTCGTTACCATCGAAGGCTCGACTTGAATCATAGCCCCAGTTGGCAAAGAGCTCGACTGTGGGCAAACGTTGCCAACCCGCCGCTCTTCTGGCCAGTTCGGCCTGTTGCAGGGTCTTTTGCTGGCTCAGCAACTCGGGCCGGATCTCCGTCAATACTTCCAGCGAACCATAGTGCAGGATTGAAGGCGGCGCGTTGAGCCCCTCAATGATGGAACGATCCAACTGAACCGCCTGATCCAAGTCGAGGTCGAGCAAGGCCTTCAATTCAAGCAACGAGCTTTGCACCGCAATCTCTGCTTCCATCACTTCGCGGCGCTGAGCGGCCACCCGCACATCCGCCCGGGTCACATCAATCTTGATCGCAGCGCCCGCTTCAAACTGCTGCTGGGCCAGCTCCAAAAGGGCCCGCTCCCGCTCCAAATTGCCGAGTGCGATCTCCACACTGCGCAGATCACGCAGCTGCGTGAAATAAAGCAAAACGACCTGCTCCAGGATGTCCTGCGTCGCCGCCTCGAGGTCCAACTGCTCAATCGCAAAATTAAGCTTAGCCAGTCGATAATCCGCATAGCGCTCGGTATCAAAAACGGACAAAGAGGCATCCAGGCGCGAGCCGAAGCTATTAAATGCGGGCGTGTCGAAGTCCTCTGCGGCAAAGCCCCGCGCCAGTTGCTGCCGGGTCTGCTCCGCCCTGGCTGAAAACTGCGGCAAGAGTGCTGCCCGGCGCTGGTAGCTCTGCTCGAGTGCACGCCGCACCGATTCCTGACGGATCAAGACTTGTAAGTTCTGCGCTTTGATCCGCTCCATCGCATCGTCCAGACTCAGCAAGAGCGGTGCCGCGTCGGGCGAGCGGTACATTTCAGAGGCCTGCGCGGGCAGAGCAAATAAACCCCAACAAAGTGCGATTATGATGGCGAAAGTCTTCAGTTGTCGATGCATTGTAAAATACTGGTTGGCAAGTCAGTTGAGCTTGTGTTCGATCAGCGATCAGACAGCTATTAAATCGTTCACAAAAGAAGGACTATTCCCGCAACGCTCCCCATTGCAAGTCGACATTCAAACAATCGTTTTATGAAAATTGGAATCGCACAAATCAACACCACCGTCGGCGACCTCGCTGGCAATACCAAACGTATTCTTTCGGCCTACCAGGCTTTGGTCTCGGAGGGCGCAGAACTGGTCGTCTTTCCCGAATTGGCCGTCTGTGGCTACCCGCCGCGCGACTTGCTGTTTAAGAGCCGCTTCGTCAGTGATACCGAAAGCGCCCTGGAAGACATCGCCAAACAGATCGGCAGCGTGCCCGCCATCATCGGCTACGTGCAGGATCGCGGCCCCTGCATCAGCGGCCGCCCGTATTACAATGCCGCTGCCTGGTGTGAGTCCGGTGAGGTCACAAGCGTCGCCCGCAAGTCGCTGCTCCCCAGCTACGATGTCTTCGATGAAGAGCGCTATTTCGAGCCGGCCGAAGGACCCACCGTAGTCGAGTGGCGTGGCCAAAAGATCGGCCTCACCATCTGTGAAGACATCTGGACCCACCCGAGCCTCAAAACCAGCCGCCGCTACTGCCAGGATCCAGTCGGGGTGCTGGCCGCGCAAAAGATCGACCTACTCATCAATCTATCGGCCAGCCCCTGGCACGAGGGTAAAAACGAGGCCCGTGAGCCACTCGTGCAAGACGCCGCCGAACGCTGTGGCTGCCCGGCCGTCTATTGCAACGCCGTCGGCGGTAACGACGAGCTGATCTTCGATGGCGGCAGTCTGGCCGCCCACCACGAGCGTGGCCTCATCGCCGGCCTGGCCGCCTTTGAAGAAGCCTGCCACGTTATCGATGTCGATAAGCCCAACGGCTACGTCTCGGAGCATTTCAACCCCAAGGGCAACGCCGCCACGCAAGCCGCCCTCGTGCTTGGACTCCGCGACTATGCCCACAAAAGCGGTTTCAAAAAAGCTCTGATCGGCCTAAGTGGGGGGATCGATTCCGCTGTCGTGGCTGCCCTCGCTGCCGAGGCCCTCGGCCCGGACAACGTCATCGGCATCGCCCTGCCCTCCGCCATTTCCAGTCAGCACAGCCGCGACGACGCCGCCGCACTGGCCCGGAACCTCGGTATCGAATACCACGAGATTGCCATCGCCGATACGGTGTCTGCTGCGGAGTCGGCGCTGAGCGAGCTCTTCGCCGGTCGCGCCCGCGATGTTACCGAAGAAAACATCCAGGCCCGCGCCCGCGGTCTGCTCCTGATGGCACTCTCCAACAAGTTTGGCGCACTCCTGCTCACCACCGGCAACAAGAGCGAGATCTCAGTCGGCTACTGCACCCTCTACGGCGATATGTGCGGCGGCCTCGCTGCTATTTCCGACCTGCCCAAGATGCGGGTCTATGCACTGGCCCGCCACATGAATCTCGACCGCCTGCGCATCCCAATCAACACCATCGAAAAGCCACCCTCTGCCGAGCTCCGCCCCGACCAGAAAGACGAGGATTCCCTGCCCCCCTATCCCGTGCTCGACGGCATCCTCCGGCTCTATATCGAGGAAGGCCTCTCCCGCGCCGAGATCGCCGAAAAGGGCTACGACCCCGCCACCGTCGACGACATCGTGCGCAAGGTCGATCTCAACGAATACAAACGTAAACAAGCCGCCCCCGGCCTCAAGACCACCCCGCTCGCCTTTGGCATCGGTCGCCGCATCCCCATCGTCCAGAAGTATGTGAGCTGAAAGCTACTTCACTCCACTGGCCAATACGGTTTGAAAGTTCGGCGCTTCGCTTTCCCGTGCGACTAGGTTGACTTCGATCTTACGAAAGCCCGCCGATTTTAAAAACTGATACAGCGCATTTTCCGAGAAGCCCAGCCAGACATCGGCATAGAGTTCCCGCGCCTTTTCAAACTGGTGTTCCAGTAGGTCGATGATGATCACCTGCCCCCCTGGTTTCAAAATGCGGTAAGCCTCCGCCACCGCTGCCTGGGGGTGCTGGGCATGGTGCAGCGCTTGACTGAGCAGAGCCAGATCGACGCTCTTGGCTTTGAGCGGCACTGCCTCGATATCACCCAATTCATAACGAAGATTACTAAACCCGTTTTTTGCGGCCAGATCACTGCCGAACTCGACCATCCTGGGCGAGTTATCGACACAAATCACTTGCTCCGCCCGGCGCGCCAGAAGTTGCGAGATCAGCCCCTCACCCGCGCCCAGGTCAGCGATCCGGATCTTTGGCGTCAGATGCAGCAGAAAGTGCCCAATCGCCTCCCAACTCCGACCGGGACAGTAGTTTTTGCCCAAGCGTCCCGCCACTGAATTAAAGTACTGCTCCGACTGCTGCTTCCGTTTCTCCAGGATACGGTTCAAATTGGCCACGTCGGCCGCAATCGCCTCCGTGCCCTCGACCGAGTTGCAGGCCGCCTGCATCAGAGCCACCCCCTGCGCATCGAAGTTGCGATTGATCGCATAAAAAGTCTTCTTCCCCTCCCGCCGGTCGTGGACCAACTCCCCCTGCCGCAACAGCCCCAGGTGCGAAGAGATGCGCGACTGCCCCATGTCCAGAATCTCCTGCAGCTCCGCCACCGAAAGTTCCTCACGGGTCAAGAGCGAAAGTATCCGCACCCGCGTCGAGTCGGCCAGTAGTTTAAGTGTTTCCCAGGAATCCGCCATCGACCAAATTAAGAAGCCAATCACAGGACTCTGGCAAGCTATCTTCCCTGCCTAATTTGAATCGGCTAATTTACAGATAAGGTAGCATTCAGGATACGTGGATTCGTGCGTCCCGGCTATTTACGCCAGCTCTTGAGTAAGCGCATATAGTTGGCCCGCTCCAGGGCTGCGGGGTCGGGGCAGCGGAGGTAGTTCATGCAGCCGCGCAGTTCGTCCAGCGAATTGTATTCTTTTTCTTCGACCCACTGTTTCAACTCGGCCAGCACCTCGGCGAAATGCCCCGGGCCATTGATCAATAATGTGGAAACAATCTGCACAACATCGGCACCGGCCATCAGCGCCTTGGCCACATCGTGGCCCGTGTGCACACCCCCGGAGACCGCCAGCTGCATATCGATCCGGCCACTCAAAAAGGCCAGCCAACGCAGGCGTAAGCGCAACTCATTGGAATGCGATAAATCGAGCTTGGGCCGGATGTCGAGCTCGTCCGTATCAATGTCGGGCTGGTAGAGGCGGTTGAAGCAGACGAGGCTATCGGCACCGGCCTCTGCCAGGCGTTTGGCAAAATGCGGCAGCGCTGTGAAAAAGGGCGAGAGCTTAACTGAAAGCGGAATATCGATGCACGCTTTAACTGCCTGGACAATGCGCACGCAGCGGTCTTCGAGTTGGCTGGCACTCTCCTCGATGTCCGTGGGCAAGAAGTAGAGATTGAGCTCCAGGGCATCCGCACCGGCATCCTCCATCAGACTGGCGTAGTTGACCCAAGTGCCCTCCCGGGTGCCATTGAGCGAGGCGATGACTGGTACATCGACAGCCGCCTTGACGCGTTGCAATTGTTCGAGATAGCCCTCGACCCCACGTTCGAGCAGGTCCACTTCAGGGAAATAGGAGATCGCCTCAGAAAAGGAATTCTCATAGCTGCCGACGTGCGCTTCGGCGCCAACGATGTTTTGGGTGATCTGCTCCTCAAAGAGCGAATACATCGTAATCGCCGCGATGCCGGCATCCTCCAGGGCACGCACCTTATCCAGGTCATCGGGCAAGGGCGAAGCACCCGCTATGATCGGATGCTTTAATTCGAGGCCTAGATAGGGAGTCTTTAGGTTCATGGCAATTATGAGCTGAGGGTTCAATCGGTCAGCGATGCCTTAGCCGCATCATACGGCTGAGCCATCCGCTCGTAAAGCTCGAAGCGCTCATCCACAAATTGCTGGGCGCGCTGGCCCAGTTCTTTGGCTTGGGCCGGGTCCTTCATCTTGAGCATACGGAAGCGGGCTTCGTTGTCCGTGTAAACATAGAGCGGCTGTTTGGGCCTGCGCGAATCCAGTTTAAATGGGTTCTCGCCGCTGGTGGCCCGCGCGGGATCATAGCGGTAGAGGGGCCAGGTGCCGGTCTCGACCGCCAGCTTTTGCTGATCGAATCCGCTCGCCAGATTATAGCCGTGGGCGATGCAATGACTGTAGGCGATGATCAGCGAGGGGCCGGGGTGGCGCATGGCCTCGTAAATGGCGTTGACCGTTTGCGTGTCCTTAGCCCCCATGGCAACCCGTGCGACATAGACATTGCCGTAGTTCATCGCCACCAATCCGAGGTCTTTCTTACCCGTGACTTTGCCCGACGAGGTGAACTTGGCAATCGCCCCAATCGGGGTGGACTTGCTGGCTTGTCCACCCGTATTCGAATAAACCTCCGTATCCAGCACCATGATATTTACATTCCGGCCCGAGGCCAGCACATGATCGAGTCCGCCGAATCCAATATCATAGGCCCAGCCGTCGCCACCGACAATCCAGACAGATTTCTCCACCAGATAGTCAGCCAGATCGAGCAAGCGTCGCGCCAGCGGCGAGTCCAGCAGACCTAGCGACTGCTTGAGTTGATCCACCCGGCCACGCTGCTCGGCGATGCCGGCCTCGCTCGATTGATCCGCTTGCTGGATCGCAGCGATGAGTTTTGCATCCAGTGAATGGCTTAGACGCCGGAGTAAGCCCTGCGCCATACTGGCCTGCTGGTCGACGGCTACCCGCATGCCCAGACCGAACTCAGCGTTGTCCTCAAAGAGCGAATTGGCCCAGGCCGGGCCGCGCCCTTCCGAGTTACACGTATAGGGTGTGGTGGGCAAATTACCCCCGTAAATCGAGGAGCACCCGGTGGCGTTTGCCATCAGCAAGCGATCTCCACAAATTTGGGTCAGCATCTTCAGATAAGGCGTCTCCCCACAACCGGCACACGCACCCGAATACTCAAAGAGTGGCTGCTTGAACTGGGTGAATTTGACATCGTCTTTCAGCGTTGCGCGGTCGGGCTGGGGCAGGTTGAGGAAAAATTCATAGTTGGCCCGCTCGTCTTCCAGCAGTGGGGCTTGCATCCGCATGTTGATTGCTTTCTCGCGGGGGTTAGCCTTGTTTTTGGCCGGGCAGACGGCAACGCAGAGCGAACAACCGGTGCAATCTTCCGGGGCCACCTGGATGGTGAACTGCTTGTCGGCAAACTCACGCACCCGGAAATCAGTCGAACGGAAGCATTCGGGCGCAGCGTCCAGTGCGGACGGATCGTAAAAATTGGAGCGGATCGCTGCGTGCGGACAGGCCTGGACACATTTGTTGCACTGGATGCAGACGCCGGGGTCCCAGATGGGGATTTCCTGTGCGATGTTGCGCTTCTCCCACTGGCTGGTGCCGACCGCCCACACCCCATCCGGACCGAAGACGCTGACGGGCAAAGCATCGCCCTTGTTTTGCAACATCACCGAAGTGACACGTTGCACGAAGTCCGGCGCTGCTGCCGGCACTACAGCTGGCATTTCCAAGGTCGAACTGACTACCGCCGGCACCCGAACTTGTTGCAAAGCTGCCAGGGTCTGATCCACCGCATTGAAATTCTTTTGCACGACCTCCGGCCCTTTCTTACCGTAGGTCTTTTCAATCGCCTCCTTGATCTTGGCGATCGCCGCATCTTTCGGCAGCACACCGGAAATAGCGAAGAAACAGGTTTGCATGATCGTATTGATCCGCCCGCCCATGCCAGCCTCTCGCGCCACAGTATAGGCATCGATGACATAAAACCGGAGTTGCTTCTCAATGATGGCAGACTGTACCGGACGCGGCATGTGGGCCCAAACCGTCTCCGCATCGTAAATGGAATTGAGTAAAAAGACCCCCTGACTGGAGGCAGACTCCAGCACATCGTACTGCTCCAGAAACTGCGCCTGATGGCAGGCCACAAAACTGGCGTTTTTAATCAAATACGGCGCGCGGATCTGTTCCGGGCCAAAGCGCAGGTGCGAGATGGTGACAGCGCCGGACTTCTTGGAGTCATAAACAAAGTAGCCCTGGGCATAGTTGGCGGTGCCCTCCCCGATTATTTTCACACTGTTCTTGTTGGCCCCGACTGTGCCGTCCGAGCCCAAACCAAAAAAGACCGCCCCGATCACACCGGGCTGTTCGAGATCGAAGTCTGCCTCAACCGGCAACGAGAGCCCCGTCACATCATCGACGATCCCGACCGTAAAGCGCCGCTTGGGCTTGTCTTTTAGCAACTCGTCATAGACCGCTTTGACCATGGCCGGAGTGAAATCCTTGGAGCCGAGACCGTAGCGGCCCCCGATAACAAGTGGACAGAAAGAGTCGGGCAAGAGTCCGGACTGACGCGCCTCCTCTAGGCTCGCCATGATCTCAAGCAGCAGCGGCTCACCCAGCGCTCCCGGCTCTTTGCAGCGGTCCAACACCGCTATGCGCCGCACAGTTTTGGGCAAGGCAGCGATCAGGCGCTTCAGATCCAGTGGGCGATAGAGGCGTATCTTCAGCACCCCCGCACTCCGGCCCTGAGCATTCAAATAAGCGGCGGTCTCCGCTGCCGTCTCAGCACCCGAGCCCATCGCAATAATAATGTCTTCGGCATCCGGCGCACCCTCGTATTCGTAAAGCGA
Source organism: Puniceicoccaceae bacterium (assembly GCA_007692545.1). Taxonomy (GTDB): domain Bacteria; phylum Verrucomicrobiota; class Verrucomicrobiia; order Opitutales; family Coraliomargaritaceae; genus Thalassobacterium. Next base: position 16,261 of record REBV01000176.1, read on the forward strand.
ATACCTGCGCCCCGTCAGCTCAGCAAATCGATCCATCTCCGCCTCGACGATATTCGCACAGGCATCGTAAAACGGATTAGCCGCCTCACGCGCCTGAAAAAACACATCGGGGTTTTGCGCCGTCCCGCGGATGGTCGGATGATCGGGTGATAGACTATTGGCTCGAATGCGGTGGATCGCGGCGGGATCGATCATCGCGGCGATGACCGAATCGTCAATCGGCTCAATTTTGTTGATCTCATGCGAGGTGCGGAAGCCGTCGAAGAAGTGCAAAAACGGGACACGGCATTTGAGCGTCGCCGCATGCGCAACCAAGGCCAGGTCCTGCGCCTCCTGCACCGTGTTGGATGCCAACATCGCAAAGCCTGTCTGGCGGCAAGCCATCACATCCGAGTGGTCACCAAAGATTGACAAAGCATGGGTGGCCAGAGCCCGGGCGCTGACATGCATACAGAATGGAGTCAACTCACCGGCGATTTTATACATATTGGGTATCATCAGCAGCAGCCCCTGCGATGCGGTAAAGGTCGTGCACAGTGCGCCCGCCTGCAAGGAACCGTGGATGGCCCCAGCCACCCCCGCCTCGGATTGCAACTGCACCACTTCCGGCACATCCGACCAAATATTTGGCTTACCCGAAGAAGCCCACTCATCACAAACTTCCGCCATACCAGAGGACGGTGTAATCGGATAAATGGCAATCACCTCGGACACCCGATAAGCGACTGAAGCCACCGCTTCATTCGCATCCAATAATTTCATTGTGGGTAGAGTAACGCTTAAATTCACGATTAGTATTTCTAAAGACAAAAATACGCCTTGTAAAGAAAACTAATATTAGATCAATTAAGATTAATGAATCTTATAGGAGCAGGCAGCCTGGCTTCTGCCACCTGCCCTTTTAGGACACTTGGGGATTAGGATTACGATTACTATTACGATTACGATTAGGACACAGGGTATGGGGGGCGCTCAAATCGTAATCCGACTCTTATTCCGAATCCGACTCCTCCAACCCAACCCCGATCTACTCCGACTGGCTCCTCGGCAGATCAAAAATGCCTGCCGGCAATGGTTGATTCACCTCGACTTTACGAAAAGTGATGGTGTGCAGCTGACGGGAATCCTCATAATAAACAATCTGTTTTGGAAATTTGATTCCGCCCACGGCCTGCGTGCCAAGCCCCACACTTTCGACGCCATTCTCGGTGATGGTGGAGACCAGTCGGTCATCTTCCAGTGAAAAATAGCGGATCGTCTCGATCCCATCCGGATATTGATAGCGAAGCTTATAGCAGCGCTGATCATGGCGGGGCTCGATCCCCTCGAACGTAACCTGCTCTCCACGCCTGTGGTCAGGTCTGAAATAGCCAAAAAACTGCCGCGTGCTGTAGCGCACACGATCCAGCTCGGGCCCCGCCAAATGACGCATTTGTGAAGCCTCCTCATTCAGATTTGAGCGTACGATACAAGCTTTCCTGCCTTTCAGTATGGTCGTCTCCACCATATCATCGATCCGTATCTCCATCCTTTGCGAGCAGGGCTTACGGGCAATGATCAAAATCGTGGCCGAGGGCAAGCGGCTATCTGCCGGATCGAGCGTCCCAACCAGGCGCAATGTGACCAAGCCATCGAGGGCGTCCTCTGTACCAACCGTGGCCCGGGCCCGCTCAATGATCGCTTTTGCTTTCGCATCCGCGCCCTGGGCACCCAAGGTGGCCGGTAGTAGCAAAAGGCCAAAAAGTGATAGAATTAAAGCTATGGAAGACTTTATCATACTTCTATGACAGATGAGCTACTGGAAAGTTCGCATTGAATCGAGGCGAAAATACAGCCCCTACTCCCACTCAATGGTGCTGGGGGGCTTGGAGCTGATGTCGAGGACGACGCGGTTGCAGCCGGTCACTTCGTTAATAATGCGACTGGAGATGGTGCGGAGCACTTCGTAGGGCACCCGCGCCCAGTCCGCCGTCATGGCATCGACGCTTTCGACGATACGCAGAGCCACCACGTTTTCATACGTGCGCTCGTCGCCCATCACTCCCACCGTCTTGACCGGCAGAAAGACACAGAAAGACTGCCAAACCTTATAATACAGGTCGGCGGCCATCATTTCCTCATGCAAAATGGCATCGGCTTTACGCAGCACATCCAGGTCTTTCTTCACGATGGGGCCCATCACCCGCACACCCAGACCGGGGCCGGGAAAGGGCTGCCGCCAGACCACCTCCTTGGGCAAGCCCAGCTCGGAGCCGAGCGCACGCACTTCGTCCTTAAACAGCTCGCGCAATGGTTCGAGCAGACCCAGCTTCATCTTCTTGGGCAGCCCACCCACGTTGTGGTGGCTCTTAATCAGCGCAGCCGGGTTGCCATCGATGGCGACCGATTCAATCACGTCCGGATAAAGCGTGCCCTGGGCGAGGAAGGCGTAGTCCCCCCGCTTTTTCAGTTTTTTGACCTCGTCGTCAAACACCTCCACAAAAGTATTGCCGATGATTTTACGCTTCTTTTCCGGATCGGCCACACCTTTCAATCGGTCCAGAAAGAGTTTGGACTTTTTGGCCACCCGCAGATCGAGGTCGAAGTGATCGCCATAGAGCTTCTCCACCTGCTCGCGCTCGTGCAGACGCAGGAGCCCGTTATCGACAAACACACAGGTCAACTGCTTGCCGATGGCGCGGTGTATCAAGGCAGCCGCCACCGAGGAGTCGACCCCCCCGCTCAGGCCCAAAATGACCCGCTGGTCCCCGACCGTTTCGCGGATCTGGCGAATCGACTCTTCGATATAATTCGCCATCGACCACTCGGCCTTGCACTTGCAAATCTTCAGCAGAAAGTTAGCCAGCACTTCCATGCCCATTTCCGAGTGCGCTACCTCGGGGTGAAACTGCATGCCGTAGAAGTCGCGCTTGGCATCCTGAATGGTGGCAAAGGGCGAATTTTCCGTAGCGGCAATGGCCTCAAAGCCCTTGGGTAGCTTTTCCAGGCGGTCGCCGTGCGAGTTCCAGACCCGGAGTGCCTTGGGCAGTCCGGCAAAGAGCTTGCCCTTTTTCGAAATGTTTAAGGTGCCGTGGCCGAACTCACGTTGCACGCTCTTCCCCACCTTGCCGCCCAGCATGTGCGCCATCAGTTGCTCGCCATAGCAAATACCCAGCACCGGAACTCCCATTTCAAACACCTTGGGATCGGGGCGCGGGGAGCCTTTGATCAAGACCGAAGAAGGCCCGCCGGAAAGGATGATGCCCTTGACCCCTTCCCTTTTCAGCACGCTGGCTTTGGTCTTGTAGGGATAGATCCGTGAGAGCACGTTGGCCTCACGGATGCGGCGGGCAATGACCTGCGTGTATTGCGAGCCGAAGTCGAGAACTGCGATGATGTCTGGCATAGGAAAATTTGGAATGGATAGTTGGTTACTTCCGCTAATCAAAGTAATCGAACCTGCTTTGTCGAGGCAGGTCTTGCTTTAAAAAATTTTGGCACAAGAAAAATATCAATAGCCTGTGTAATTATTGCCCTGACCTGCATTAAGGGGACGGATGAGCATTTTTTGATGCATCAGCCACTTTATCCAGCCTCAAGCTTCTTCACTGAGAAGCCGATCAAAATAGGCAATAGTGGGCTTGAGGCCCTGGTCGAGGGAAACTGTGGGTTCCCAGCCAAGTAGCTTGCGGGCTTCGGTGATGTCGGGTTGACGTTGCTTCGGGTCGTCGGACGGGAGGGGCTCGTGCACGATTTTAGAAGAGCTGCCCGTCATTTGAATGACTTTTTCGGCGAGTTCCAGGATGGTGAATTCACCGGGGTTGCCGATATTGATCGGGCCGGTGGTCTGGTCCTGATTCATCAGGCGGATAAAGCCCTCAATCAGATCGTCGCAGTAGCAGAAAGAGCGGGTCTGCTGCCCTTCCCCATAGACTGTGATGTCTTTGCCTTGCAAAGCTTGCACGATAAAGTTGGAGACCACCCGCCCATCGTCGGGGCACATATTGGGGCCGTAGGTGTTAAAGATCCGCACGATGCGAATATCGACGCCGTTTTGGCGGTGATAATCCATAAAGAGGGTCTCGGCGCAGCGCTTACCCTCATCATAGCAGGAGCGAATGCCGATGGGGTTGACGTGCCCCCAGTAGCCTTCCGGCTGGGGATGCACTGAGGGATCTCCATAGACCTCGGAGGTCGAAGCCTGAAAGACCCGCGCGCCGAGTCGCTTGGCCAGGCCAAGGCAGTTAATCGCACCCATGACCGAGGTCTTGATTGTCTTGATCGCGTTGTATTGGTAGTGCACCGGCGAGGCCGGGCAGGCCAGGTTGTAGATCTGGTCGACTTCCACCTTGAAGGGGTCTGTCACATCGTGCCGCATCAGCTCGAAATGCGGATTCTGGAGCAGGGGCAGAATATTGCGTTTACGCCCGGTAAAGAAGTTATCCATACAGATAACTTCGTGCCCCTCGTTAAGGAGACGTTGAGACAAATGACTACCGAGGAATCCGGCACCGCCGGTGATGAGTATACGCATCCTGTGGAAATTTGTCTGTGATCAGGCAGCAATCGAGCAAAAAACACCCCGTTCTACTGGATATTTGGCAAATTGGGGTCTTTTTCGATGCGCTGGGGGAAGTTGGCGATGGCTCGTTTGAGTGAATCCGTGACTCGCTGCTCGGTGAGTTGAATGGCATCGAAGCTGTTGGGCAGATCTTTCCGCCAGAATAAATTCCCGGTGCGGGTCTCGTAGATTTCCAGTGTCAAATGAACCCGCGCGGCGAACTGGTTCGTTTTGTTACTGCGCGAAACGACATCGCTATACGGATCAATATGGTCAAAGGGATTGACGTAGTTACTGACTGCTTTCTTCCACTTCACCACAGCGAAGAAATCGGCATCGGCCTCGACCTGCTCAAAGTCGCGGGCCTCCAACTCACTGGAAATCGTCGCGGCAGAGAGTGCCTCCAACAAAAGTTGCTCCGAATCACGGAAATCCATTCCGGTAATGAGGGTATGCTTGTAACTAAAGGTGTCGAGCGAACTGAAGTTGATCGTCTTGACGAATTCAGCATGGGGCTGCGTGGTGGCACAACCCGCCAGAAATGTGATCGAGACCAAGACGAAGAAATATTTCAGTGAAACGAGCATAATTCATCTTTTCCAGTTCGAGGTAAAAGTCAATGCGGTGATCCTTGAGTCGGCCGAAACATCAAATCCTTCGGATTTTACACACAGGGCGGCAGAGCCAAGCCTGTTACGATAAGACTAAAAAAGCGGCAGCTTTCGCTACCGCTTGTTGTTCCACCACTTGAATCAGATGCCAATCAAGCGATCTGAATCTTGCGCGGTTTGACTTCGTCGGCCTTGGGCAAGCTCAGGTCCAGGATGCCGTCTTCGATCTGTGCCTTTATTTCAGATTCGTTGACCGGCACATTCAGCCGCAGACTCAAGCGGTAGTCGGCTGTGGACAGTTCACGGCGCAACGGACGCCAGGTATCAGGCACATTTTGACTGCGGGTGCCGACTACGGTGAGGGTGTCCTTCTCGAGTGAGATGTCGATACCCTCGCGGTTGACCCCCGGCAGGCTGACCTTGACGTGAAAGACCTCTGCGCTCTCGCTCACAGTGTAGTGCGGGCGCTGCCAATCACGGGCCAGGGGCTTATTTTCCGGCGTTTGGATAGTTTCTAGTTCTGTGCTCATGGTAATGTATCCTTTCCTTGGTGGATTAATGAATGTTGATCTGACGCGGCTTACGGGCTTCCGCCTTGGGCATGGTCACGGTGAGCAGGCCATCTTGCATGGCGGCGGAGACTTTTTCGAGGTCCACGCCATCCGGCACCGAGATGGAACGCTCGAAGCGACTGCGGCTAACTGCTCCATCTGTTTCGCTGACCGCTTGACTCTGGACGGTCAGGACTGAGTTTTCCAACTCCAGGTCGACCGTATCTTTGCGGATCCCAGGGAGCTCGAAGCGTGCGTAGAAATTGTGCTCGTCCTCGTAGAGGTCCACGGCGGGTTGACTGGAAGCGGTTTCCGTCTCGAACAAATCACCCAGCAGTGATTCAAAGCGCCCCAGCGTGGGTGCACTCAAATCAAAAAGGCGATTGAGAGCATTGGAGGCCTGTGATTGTGGGTAGGCATAGCGTATGAGTTTCATGATCGATTTTTCCTTTCTTTTTTAGGTTAAACAACAAGCAGATATATGCAGCCCGCATGCCAAGGATCTATAAAAACTCAAACCACTGATAATCAACAAATAACAAAACAAGCAAAGCCGAAAAATGAGCCGATTTGACACAGTCCGTGTCAGTGGTTAGGCCAATTTGCCACAGAGCAGGCTTTCGTGCTGACAGCGCCCTCCCGGTCAGCCAAAACTGTCAATGTTACGCTGCAATCGTAGCAGGGTTGGCTCTGCCGCCCTGTTGCAAAATACTGACCAAATCCACAGTTGTGATCGGGCAGCAGAGCCAACCCGACTACTGCAAATTCAAAGAATTCGATATTTCAGCCGAAGGTCTGCAGAATATAATCCCGCGAGGCGAGGACTTCTTCGGTGGTCAGCTTGGGGCTCAGTTCGAGGACCAGGGTGTGTTCGGGGCGCACAAACTCGGCAATCATCTCAAAATCAATCGTCCCCGTGCCTGGCACCTGATGATCGCGTCCGGACTCGGAAACATCGTGCAGGTGAAAACCACCCAGCCGGGGCGCCATCTTTTCCAAGTGGGCCCGATGGTCCAGTAGGCCCATTTGGTGCTTGATCTGGGCATGCCCCGTATCGTGCCAATAGACGGCGTGCTCCGGATTATCCAAGCTGGCCAGGAGCGCCTCGTGGGCGGCATCCAGTGGCATCTCTTCCAAGCCCTCCCGGTTTTCCAGGCAGAGCTTGAGCCCCCGGGCCTGGGCCTCGGGAAGCAGTTTTTTATAATTCGCCTCAATCCGGAGCATCGTTTTTTTAGCGGCCCGTGTGATCGATTTGAGGGCCCGCTGGCGGCGTTTTTGAAACTCAGCATTCTCGGCCAGTTCATGGGCTGAAATCCCGGATTGATCGATCCATTCCTCGAGGCGCTTCTCTACTGAGCGGAAGAAAAAATGGACACTGCCTGAGTGCATAATCACCCGGTCGGCCCCGACCTTTACAGCGAAATCCAGGGTTTGCATGGAGTAGCGGAACCAGAGGTCCGCCTCGCGGGAATCAGTGGTCGAGGGTTGATACAAGTTGGGGGCGGCAAATTGGACACTACCCGGCAGCGGGCAAAAGTTATGCACCGAGGACATTTCCACGATACCCGCATCGACTGCCTGTAGAATCCCCGGCACCAGCGAGAGGCGGATGCCATGGCTCAGCTCAATTCGCTTGAATCCAAGCCCCAGCATCTCCTCGACCATCGCATAACCGTCGGTATGGCGCGCGGAACACCAACAGGTAGACAATGAGAGGCGGTCGAGCAGGTCAGACATAGTGAAAGCTTATTCAAAAAAAATCCCGGTGCTGATTAGTCAGGCCGGGATGAATCTAGAGCAGACGTTCAATCCTGCAACTAGGAAAAAAATGTAAGGAGCGAAACCTCTCTGACTACATGTTCGAGTAACGAACCCGGAGCATATTATTAAAGTCGAGCTCTTTCTTTTTACGACGCTTGGCTTGTGCTGGCTTGACGAAGTAGCGCTTGGCACGGACATCACGGATGACACCCTCGCGGTCGAGGCGTTTCTTCAGGCGGCGGAGCGCACGTTCCATGGGCTCACCTTTACGGACTTTTACTTCAAGAGGCATATAAATTGCTTGGTTTGTGTTTGGAAAAGCCGTGAAAATGGCTCTGATGCAGGCGTCGTCAACCCTTTTTTACGCCAGACTGAGTGAAACTACGTTTTCGATGTGCCGGGTGTGCGGAAACAAGTCGAAGGGCTGGATGCGGGTGATGCGATAGCCCCCCTCGACAAACTCTTTCAGATCGCGCGCCTGGGTGGCCGGGTCGCAGGAGACATAGACGATGCGTTGCGGGCGATAGTGTAGCAGTTGCTGACGGAAGCTGGCATCGCAGCCTTTACGCGGAGGGTCGATGACGAGCGCGGTCTCATCGGCGGGGAATTTGAGGCCATTGAAGATGGCCTCAGCCTTTCCAATGACGAAGCGGGCGTTCTGAATGCCACTGATTTTACAATTTGCCTGTGCCCAGCGCACGGCCGGCTCGCTGATCTCCACACCGGCCACCTGCTCAAAAGATGCTGCCGTCGAGAGGGCAAACAGCCCCACCCCGCAGTAGGCATCCACCAGATAACGGGCCCCCTCGGCTGAAGCTTCCCGGGCCACATGGGCGACCAGATCGGGCAAAATGAAAGGATTGTTTTGGAAAAACTCCCCGGCCTTAAACTGAAAGGTGATCTCCCCCACCCGCTCGGAGACGATTTCCTGTGGGTCCGTCACCACGCCCTCCAGCACACCACGCATAAGGAGCGTGCCACCGCGCTGGCGGCGTTTTTTACCACCGGCACGTCGAGCCTCGGCCCGCGCCTCCGGCAGGGCGGCATTGATTGCCTGGGTGGCGATCGGGCACTGCTCCACGTCGATGATCTGATTACGGCGACCATATTGCAGAAAACCGATCGGCTGCGAGCCGTCCCGGTCCGGACGATCATAATGGGGCGTAATTTTTGATCGGTATTGATAAATCTCCGGTGAGCCGTGGGCCAGCTCGACCGGGTGCTGAATGCCGCCGAGCTTTTGCATGAGTTCCTCAACATGCCGGGTCTTTTCCTTGAGTTGCCGCGCGTAGTTCAGGTGCTGGTATTGGCAGCCCCCGCAGCGGGTGTAGAGCGGGCACTCGGGTGCCACCCGGTCCGGCGAAGCCTCCAGCACTTCGAGCAGGTCGGCATCCGAGTAGTTCTGAAAATTACGAAAGATCCGCACCCGCACCCGTTCTCCCGGGATAACAAAGGGCACCATGACGACCCAGCCGTCCACACGACCGACTCCCATGCCGAGATTCGTCAGACTCTCGACCGTGAATTCGATTTCCTGGTGATATTCAAATGGCTCCGCCACGAAGTTTTTTGGCACTTGCATTCCCATGCCCTCCTGTATGCTGAGGCTTGCTGCAATCCAAAAATTGCGGGAGATCTATAAGTATGGAAGCAAACTACATCCAGAGTCGTCAAAACGAACAGGTTAAAAACCTGGTCAAGCTACGCGAGCGCAAGCACCGCGACCGTCAATCGCGCTTCCTGATCGAGGGGCTGCGGGAGATCGGGCACGCACTCCGGGCGGGCTTCGAAATCACCCAGGTCTACATCTGCCCGGAGTTCTATCCTGCCGGCGGCGCACATGCCGATTTTGTCGAAAAGACCCTCCAGGCAGCCCGCTGCCCGGTGACGCGACTGAGCACAGAAGCCTTCGAAAAAGCCTCCGTGCGTGAAGGTCCGGATGGCCTGATCGCCGTGGCCACACAGCAAAATAATGTGCTCTCCGACCTGAAGCTGAGCCAGCCCCCACTCATTCTTATTTTGGAGGGCATCGAGAAACCCGGCAACCTGGGGGCCATCCTGCGCAGCGCGGATGGTGCCGGGGTCGATGCGGTGATTCTGGTCGACTGTGTGCTCGACCTCTACAACCCCAACGCCATCCGCTCCTCGCAAGGTCTGCTCTTTGCCCTACCCATCGTGTCGACCGACCGGGACACACTCAGCCAATGGCTGGAGGCGCAAAGCATCCCCTGCCTGGCCAGCACGCCGGACACGGATCGGCTGCATTGGGATGTCGATTACCAGTGCGGCATCGCCCTGATGATGGGCAGCGAAAGCGATGGACTCAGCCCCTACTGGTTGGAGCGTGCGACCCAAAAGATACGAATTCCGATGACCGGCCAGGCCGACTCGCTCAACGTGGCCGCCGCCGCTGCGGTCTGCCTCTATGAGGCAAAGCGGCAACGCTCCCTGTCAAAGCGCCAGAATAAAATTTATAAAAAAACGTCACAAGCATCCCAGACTTGAGCAATAGGCTGTATGCTGCCTCAACTGAGCCAGGAAGCGATCTTGATTGCGGAGGAAGGCGGGTGCCCGACTTCGAGACTTTGGAAGCAATCCGAGAACCTACTGAAGACCTTACGCGTTTTAACACGGTGGAAGACCTGACTGGCTGTTGATCTATCAAACGACCGACACCGATTTGATCCTCGTGCGCACTGGTTCGCATAGCGAGTTGTTCAGCTGATTTATCCTTTAGACGCCTTTGCGTCTGTAGAGCCTCCGGAAAAGGCCTTGGGGGAGGCCGATAACACCATCAAGGCGCTCAAAAAAACCACGCCCGAACGCACACTCACAAAGGCTAAAATCCTTTTTGGCGCAGTAGTTCTTCCAGCTGCGTCTGGAAGGCCTGGACATCTTCCGGCTTGGGGCGGTATTCCGGGTCGTCGCCGGGGATGAGGCCGAGCTGGCCGGAAGCGCCGAGTTGCCAGCCGAGGCTAACGCCATCGCTGAAGCGAACCGTGCCACTCACCAGGGCACCGGGCCGCATGACGGCATCGACTTCAACCGAGACAGACCCCACCCCACCCTCGTCGATGATTTCGGGCTCAGAGACGGCTTCTGCACCGGCCTCCGCCGCTTCTGCTTCCGGCTCGGCCATGGTGATATCGAGGTCATCGACGAGAAAGCGGACGTCCATGTAGGTGAGCGAACACTCGAACTCTTCCCGAATAAGGCGCTGCACTTCAGCGAGTGAGCGACCGTCCTGGATCCATTGGGTAACCGTGGCTTTTTGTGTATCAGATAATTCCATGATCTCGACGTTGATCAAGCTGTGCCGCGCGTCAACTACGAAGCAGGCTGTGATCTGTTTCGTTCGGCTAGGTGTCCTGTTGCGAGCGGAATTCGCTGGGGGTCAGCCCGAATTCCCGCTTGAAGGTGCGGCTGAAGTGAGGGGCGTTGCAGAAACCTGTCAGTGCGGCAATCGTCTCAATTGGCTCGCGCCCGGAGCTCAGCATACGCCTGGCTTCGGCCAATCGACAGCGAATCAGGTATTCGCGAATACTGCTGTGCATGGCTGCGCGAAAGCGCAGCTCCAGCAGGCGCCGACTCACGCCCAGATGATCTGCGATTTGCGTGGTGCCGATGGAATGGCGCAGGTGCGCCTGCAGGTAGGCCAGGGCCTCCCGGATCAGCGGGTCCGCGACGGCCAGGGCATCGGTACTCTGGCGCACGGTGATGCCCTGGGGGGGGATCAACTTGAGCCGCGTTTCGAGCACCTCGCCCGCGATCAGGCGATCCAGCATGGCGGCCCCCTCGTAGCCGATTCGCCCCAGATCATAACGAACGCTGGACAAACTCACCCACTGGCTGTCGCAAATGAGGGCATTGTCATCCGCACCGAGCAGGGCGATATCGTCGGGGATACGCAGCCCGGCTTCGTGGCAGAGATTGGCCAGCCAGGCAGAATCGTAATCGCTTTTGGTATAGATCGCACAGGGCTTGGGCAGATCGAGCAGACGCTGCGAAATGTAGGCCGCATCCTGCGCTTTCACGGTATCGAGCCGCACGCAGTCGATCCCGACCGAGGCCAGCGTGTCGCGGTAGGCTTGATAGCGCGTCCGACTGACCGGATTGATCGCGAGGCCAAACCAGGCGCAGTTCCGGTGGCCCAATGCGATGAAGTGCTCGGCCCCGAGTCGCCCCAATGCCGCATTATCAGCCGCCACGCGCGGCAGGTCGATATCCTCCCGCCAGATAGACAGATCGACCGTCGGCACGGCCGCCCGCAAAACAAACTCTTCCAGTTGCCGGCTGAAATTGAGTGAGGTGATGATACCGTCTCCCTTCCAGTGCTCGGGCAACTGAAAGTCCTTCAAAATACTCACATCCAAGTGCCAGGAGTGCTGCCCCGCGTAACGGGCGATGCCCTCGTGAGCTTTTTGATCGTAACTCCCGAGCACCATCAGAATATGTTTGCGGCGACCCATTGCGCAAAAGTGCATTTATTTCCATAAATATGCAATTTTAAATTTTGCACTTTGAAGCGATAATCGGCTATTTCTATCACAAATAACCCGACTCAAACAACAGCTCCCCACTTTATGGCAATCGACATCAAATCCCCTGAATCCTGTGAATATGGCTGCGTCTCGCTGGGCGAAGTCATGCTGCGCCTGGACCCCGGCGAAGGCCGTGTCCACACCTCCCGCCAGTTTGCGGCCTGGGAGGGCGGCGGCGAGTATAATGTAGCACGCGGTCTGCGGCGCTGCTTTGGCCTGAAAACGGCGGTGGTCACCGCCTTTGCGGACAATCCGGTGGGTCGACTGGTTGAGGACTTTATCCTACAAGGAGGCGTAGATACCGACTTCATTAAATGGGTCGAGTATGACGGCATTGGCCGCACGGTTCGCAACGGCCTGAACTTCACTGAGCGCGGCTTCGGCATTCGTGGTGCGGTGGGTTGCCCGGACCGGGGAAACACCGCGGCCAGTCAGCTCAAGCCAGGCGATATCGACTGGGAGGAAATCTTCGGTCGCCGGGGGGCGCAGTGGTTCCACACCGGCGGGATCTTTGCCGCGCTGAGTGAGACCACGCCCGCTGTTGTACTGGAGGCGGTCAAGTGCGCGAAGAAGCACGGCACCATCGTGAGCTACGACCTGAACTACCGCCCTTCGCTCTGGAAGGACTTCGGCGGCCTCGAGAAGTGCAAGGAAGTCAACCGCGAGATCGCCCAGTATGTCGACGTCATGATCGGCAACGAGGAGGACTTCACCGCCTGCCTCGGCTTCGA
>REBV01000311.1 GCA_007692545.1 Puniceicoccaceae bacterium
TCCTTTATCCGTTTCCGCCTTTACCTCACTGTCTTTGCAGCAGTATGCGTGCAGGCTTCCGCATTTGCCGACACTCCGCCTTGGTCGATCACCGACAAGGAGGGCATGCTCAAGAACTACGTGGACCGTGTGTTCTTGAATCCACCCGAGCCCTCGCAGACTTTCGCCATGTCTTCGATGGCCGCGCCTGCCGTCAACGGGATTGGCTATGCGCCGGACGCGGTAACGCCGGAAATCGAAGCTCTGGCACGTGGCCTTCAGCACGACGCCACTCAGATCTTTAATTACTGTTTGAACAAGATCGAGTACGAGCACTATTGGGGGTCCTACAAAGGGGCGACGCTGACTCTGCTTGAAGGCAGTGGCAATTGTTTCGATATTTCCTCACTGATGATCGCGCTGCTGCGCGAGTCGGGCTATACGGCGGATTACCGCTACGGGGTGCGCCGCGTTTCGGACTGGGACATGGAGGAGTGGTATGGCTTGGCTATATATGGTGGATCAGCGTTGCCTTTTGAAGATTACACGGATTCCGAACTGGTCGCTAAATATGGGATATTGCCTTGGTTTGATCCGCAGAATGCCAACGACGTCTATGATTGGCGTTTCATGTTGAACCGACTGGAATTCTCCGTCGGCAGAGGTTACCCGATCATCGATACTGCCTTTGGCTTTGGTGTTGCTTGGGACATACCTCATGTCTGGGTTGAAGTGGACGTTGACGGCACGACTTACGAGTTGGATCCATCGTTTAAGCTGAAAGCGTCCGCAGGCACCGCCATTGATTTGGCGACGGCTACCCAATACGACCGATCCGATTTGCTGGCAGCCGCGAGCGGGACGACCTCCAGCAATACGGCGACCAATTTGAGTGAAAGTGGCATCGCGCAGGAACTTGGCGATTATACTGCAAACCTTGTGCAGTGGCTCAGGACGAATCGACCGAACGAGTCATTCGCCGCAATCGTCGGCGAATCGAAAGTGATCGAAGAAGACGTGGATTCACTCGGAGACTTCGAACTCGTCGCTGGAACCGATTACCTGGCCAGTAAAGACTGGTTGACGACGACCACATGGACGGGAGGCATCCCCGCCCAATGGATGCCTAAGTTGAACGTAAAGATCGGCCTCTACAATTACTCCACCGGCCAATTCTCCACAGTTGGGTATAATAGTGCGAGCAACGGTGATATCCGGCTCAATTCTCTGCAAGGGCAGAAGCTCTCACTGTGGTTCGACGGCAATGACACCAATTTTTACCTTGATGAGTCGGAAATCGCTTCGGTCGCGCTGTCGGGAGCGACGGTCGACATATCCATGAGCGTCGATCACCCGCACGGGTATTTCGAGAGTAACGGCAACTTCGTCGATAACGGCCTCAATGATACGAAAAGCCCGGTCGTCACGCGCTATGCCCAAGACGACACCAACGCTTACGCATTTCCATATTCCTTCCGTGCGGGGCCGAAGCTCGTCCGAAAGCGGCAGGACATCTTACAGCGGTATTTGCAGGACAACGTTCCGTTGACGAACTGGAAGGTGCGCACTGAAATGTTGAACATCACCGGTGCCTCCTTTATGGAGGAAACCGAACTGAGCGACCGCTTCATCGACGGCCAGCTCGGTGTTATTCCTCTGGCCTTCCACCGTTTCGGACGTGTCGCACAGGAGGATTTCTACTACGTGGACATGTTTCTCCAGCACGGCGGACCGGAATCCTTCAAAAGCCTTTCCTCGGATCGCCTGAATTCAAACCATATCACGGCCATGCTCAGCAGCGCCCTTGAACATGGTATTCTAGAGCAGTTGCAGGATCAGTCCACCGAGGCCGTCTCCACCATCAAGGTACTTCAACTGGCGAACGATCAGAACATTCCTGTCTTCCGAATCCATAGCGGCAACTGGAACAGCACGATGCAAAACAACCTCCAGGGCGCGGGCTATCCCTCGTCGGTCATCAACGAAATCGACGACGCGGTCGATAACGACAACGCCATCGTCCTGATTCCTGGCGATGCATCCATCACCCTGAACGCTTGGACCGGCTACGCCTACGCGATCATGAGCGACGTGGGCAATGTGATGAAGATCAACGACCTCAACGGTGGCTTTAACAGCACGGTCGGCGACTTCGAATTCGACTTCCTCTACGATAATTTCGCTAACGAATCGGGCTTCCTTGATACGGGGTCGACCGATATCTATTACGTTCACGATCCGCTGACCACGCCCGCCTACTACGGGGCGGACCCTGTGGACATGGCATCTGGAGCCTTCGTCTACGACCGCACCGACTTGCAACTCGGACGCACCGCCCCGAGAGGGCTTTCCTTCGTCCGCAGTTATAATTCCAACCGCCGTCACGTCGATGCGCATGGACTCGGCTACGGGTGGACGCATAACCTGGACATTCGGGTTACCGAGCGCAGCGCGGCCCGCGCAGCGCTTGGCAAAACCACTCCCTACCAA
This sequence comes from Puniceicoccaceae bacterium, assembly GCA_007692545.1. Classification (GTDB taxonomy): domain Bacteria; phylum Verrucomicrobiota; class Verrucomicrobiia; order Opitutales; family Coraliomargaritaceae; genus Thalassobacterium. Next base: position 2,470 of record REBV01000311.1, read on the forward strand.
GCCGCCGCCTATCTTGCCGCTGCGGTGGCGATCAAAGACCTTTACTTGAACAACACCCACGCCAGACAGTGGCTCACCTCCAGCCTTGTCGCGAAATGGGCGGTGGATCAGTTGCGCTATAAGGGCGTGGCGGTCACAATGGGTTCTCAAACCATCGAATTCGTCGAAATGCCCGACGGCAGCTACATGCCCCCGGCGGGTATTGCCATGGAGCTCTCAAAGGACGGCAGCGGCAACTACGTCCTCAGCGAACGTCATGGAAAAGCCTATACTTTCAACAGTGACAAGCTCATCGCACAAGTCAAAGACCAGCATGGCCTCGTGCAGAGCTTCACTTATAACAACGACGAACTCACTCTGGTCGAAGACGCCTACGGGCGCACGCTCACCCTGACATGGTCTGCCGGAAAAATCACGAACGTGGCTGACAGCACGGGCCGTTCGGCGATCTATACGTACACCGGCGACGACCTGACCTCTGTGAAGGACGCAGACGGGCACGACTGGACTTTTGTTTACGACGCCGAGCACCGCATCATCGAACTCAGCGACCCGCAGAGCCGGGTCATCGTGCAGAACACCTACGATGCCCGCTCACGCGTCGACTCACAGCAGAGCGAAGGCGACCCTGCAAAGACCTGGCATTTTTACTACACTGGCTACGTCAACGCAGAGGAAGATCCCCAGGGCGGCCAGACACGCTACCACTATGACGGACGCGGACGCTCCATCGGTGTCGAAAACGCTCTCGGCCAAAAAGAGACCCGCATCTACGACGGTCAGGATCACATCATTTCGCGGTCAACGCCCAAGGGCGAGACCACCCAGTTCGTATTTGATGTTGATCACAACCTGACCAATGTCATCGATCCGTTGACCAACACGGCATCAAACATCTACGATTCCCTTCACCGCCTCCAGTCTGAAGGCGATTTCAAGGGCAACGACACAATCTACACGTACAACGCCCAGCATCAGGTGCTCACCGTCACCGACCGAAGGGGCAACTTGATTCGCACTAACACATACTACGCCAGCGGCGACCTCCATACCACTGCCGACGCCGACTCGAACACTACAACCTACACGTATGATTCGTTCGGAAACGTTAGCCTCATTGACCATCCCGACACCACTTTCGAGACCTTCGTTTACAACGCACGGGGTGATCTCACGAGCCACACCGACCGACGCGGTCAGACCACCACTCACAGCTACGACAACCGCCGTAACCGCCTCGTCACCACCTACCCCGACACCTCGATAGTCACCCGCGTGGTCGACTCCTCCGGCAACCTCACTTCCTTGACGGACAACGAAGGGAACACCACGACACATACCTACAGCGCCCCCCAGAAGCGCCTCACCACAACCTTGCCAACCACTGCGGCAGGCAGCGCCGTCATCGAAAACACCTACGATGATCGCGACTGGCTCGCCGTCATCGAAGACCCTCTTGGCGGAACCACCACCCTCACCCTCGATGCAGCCGGACGGGTGATCGGCACGACCGATCCGCTGAGCCGCCCGGCTACGAGTACTTTTGACGCAAACGGGCAGGTGCTCACACGCACCAACGCTGAGAACGAGACCTCCGCATTTACCTATAACGCTCGAGGCGAGCGCACGGTCGCCACCAATCCGCTCGATCACGACATCAGCTACGGCTTTGATGCCAACGGAAACCGCACCGGCATCAATAACCGTCGCTCGCAGGATTACACTTTCACCTACGATCTCAATGACCGGCAGCTCACGCTTGAAACCCCGCTTGGCCACACCACTACGCATACTTGGAACGACCGCGGCTTGCTCGCCACCGTTACCGAAGCCTCCACCCAGCAGACCACCTTCACTTACGACTCGATGGGACGGATTGACCAGCAGGTCGATCCCGTCGGCGCTATCGACTTCGATTACGATTCCAACGGAAACCTGACTACCGTCACCGAAGGTACAGTCACGCTTACCCGCGCCTACGATAATCGCGACCGGGTCACTACTTACACCGATGCCCATGGCGACACCATGGGTTATCAATACGATTCCAACGGAAACCTCACTCAGCTGACCTATCCGGGTGGCAAGACCGTCGATTACGCTTACGACGCCCGTAACCAGCTGATTTCCGTGACCGACTGGAACAGCCGCGTCACGAGCTACTCCTTTGATTTGAAAGGACAACTCACCGACATTATTCGTCCCAACGGCACAATCCGTACGATCATGTACAACGCCGCCGGAGAAATCACCCGAGTCGAAGAGCGCAAGGCCGATGGGCGTTTGCTCAACCTTCAGGACTTCGCCTATGACAACGCCGGACGGGTTACGCGGGAATTCATTGCACCCATCCCGCAGCCATACTCCATTCCCACGCACACAGTCACCTACGATAATGACAACCGCATCGTCACTTTCAACGGCCTCAATGTTGTCCACGACGCCGACGGAAACATGACTAGCGGCCCCCTCGACGCTGATAGCCTGGAAACATACGTTTACGATGCCCGCAACAGGCTGACCTCCGCAGGGGGTGTCAGTTACGCTTACGACGCTGAAAACAACCGCGTCGCTGAGACTGATTCCTCTGGTACGACTGAATACACAGTTGAGCCCAACACCGGTCTGTCAAAGATGCTGATTCGCACGAAGCCTGATGGAACGAAGACTTTCTACGTCTATGGCATAGGCCTTCTTTACCAAGTAGATGAAGATGAAAGCACACTCACCTATCATTACGATTATCGAGGCAGCACTCGCCAGCTTACCGCCGATGACGGACAAACAGTCACCGACGTTGTCGAATACAGTCCCTACGGGCGCATTGTTCACCGCGACGGCGAAACTGACACGCCCTTCCTCTACAACGGCATGTACGGCGTGATGACGAGTGCCAATGGTCTACTCCACATGCGGGCGAGATTCTACAACCCATATACTCTCCGCTTCATAAATGCCGACCCAATTGGTTTCGCCGGAAGTATGAACTGGTACGGTTACGCAGGGAACAATCCAATTAGTAATATAGATCCAATCGGCTTAAGTGAAATGTCTGCCGGTGGACGCGTTATAGCCGCAGTTTTAGCTCCTTACACGCACAGGGCAGTTCAGACTAGAGAAAACATCGCCAATGGCATTAACGAGATTAAAGCTATAGGCAATGCGCACAAGGCATTGAAAATGTCTGGTAACGACCTAGATTTGGGTCCTATGGGTGCAATGGCAGAAGTCTTAGCAACTAAAAATACAGTTTATATAGCGCGAGGATATGGTGGATCAATGATTGCTGGCAACTCGGCTTCTGAAGGATATGCTCTTAATTTCAATTTAGCCGAAGGCGATTTTTCCGTTCAACGCTTCGAGTCTTACAGTAAATTGGACTTAGGAGTAGCTCTCGATGCCCAGTCAATCAAAGTGGGCCTTTCAAGTGTTCCGCTTGATCACACGTCGCAGGCCTTGAACCTGTCCTATGGATTCTTTGGCTATTCTGCAGTTGGTGGTGGTAAACAAAGCGGCCCAAATATATTGGGTCATGAGTTTTCACTTTCAGTTGGTGCTCCCTATGGCGCAACTTACAGTATCGATCAAGAGACGAATTTCATCAAATGAGGATGCTGGAAATAGTGATTATGATAGTCGATTTTTTACTCCTTACAGGATTCCTCGTTTTTGGTTTTCTAATGCTTAGACACCTTAAGCCCGGAATTGAGTGGTATTCTTTATCGGCATATTTAGCTCTATACGATAGTGAGAAACTCGATCCAGATGGTATTGTCTATCGTCGGGTTTTCTTAATTTTTGCATGCCTAAACATTATTGCGCGGGTCATTTGATGAATATGTATTTAAAAATTCAGCCAAATTCTGCTATCAAAATGGTTTTCTACCTTTTAGGAGCAGTAGCATTCTGTCACGCAATTGAACCAGAGGTCGCGGAAATCTATTTTGATACCCCTTTTCAATCTGGCGAAAATCAGGCTCAAAATTTACCGGCTTGGATTGTCGCGATCGAGCAAAGCGACGGACACATTGATACAATAAAACAAACATGGTCAGTGAAGGAAAGCTCTGAAGTAGGCCAAGGTTGGGTTGCTGTTCATCTGGATCGCAATCAACTCGCTTCCGACCTTGCGATGGCGTTATTTGTGAACGAGCATGAAAATACTGACTTGGCAGTTCAGTTGTTCAACAGTGCTGGGGAGGTTGTAGCTGTCGACCTATTCGCAAATGTTGCTCAATCAATGAAGTTCGCAGGAACCGACTATCTGGTTATTCCGCTGCAGGACTATGATGATGCCTCAACAGTGGTCATTCGAAGGATCAGTGGGCGAGTAGAGATCGCAGGAATGGTTCTTTTTCCTGTGGTTGGAGCAGTAAACAGCGATCCTCAGATTGATACTGATTTGCTTGAGGTTCTTGGTGATACGCCGTCGGTAAAATATAGTCAGTATTTGCAACGGCGTATTGAGGAGGTAAGAGCTCGTTCATTGGAGCCCGAGAGCGCGCGAAATTCTGGTGACACTGCCGAAACAGATGCTAGACTGCTGTATGATTTACCGTTCGTGATGCTTAATGCAGAGCCGAAGCCACCCATAGACGTATATTTTATTCCTATCGACTTCTCTCCGAGCTTGGCAGTGAAACTCGCTGAGGAGCTAAGTAATGAATTGGGTCTACACATTGCTGTGTCTGTTCAGATGGGGACATCGCCTGATATGTTTAACTCAGAGCGCAAACAATATGATGCTGAAAAGATCATTACCGAAGCGAAGAAGGTGGTTCATCGAAATAGCGATCAACAAGAAGTCCCTTACTCTGTTGTTCTTTTGCATCAGGATCTCAATCGGCCCCCATTTAACCTCAGATATACCTTCGCCGTGCATTCGACTCAAGGTGTGTCGGTCATCTCGACTGCACGTATGGATCCACGGAACTATGGTCTTTCAGCCGACGAGGAGCTGCTCTATTCTAGGCTGAAAAAAATGGTAATGAAAGGCATCGGGTATAATGTTTTTCAGCATAAACGCTCACTTGATCGTTCTAGCGTGATGTATTCTCCGATCATGAGCTTGGAAGATTTAGACGAAATTGGAACTGAGTATTAGATGTTGCCGCATAAATTAAGACCGACCAAAATGGTCGCTTTGTGGTCCCTGATTTGCTTAGCGCATTGCCCCTCGGCGAGGCTGTGAGCATAAGATTTATGTAGGAATCTCTGTTTGCTGCTAAGGTGTCCTGCCCAAACTTCGCTTTGACTTTACACCGTGGCAGACTGAGCATTGCCCAATGGCTACTTTTAAGATTGGACAACGCTGGATCAGTGAAACGGAACCGGAGCTGGGCTTGGGGCGCTTGGAAGAGGTTTCACGGCATCAGATTC
>REBV01000150.1 GCA_007692545.1 Puniceicoccaceae bacterium
GCTTGCCGTCGATGGTCTCGTGCTCAAGCAACATCTCGGCGCACACATCGAGGGCCTTGCGGTATTCTTTTAGAATTTCGAGCGCGCGGGCGTATTGTTTTTCGACAATCTGGAAGATCGCGGTGTCGATTTTTTGCGCGGTCTCTTCGCTATAATTTTGATTGCGGGCGACTTCCTGGCCGAGGAAGACGTGATCCTTATTATCACCGTAAGCAACGGGCCCGAGCTCAGTCATGCCCCAATCGCAGACCATGTGGCGGGCGGTCTTGGTGACCATGCGGATATCGCCGGAGGCGCCACTGGTGATATCGCCCATGACGATCTCTTCGGCAGCCCGCCCGCCCATGCCGCAGCAGATCTGGTTGAAGAGGCGGCGCTTGGAGTGGTTCAGCACGTCTTTTTTGGGCATGAACATGGTCGAGCCGAGGCTCTGACCACGTGGAATGATGGTGACTTTGTGGACGGGCAGGTGGCCATCGTCGACCACCGCCTGGACAATGGCGTGGCCGGCTTCGTGATAGGCGGTGATCTTGCGATCCTCATCATCCATCAGCTTGCGCCGCTCGCGGCCGAATGAAATCTTGTCGCGCGCTTCATCGATGTCCTGCATCTCGACTACTTTCTTATTGTAACGGGCGGCGATGAGTGCGCCTTCGTTCAGCAAATTGGCCAGGTCAGCACCGGAGAAGCCGGGCGTGTTGCGCGCCACATGCTCGAGGCGGACTTCGTCGGAGAGGGCCACTTTTTTGGCGTGGACTTTAAGAATGTCATGCCGGCCGTTGAGATCAGGCAGGTCAATCGTGACCTGGCGGTCAAAACGCCCGGGACGGAGCAAGGCGCTGTCGAGCACATCGGGCCGATTTGTGGCGGCGATAATGATGACGCCCTCATGCCCGTCAAAACCATCCATCTCGACCAGTAGCGAATTGAGTGTTTGCTCGCGCTCATCATTCCCCCCGCCCATTCCGGCACCGCGCTGGCGCCCGACGGCATCGATTTCGTCGATAAAGACAATGCAGGGTGCGCTTTTGCGGCCCTGCTCAAACATATCGCGCACGCGGGCAGCGCCGACGCCGACAAACATTTCAACAAAGTCTGAACCGCTGATCGAGAAGAAGGGCACATCCGCCTCCCCCGCCACTGCTTTGGCCAGGAGCGTCTTACCCGTGCCCGGAGGACCCACCATCAGGACGCCTTTGGGGATACGGCCACCGATACGCTGAAATTTCTTGGGGTCGCGCAGGAAGTCAACCACCTCGGAGACCTCTTCTTTGGCCTCATCGCAACCAGCCACATCTTTGAATGTGATGGAATCCTTCTCACGGGTGAGCATCTTGGCCTTGCTCTTGCCAAAGTTCATCGCGCCCTTGCCGGCGTTTCTCAGCTGGCGCACAAAGAGGAAGTACAATAGGCCGATGATCAGCAGAAAGGGCAGCAGACTGATCAAAACATCCTGCAGACCGGTGGTGGAGCGTTTCTCCGTGAGCACCTCGCGGACGAGGAGAAAGTCATCTTCTGTCAGGCGGCCACGGGCCACAAAGCGAACTTTACCGAGTGATTCGCCCGAGCTATCCAAGCTATCTCTCCCCGCTTCCGGGTTGGACATCTCACCGGTGATGACGTAGCCATCGGTTCCGTAGGAGGGCTCGGGCTCCATCACCCCATCGCCTTCTGCGATTTGCCCGTTCTTTACGGCTTGGACCAGCTCACTGATGGTGAGTTGCCTGACGTTTGAGCCGGCACCGGGGTTGGCGAACCAGATGGTTAAAATTGCTGCAACAATGACCAGGTAGACGAGCAGAACCTTAGGCTGAAAGCGCTGAGGTGAGCCGTTGTTATTACCGGGATTGTTCTTGGGTGACTTGTTGTTCTCTGAGGACATGAGTGGGTCAAATTGGATTGCTTGCCTGGTAAGTCAACCTAAGAGCCTGCTTGGTGGAAGGCTTAATTTTACAAGATTCGGCGGGCGGGAAACCGGGCACCCAGACGACCTCACCGGCGGCATTAATGACAAGAGGCAGGGTTTTTCGTTCCGCTGCGGGGATCCGGCGGTCGATAAACCAGTCTTTCAGCTTCTTCCCGCCCGGCGCTCCGAGCGGTCGAAAGCGGTCACCGGGCTGCCAGCGGCGTATTTGCCAGCCACCCTCCCCGGCATCTTCGAGGAAGGCTTCCTCACTCGGGTCGATAGCGCCGGAATCGATGCGCTGCCGCAGGGCCTTGTCCACTCGGATCTGCTCCGATTCGATAACGGCACCGGTGCTCAGGATGACGCTCTCCCCGGCTTCGAAAAAGACGGCCTGCAGGTCGACCGGGGCCTCGGCGGCATCGCCCGGATTCACCACAAGCGAGGACGCATCCAAAACGAGAAAGGCGGCACCAGCGCTCATTCGGTGACGCCGGCGGCTACTGATGATTGCTTCAATCAAAAGGTCCATCGCTGGTGGGCTGACCGAGCCAATCAGCCCATGCCCATGGAGCCAGGTGGCCAGGGCACGGCGGCAGAGGGCCAGCGGCGCGGCCCGGAGCGCAGCGCGGCTCAGGGCCGGGGCGTGTGCGTAAGCTTCAGGCAGGCGCTCGCGGGCGAGGGCATCGAGTGCGGCCGCATCTTCTTCGAGCAATCGACGACTTCGCGCTGCCCCCAGAGAGGCGTCGCGACCGAGGGCTTCTGTCAGATCGGGTATGATTTGCTTGCGCAGTGCATTGCGGGCGATACTAACATCCTGGTTGGACAGGTCCTCCCGCCAGGGAATCGAGCTGGCATTGAGCGACATGCGGATATCGCCCGCCCGCAGGTGCAGGAGCGGGCGCAAATGCGTGGGAGCATCCGGAAATTGAGCCACCGGGCGCGGCGCGGCCAGCCCATCTGTGCCGCAGCCACGGGCCAGGCGCTGGAGCTGAGTCTCGATCACGTCGTCGAGCTGGTGCCCGAAAGCAATGGCCGCACAGCGGTGCTTCGCCGCGCTTTGGCGCAGGAATTCGAGCCGCAGTGCGCGGGCTGTGGTCTCGGTAAACGCAGCTTCGTTGGCCGGGCGTTTGCCGCTGACGTAGGACAGGCCCAAGGCCTGAGCCAGGGCGGCAACAAACTCGGCATCGGCCTCCGAGTCCGCATCGCGCCAGGCGTGGTTATAATGGGCGACAATCAGGCTCAGCCCCAAGTCCCCGGCCCGGGCCGCCAGCAGGCAGAGCAGACAGACCGAATCGGCCCCCCCCGAGCAGGCCACAAGTATGCGCCGGGCCGGAGCTTCGGGCAGCTGGGCTAAATACGCCAGCACCGACGGCTCAATCGATCGATCATCGAAGCGCTGAAGCAAAGCACGGGCCGCCTCGGGCCAATTCACTGGCTTCGGGGTATCGGCCATCGGCTAGGTGACTAGATAGGTGTGGCCACGCAGCAGCTCGGCATATTCATCCAGAATGCGGGTGCCCTCCCGGGGTTTGATTTCGTCGGCCTTGGTGGCCCGGTCGATCAGCTTCTTCATCCGGCGGGTCAAAACATGCCCGTCGTATTGGGTAAAGCCGAGGACATCACTCGCAGTGAAGCCCTTGATGCTATCCTCGATGTAGAAGCCGTCCTCCTCATCATCTTCCAGGAAGACATGGACTTCGTTGACCCGACCAAAAAGGTTGTGCAAGTCTCCCATGATGTCCTGATAGGCGCCGACTAGAAAGACGCCCAAATAATAGGGCTCTTTCGGCTTGAGCGGGTGTAAGCGCAGGGTGTGGCGAATGTCCTCCACATCGGTGAAGGAGGAGACCTTGCCCTCGCTATCGCAGGTAATATCGACCAGCGTCGCATCCACACTCGGGCACTCGTGCAAGCGGTGCAGCGGGGCAATCGGAAAGAGTTGCTGGCAAGCCCAGTGATCGATCAAGGACTGAAAAACGGAGAAATTACAGACGTATTGGTCGGCCATCATCTGGGGCAAGGTCTCAAGGTCTTCGGGGGTATAGTTCCCCAGCTTGGCCTCATCGCTAAGCTCCTGGCAGATCGCCCAATACATGGCATCGGCCTGGGCGCGTTCAGCCAGGTTGAGGTAGCCGAGGCTGAACAAATGATTGGTCGCCTCCTTTTGCTGCAATGCGTCGTGGTAGCGCTCCAGCGGCGAGGACTTGTGCTCATTATCGAGAATCGCCTGGAGGTCCCGGATAACGGGGTTGACCTTCCTGTTTTTCGGCAGCGGCTTATGCGGCACCGATGTTTTGGAAATACGGTCGCACACTTCGGTGATGAGAATCGAGTGTGGTGCCACGATAGCCCGACCGCTCTCGGTCACGATGTCCGGCACATCCACTCCGGCATCCTCACAGACTGACTTAATATTATAGACCACATCACGCGCATATTCGCGCATGGTGTAGTTCATCGAGCTTTCAAAATTACTGCGCGAGCCGTCGTAATCGATACCCAGGCCGCCGCCGACGTCCATCAGCTCCATCGGGAAGCCCATCTTCTTCAACTCACAGTAGAAGCGGGCCGCCTCCACGGTGGCTTTTTTGATGGTCTGGATATTGGGCACCTGCGAGCCGATGTGGAAATGAATCAGGCGCAGGCTATCGCTCATCCCGGCGCGTTTCAAGCGCTTGGCGGCATCGATGACTTCGGGGCTGGTCAGGCCGAATTTGGCATCCTCCCCCGAGGAGCTGGCCCACTTGCCCTCCCCCATGGTGGAGAGCTTGATCCGGAAACCGATCAGCGGCGTGACCCCGAGCTTTTTGGAAATCTGGATGATGCGGGCCACCTCGCTCAATTGCTCCACCACCAGGTAAACTTCTTTACCCAGGCGAATCCCATGCAGAGCGAGGCGTATAAACTGATCGTCCTTATAGCCGTTACAAATAATCAAGGACTTGGGGTCTTTGTGCATGGCCAGAGCAATCATCAGCTCCGGCTTACTCCCGCATTCGAGGCCGTAGTTGAAGGGCTTACCCGCATCCTGGATCTCCTCCACCACCTCACGCAGTTGATTCACCTTGATCGGAAAGACTCCGCGATAGCGACCGCCATAGTTCTCATCCTTAATCGCTTCCCGGAAGAGATTGTTCAGGTCGATTACACGGGTGTGCAGGAGGTCCTGGATGCGCACCGTCAAAGGCGGCTTCAAGCCCTTCTCCGCCGCCTCTTTCACGATATCGTGAATACGGATACTGCGGGCATCACGCAGCGGATGCACCTGCATAAAGCCCTGGCTGTCGATCGAGAAATGTCCCCCACCCCAGCGTTTGAGACCATAGTAATTCTCGGAATCGGTGACCGACCAGGCGGTCGTTTTATCTTTTTGCGCAGCAGTCATAATTTAAAAAACTCCTGAGAATCTTATTTTACGCCCGGAAGGCGACTCAAAAACCGTCCTTTAGATGAAATCGGGTGCACTAGACAGCTAACAGGACCACGATCAAAGCCAGGCCCAGGCAAAGCACTCCACAGAAGGGGCGAATCTTATTCAGCGACTTGATTGTGATCGCCTGCGGCACCCGCTTGGCGAAGCAGGCGGCCAGGAAGATAAACTGCCCCCACCACCAGGTGAGCCCGATAACGATGCCGGCCAAAATGGGCGGCAGCGAATCGGACACAGGGGGATGATTGATATAGACACCGGTGGCCAGTAGCACGGCCATCGCCGCAGGCAGCCGCATGGGCATGGCCAGGGATTGAACGAGGGCAGTCTTGAACAGGGCCCCGGCTGCGGGCAGCGATCCGGCGTCATCGATCCGCTCCACCTTGCGGGTGCGGAAATACTTGACCCCGATATAAACCAACACCATCGCCGCAAAAAGATGCATGCCGAACTGAATAAAAGATAGATTGGCAGCCATCATCATCAGGCCCGGCGCTGCGATAAAGAGCCAAAAGAGACTGGATAACCAAAAGGCAGCGCCCACCGCAATCACTTGGGCAGGACTGCCCGAGACCCCGACTTTAGCCAACCAGACAGTCCCGGGGTACAGAATTAAGGATAGGATAAATCCCGCAGTGATTCCTTCGAGCATAGCCGCACTTTGACCACTCCAAGCAAGGTAGCAATACACAAGCGCCCCGAAATCCAAATCGGTATCCAAATCGATCCGAGCCTAAACTTGAAAAACAGGATAGGCTAGGACTGCTGGCTTGGATTAGGAGTCGGATTAAGATTAAGACTCTCCACTTCTCACTCTCCACTTTTCACTCCGCGCAGCGGCCTCACTCCGCGGCGTAGCCCGACAAGCCACCGGCCCACGACGAGAAAGCTAACCGTCAGCGAACTAGCAAAAGCCGCCCAGCTCAAACCGATGCCTGAGGCCAAGCCCCAGGTGAAGAAAACAATCAACGCGACCACGATCATCAGGCACGGCACCCAATCGCTATGCCAGCGGCGAATCTGGCTGGCTCGATAGACCGAATGAAAGAACGGGGCGCCACCGAGTAAGAGGGTGAAGCCCAGACAGGCCAGACTCAGCAAATCAGCTAGGGCGGCGACTTGGGCAAACTTGGCGAGGCCCGCCAGCAAAAGGGCGTTCCCGGTAAAAATAATCGATAGCAGGACGCGCAGCGCCAGCGGAGATAGTCTGGGCTGGTCGACGACTTGCCGGGGCTTGGCATCAAGGCGATAGCCGAAACGCAGCAGCTCTTGGGAAAATCCGGCCAAGTCGAACGATCCACGTATCCAGGCGAGCTGGAGCCACTGTCCGCTCAGGCTGACTTCGACCCCGGTGATCCCGGCCTGCCGCTGAGCCAGCTGACGAATCAGCCAAACACAGCCCATGCAGGATATACCGGAAACGGTGAAGCTGCCTTGCGGTGCATCGGCTTGGCGCTCAAGCTGATCCTGCGCTTGCTGATAGGCCAGCGCATCCGGCGCTGACAAGCGGCGATCTTTCAACGGCTCCGCCACCCGGTCCTGCTGGCGATAGTAATCGTCCAGGCCCTCGCGGCAAATCAGGGCATGCACCTCACGACAACCGGCACAACAGAAGCCCTCGACCCCGGAATCGGCAGAATAAGCAGTGGAACAGTGCCGACAAATTAGAGGCATGATAGGCTAGACTGATTTATTTTTATGCGAGCGGTGCAATTTTATCAGGTGCTTGCAAGGCAGATGCCTTATCGAAAGCTTCCCTTAATTCTACCTGATGTATGGTCGCCCATTCGATAACCAGTCCCCGAGCTCTTGGTGGAAGATGCCCCTCAATAATTGTAAGCATCTCGATATCGACCACAGCTTTAGTCCCTCCATATATCGCATGAAAATGGGGTGGCGGATGATCGCCGAAATACATCTGGATCACGATGCCATAAAACCGGGATAGCTCAGGCATTTGCGGTAAGATTTTTTAACCTTGGAAAAACCTCATCTGGACGCTTTCCGGTCAATTGCATGTAAAGACTATCTGGACATAGATCGATGTCTCCGGGCCACTCTGGATGTCCGGCTTCGGCTAGCCGGACTTGCTCAAAAAACCCAGGCTCCAGCCATGCGGCAAAAACGCCACGACCCACGTATGCAGACAGATCAATTTCACCACTTGCACCATCGTCATAGCAGACATACAAACGAAAATTTTCTCTCGGCGTAACCTCGACTAGCTTCATAATACTCAAAGATAAATGGATGAGCTTGGTTTGTCGAGCCATTTGCCGATCTAAGCGAATCACACCCCGAAGCGCTCAATGCCTTTACGCACATCGGAAAGGAATGCGGCCGCACCGACGCCGTTGATCCAGCGGTGGTCGAAAGTCAGTACCAGGGAGCAGACTTCCATCGTGGCCCCGCTTTTTGACTTGGGGTCGGGCAGTTGGTAGGGAGCACCGATGAAGAGCGTCGCGATGGACGGGGGCACCACGATGGGGATGGCCGAACGCACGTTGTAAGCACCCATGCTGGAAATTGTCAGCGGCACCCGATTCTTCGACTCGATCGTGCCATGCCGGGTGCTGCGCAGTGCTTCATTGAAGACGTCGGCAAAGGCCGTCCATTCCAACTTGTTGGCCGCTTTGACCACGGCGGTCTCCAGCGCATCACCGGGCAGGGCCACGGCCATGCCGAGATCGAAGCGCTCGGGGTCAAAGAACAAATCGTTGCCACGCACGACCGAAGCAAAACGCTCGTGCTTTTTCATCGCCTGCAGGACGGCCCACGCACACATAGTCGCGGTGGACAAGGTGCCACCGGGGCTTTCCTTACTCCTCAGGCGGGCGTCGCGCACGGTCTCCCAGCGGCAGGTCATATCAATCGTGGCCGGCACGATGCCCTGCATTTGTTTGACGACTTCCTGCGATAGCCCACCGGTGCGTTTAAGCGCGTCGTAAGGGATCGGCTCGGCACTCGCGGGCGAAGCCACGGGAGCCGGGGCATGCTTCAAGCTCAACTCAACTAGGTCCTGCCCGACCTTGACCTCATCGTCCTCCGCAATGAGCCACTCCCCGAGCACGCCATCTTCATCGCACTCAATCGGAAACACAGCTTTATCCGTCTCCACCTCACACAGCGGGTCGTCGGCCTGGACGGCCTCGCCGGCTTGCTTGAGGATAGAGACCACGCGGGCCACCCGGATGCCTTCCCCCAGGATGGGCACTGTGATGGTCTTGGTGGCGGAGACGGGCGCGGGCGCGGATTCTTCTGGAGCTATCATGGCTGGCGTAGGTGAGTGGTTGGTCGCGTGAGCGGCGGTCGCTTGCTCCAGGGCAGATTGCAGGGAGCTAGCCAGTAAACGCTCCAAAGCCGCCGCAATGCGGGCTTTGTCGGGCAGTGCCGCATATTCATAGATCGGGTTGAAGCCGACATGCACATCGGCCTTCGAGACAATCGTGGGCGGGCTCTTTAGCGCTTGCAGCACTGCATGCTGGCTGCACATCTCGGCCACGATCATCTGCCCGACACTGGCACTTATATTGTCTTCCTGAACGACCATCAGGCGGCCGGTCTTGAGGATCGAGGCCGTGATACAGTCGCGGTCCCAGGGCTGAATCGAGCGTAGATCGATCAGCTCCACATCGAGCCCGACCTCCATTTCATCCAGAGTCTCTTCGACCAGCTCGACACAGTTGCCCCAGGTGACGAGGGTGAGCAGGCGACCGCTGCGCACGGTGCGCGCCTGACCGAGCGGAACCGGGGAGAGCTCGCCAACGCTTTGCTCGGCCCACATCAGGTGCTTGGGCAGTAGAATGATGGTGGGGTCCTCGCCGTGCAAGGCTGTCCAAAAAAGGCCGGCTGCGTCCGACGGGGTGGACGGCACCACGACCCGGATGCCGGGAATCCTGGCGAAAGAAGCCTCCCCTGCCTGGCTGTGCCAGAGGGCGCCCCCCGGCAGATAGCCCCCGCAGGGTGCGTAGATGACCAGCGGACATTTCCAGTGCCCGAAACTACGCCAGCGCAACGTGGCCATATTGGAGACCAACTGATTCCAACCGGGATAGATAAAGTCGACAAATTGTATCTCGAAACAGGGGCGCTTGCCGTAGGAGGCCAGACCGACCGAAACCCCCATGATGGTGGACTCTGCCAGCGGCGAATTGACCGCGCGGGCCGGGTCTTTGGTGGATAGCCCCTTGGTCAGGTTAAACACCCCACCCTTGGGGTCTTCGATGTCCTCACCGAAAAAGACCACGTCGGCCATCGAATCCATGGCGGCGTGAAAGGTCTGATTGACCGCATCGAGCATGCGGCAGGATGCGCCCAAATCGATTTCCGGCATGGCTTCCGGGCTGCTGACGGGCCCATGCAGGTGCAGGGTACACTCCTCTGCCAGAGGATCCGCCGTCGCCCCGGCCTGCTGATAGGCAGTGCGGATCTCTTCGCGGATACTTTCCTGCAGTGCCTCGGCCTCGGCCTCAGTCAATAGCCCGTCCCGAATCATCCCACGCTGGAAAATCATGATGGGATCCCGCTCGTGCATGGCATCGAGCTCATCAGAGGCCCGGTACATCCGCTGGTCATCAGCGCTGGAGTGATTGGAAAACCGCTCCACATCACACCAAATGAAGGCGGGCCCCTGCCCGGAGCGCGCCTGCTCAGTAGCCAGCCGACCCGCCTGATAGACGGCCTCCACATCACTGCCATCCACCCGGATCCAATCATCCGCGTTGAGCACCCCCAGCGCCAGCGGATTCGTCCGACTGGTCGAGGTGCTGATCGCGATACGATTATCCTCCACCACAAAAACGACGGGGAGCGCACGCTCCTTGGCAAAACAAACCGCCTCAAAGAAATCCCCCTGACGCGCCGAGGCCTCCCCGAGTGAGGCGTAAACCACGTTTTGCTTGCCATCCAGCTGCATGCCCCAGGCAGCCCCGCAGGCGGGCAAGAGATGAATGCCCACCGGCGAAGGGTGACTCCAGATATTGAGCTGGCGATCACTAAAATGCCCCGTCAACTGCCGCCCACCACTGGAAGATGCCCGTTTGGCATAGAAAGCCAGGGCCATATCGGTATCAGTCAGCCCGCGCTGAAGACAGAAGGCACGGTCCCGGTAATACGGGAAGGCATAGTCCTCCGCCTCCATGTGCAGCGCGATGGCGGCCACGGACTCGTGCCCCATGCCGGATATATGGAACCAGCCCTTCCCCTGCCGGATCAGGCTTTGCTCTCTGAGGTCGCCGAGGCGGCTACGCCAGAGTGTGCGCAGTAGCTCATTGCAGATGGATGGATCCATACTGGAAGCAGATGTCGGGTTAGTGGCTGGTTTCGACATGAAAGATAGAGAGTGAAAGGTCAGGCACTTGAGCGCCTATTGCAACGCAGAATGACAGCATCAAAGGCAGCAGCCATACACCTAGCAAGAATGAATCCCTCAATAAGAGATTGATTAAGCCAGAATATGAAGGCAAATAATGTAGCTAACCCTTCGATTATGCTAATTACGAAAGATCTGCCGATACGCCTGCTACTCTGCGAGAATGCCCCGTCAGACCTGGCCGTCCTATGTGACTACCTTAAAACTTCCAAATTGGATTTCGTTTTGGAGACTTCTGCTAATTTGGAAGTAGCGAAGCAACAGCACGATCCGCAGATCTTCGATCTTCTTTTACTGAATGTAAGCTTGCTGGGTGAAAAATGGGGGGAATCACTGAAAGCGCTCCAAGTCGACGGTCAGGAGCGGGCGATCATTCTACTGACCGACTCAGAGCACGAAGAACAGGCGATGGCCGCCATCAAGCAGGGAGCACAGGACTATCTGCTCAAGACGGAACTCGATGTCCAGAGCCTGGAGCACTCCATTAAATGTGCCCTCGCCAGAAACCAGCGGCGGCAAACTGCCGAGCCGATGCGTAATGAAGTCGAATTCCTCGAAGCACTGCTTCAGCGGATTTTCAGAAGTAACAAGGACGCCATGTTAGTGCTGAGCCGGGAACACGAGATCAAATTCCTCAACGCGGCCGCCGTTAAGCTGCTGGAGGCCGATCAGGCCGATTTGATCGGCGAAATATTTCCCTTCGAGGTTCGCGAGGGCGAAGTCACAGAACTCGAAATACCAACCTCCGACGATTGGATCCATACGGTCGAACTCAACGCCTTCGATCTGGTCTGGAAGGGGGAAGATTCGCTTCTCGTCATACTCCGGGAGATCACCAGCTCTCCACAGGTCGAACTGGAATTAAGCCAGGAAAACATACATTTGGATGGAGTACTCGGCTCCATCTCTCAAGCGGTCATCCTGATCGATGCCCGCGGCAAAATTGAGCGGCTCAACGAACACGCGGCCGAATTGATCCATGCGAACCGGACGGGAAGTATCGGGCGCCCGCTGGATGATGTGCTCAAACTAAAGGACGCTCAAACCGGCAAAACGATTAAAAAAATCTCGGAGCGGCTCTTGTTGCCTGAATTCTCGAAATCCGCCAAAGCACTGAAACTGACACTGGAAAGAAGCGATGGAGCCAGCTTGCCCGTGACAGTCGTGGTGGAGTGTATTTTGAATGCTGTCGGCATACGGCAAGGTGCTATCATTGTGCTCGACGAGTTATGCGAACCCGACGATGGCCGGGAAGCCGCACGCTTCGAGGTCGAAAAACTCAGCGCGATCAGTCTATTGGCCGGGGGTATCGCGCACGACTTTAACAACATGCTGACCGCCATCATGGGTAACATCTCCCTAGCCCGAATGGAACTCGCGGATGACAATAAATTAGACGAAAAACTAATCGCCGCCGAGAAGGCAGCCCTCCAGGCAAAGTCATTGAGTCAGCAATTATTAAGCTTCACGAAGAGTGGCACCCCGATTTTACAGTACACCAGTATTTTCTCTATCGTTGAGGAGTGCGCCCAGTTCATTTTAAGAGGCTCCAATGTAAAATGCGTCGTCAAGCAGGATGAAGACCTCTGGGCGATTGATGCCGACCAGGGGCAATTCTGTCAGGTCATCAACAATCTGATCCTCAATGCCAATCAGGCCATGCCTACAGGTGGCACCATCCATATTCGCTTGCGTAACTTAAGCACCCGCCGGGCCGAGGTGAAAGATCTGCCACCCGGCGATTATGTCGGCATCGAGATTTGGGATGCTGGCACCGGGATTTCAGCAGAGACTCTCAAGCATATCTTCGACCCCTACTTCACGACCAAGGAGGATGGCAACGGATTGGGATTGGCTTCGGCACTTTCCATCACACAAAGCCATAAGGGAACCATCACGGCCGACTCTTCGCCGGGCTGCGGATCGGTTTTTCGAGTTTATTTGCCCAAAAGCCTGAAAACACTCTCGCCCCCGAAATCAGAGGAGCCAAAGACTGGTGCCCTCCCTCCATCCACTGAAACAATCCACAACGGACGCGGCCGTGTCCTCGTCATGGACGACATGGAAGCGATGATGCTGATGGCCAGTGAAATCATCGGCATGCTGGGCTATGACGTTGCGTGTAGCGCAAACGGAGAAGAGGCCATTGCTGCCTACAAAGCGGCCAAAGAAGCCGGCAACCCGTTCGACGCGGTTGTCTTCGACTTAACCGTGCCGGGTGGTATGGGCGGCGAGGAAGCCGCCAATCGACTGCTCGAATACGATCCGGAACTGCGCGCCATCGCCTCAAGCGGCTATAGCAACTCCAATGTGATGTCTGACTATAAAGACTCTGCCTTTAAGGCCGTCGTACCCAAGCCCTACCGAATCAAAGAAATGAGCGATGCGCTGCACTTCGTAATCCAGGGGACTCCCCCTTCCGAAGCGCTTAGCAAACAATCTCAATCGAAGAAGTGAAGCCATGGGACAAGATCCAACACCGCCGCTGAGCGCCGCCAGCCTACGCGCACTCAGCTCAATCCCCTTCGAAGATGCTCCTTCACCCGGATATATTGTCCACCTCGATCAACTCGAAAACAACTGCCGCCTGCTGCGCGAAGTATCCGAGCGATCCGGTGCCAAGATCCTGCTGGCTCTAAAAGGCTTCGCCTGCCACAGCACCTTCCCCCTGATCCGGAAATACCTCAACGGGACCACCTCGAGTGGCCTCCACGAGGCACTCCTCGCGCAGGAAACTTTTGGCCCGGAAGTCCATGTCTACTCGGCTGCCTACAAAACGGAAGAAGTGCAGCGACTCAGCCGCTTTGCCCACAGCCTGGTTTTTAACTCTGCGCAGCAACTGGCCAAAGGTTTACTGGCCTTGGAGGACCACCGACGCCCCGAACTCGGCCTGCGGGTCAACCCGGAATATTCCGAGGTCGAGACCGAGCTCTACGACCCCTGCGCCCCCTCCTCCCGACTCGGCACCACGCGCGAGGCCCTCGACCGTGCACTGCTAAAGCTGCCGGACGATTTGCTCAGCCATTTGGACGGGCTCCACTTCCATGCGCTTTGCGAACAGGACGCCGATGCACTGGAACACACAGCTGAGGCCTTCGAGAAAAAGTTTCAAGATCTCATCCCGGGCATGAAGTGGCTCAACTTCGGCGGCGGCCACCACATCACACGCCCCGGCTACGACGTCGATCGACTTATCCGTGTCGTCAAATATTTCCGCGAGCGCTACGCGCTCGATGTCTATCTCGAACCGGGGGAGGCGGTGGCCCTCCACACCGGCGTCCTGGTCGTCACGGTATTGGACCTGATCGAGGCCGGGGGTCACCAGATCGCCATCCTCGACAGTTCTGCCACCTGCCACATGCCCGATGTGCTGGAAATGCCCTATCGGCCTGGCCTGCTGGGTGCCGGCCAACCAGGGGAATTCGCCCACACCTACCGGCTCGGAGGCATGTCCTGCCTGGCCGGCGACGTAATCGGCGATTACTCCTTCGGCCAGCCACTGCAAATTGGCCAGAAACTTGTCTTTCTCGACATGTCACACTATACTATGGTCAAAAATACCACTTTTAATGGAGTGCCCCTGCCCGCCATCTCACTCTACTCGAAAAGCCAGGGCCTCTCCACCGTCCGGCGCTTTGGCTACGAAGATTACCGGAATCGTCTTTCTTGATTCACGACCACCACATGAACTTAACAGACCACCCTTTTATTCAATCGATCCCTGATGAGCGACGTGCGACAATCATCGAAGAAGTTGAGGTCATCGATCTAAATGATGGTGACATCATTTTTGAAGAAAACAGTGCACCCGAAGCACTGTTTCTCATTCTTTCCGGAACAGTCGCTTTTATTAAAACAAAACCGGATGGCAGTCTTCAAAGCGTTAGCCAGTCTGGCGAAGGCAGCTTCTTTGGTGAAGTCGGTGTATTTACTGGCGAGCTCCGAGCGTTGGGCGCAAGTGCCAAAGGTCCCTGCACGGTGGTCCGAGTCCCGGAAAGCACCGTAAAGAAAATCATTGAAGATGCTGAGCCAGTTCGGCGCATCCTCGAAAGTGTGATCAACCACCTAAAAAGCACCACCGCCCACTACATAGACGAAGTCATGCGCACCGAAAAGCTCACGCTGGTTGGCACTATGGTCTCCTCGCTACTGCACGATTTTAAAAATCCCTTTGCGACCATTAGCCTGGGTTCCGCTATCATCCAGCAAAAGTATCCGGATGACACGAAGGTAGAGTTGATCTGCCAAAACATCGAATCCCAGATCCGCCGTATGGTTAACATGGCTAACGACCTGGCCGCATTCTCGCGGGGCGAGAATCGAATCGAAATCAGCCACGTAGACCTGGACCACCTCTTCGAGCAGTTCCGTAAGTTGAACATGCCCTTTTTCAAAGACCAGACAGTCGCGCTCACACTGAACGGAAATGGCATTCAACTCGAAGGCGACTTCAGTAAACTGCTGCGGGTCTTGCAAAACCTGATCAGCAACTCAATCGAGGCGATTCATCACGCTAGTGTCGATGGCGCTGTGCAGGTCGAAGCACTTGAAGCAGGGCCTTACGTGATGCTAAAAATCACAGACAACGGTCCCGGCATCCCGGAGAAAATCCAGAACACCCTCTTCGAGCCCTTCGTCACACAAGGCAAAAAAGAAGGCACCGGACTGGGGACCGCTATCGCTAAATCAATCATTGATGCCCATCACGGAAAAATCGATTTTGAAACCGGTAGCGTCGGCACTGTGTTTACCATCCACCTGCCCAAACGGCAGCCGGTGGGCTGAGGCAAATGCGGCCTACCGGTTCAACAATGAAAAGGTTGCCCTCGCACCCTGCCCGAACCCAGCCTGGCGGAACTAATATGAAAAGATACCTCTGCACGCCACTCCGAATGATTACGCTAACGCTTGGCCTGGCCTTACTGCTTGGCACCTCAGGACATGCTGGCGAGGTCATGCATTTCGAACTAGCCGGGGAGCCACTGATTCAATACCAGGCAGCGCCGCTGGAAAACGCAAGAGGCGGCAAGCGTTTCAGTGGGAGTAACTTCATTCACCCGCTCAAAACGCCGTCAGGCTTTTCAGTGACACACAGTCAACCGCTCGATCATTGGCATCATTTTGGTCTGTGGTGGCCGTGGAAGTATGTGAAGCAAGGAGAGCGCCAAGTGCTTTTCTGGGAATTGCAGCGTCAACAGGGCATTATTGAAGCCACAGGAGCAGTCAGGACGGCAGACGGCTTTACCGCTGAAAGCGTTTACATTGACCGCAACGCGGACGGTGGACCACAAGAGTGGATCCGCGAGGAAGTTCACGCCACGATCTCCGACCTGGTCGATGCCCCGGCCCATGGATATCACCTGGATCTGGCCATCACCCAGCATGTTCTGGGCGATGCCCCGCTGGAAATTGTCCGCTATCGCTACAGTGGTTTCACTTTACGCGGCGCACAGAAATGGAATCGCGGCAACAGCAGCGTATTGACCAGTGAAGGCTTGGATTACGCCCACTCACAGGGAACCCGTGCCCGCTGGATATTGGTCCAGGGGGCCAACGATAGCGGCGGCACTTCCGGCATACTCATGATGAGTCATCCGAAAAACCAGAATCATCCGGAACACCTGCGCACCTGGGATCCCAGCACCCTCAACGGCGCGATATTTGTTAATTTCAACCCCGTGCAAGAGGCCTCCTTTATGATCGAACCCGACACACCCCACACCCGCAAATACCGGGTGTTTGTCTTCGATGGCGATCTCAGCGCTCACTGCGCCGAAAGTCTTTGGGATGATTACCTGAGCGTTGCTTCGCTTTGATTCACTCTGACAATAAGTCATCTTCCAATTCTTTAACAAAAGCTCGGCTGTCTTTTGATTTGAGCTTTTTATAGACCTTGAGCACTTGTTCGCGCCCTGCTGCTTCATTCGATGCATAGATTCCAGAGCTCAATTGAGCATGCACTTGTCCGGCGATGTAAGCCCCTAATAACTCGGAACCGTATGGATAGTCATCTATTGAAAACCAAGGAGTGACTTTAGGATTTATGGTTAAGATAACCAGATAGCTCTTCTCTGCGTAAACGGCTATTCCACCCAGGGCATCGCGCCCTCTTGCGGAGAATGGATCCTCAAAATAGGTTTCGAGGTGTTCCATAACGGTAGGTCTAAGGTCCACTTCGATCACCAAGGACGTCAGGGCACTCACAAACTCATCCCGCACTTTAATTGAGTCCTCTAAGTTAGCTTCGGGCCGGATACTATATCTCAATTTGATGTAATGATTTTTATAGATCCCAACCCCAATTAAAGAATTCGTTTCAATCGGATTGATGGGCTCTCTTGTTTTAGGATTCTTCACCTGAACGTAGCTCGCGGGTACGGAAATAAATGTAAATATACCTTCTTTACCGGACTTTCTACCAGATTCACTGACTTGCACATCCTCGTACACCCCCAACTTTTCAATTTCCTTCAAGGCAGACGTAGCTTTGATTAATTCGTCCGTTATTTGGCGATGCCCGGGGTCATCTTTAATAGCATCCCTACCGTAATTATAAATATATAGGGTCGCCGTTGCATACTCACTTTGATAAGCAACTGACTCGCCAAGCCCGGGGTCGTCATATGTATGCGTCCTTCCCAATTTAAGACCTGCTATTTTCGGTGGCAGGATAATTCCTGTTTTGCTATGCAAATAGCCCGAAGATTGCTGCGTAATTTCTTTGAGGTAGGCTCGATCACCCTCAAAAGAACGACCTTGGTTGTCCGCTGATGTTCTTGCACTAGCGAGAAATGAACAGGCCAATAAGGCAAAGATGGTTGTATAAGTAACTTTCATTGAAACTCGGAATCGCCTGGTTCGACTTCAGATTCTTCGACAAGGAATTGGCAACTGTTACACGCAATAATATTGAGTGGTAGGGCGACAAAGAAGATCACTCCGTTTTGATCGAGTCAACGTCCGAGAAGGCCGAATCAAAGAAGTAATCGCTAAGAATCCCTCTATTTCGTGCTTTGCAGGCCGATTCCCAAAAGATACGACGGACCTATCCGGTCGAGGGGTAGCCCGCTCGACTACGTAGTCGGATCGGCTTGCCGTCCGACATGAATGGGTGGGCGGCGCTGCATTGGTAGAATGGCTTGGATCATCGGCGATGTGAAGCTTGCGGCTACGGATCAAGACCGGGCTTGCACCAGCTGGAATTTACCCCCCAGCTTCGATTATAGGCGACAACTGCGCTTGAAATCGGTGTTTTTCAAGGCATTCTAAAATTTTCATGTCTCTTTACATCCAAAGTACATAAAGTCCATCCATGGCTTCAATTCGTATACTTTCAGACCGGGTCGCCAATCAAATCGCTGCGGGCGAAGTGATTGAGCGGCCGGTTGCTGTGGTCAAGGAGCTGGTGGAAAACAGTATCGATGCCGGTGCCACCCGGGTGGAGGTTGAGTTTCGCAATGGTGGTAAGTCTTACATTCGTATTGAGGACAACGGCAAGGGCATGAGCCCGGACGAAGCCCTGCTTTCGCTGGAGCGCCATGCCACCAGCAAAATCCGCGAAGCGGCCGACCTGAATGAAGTCTCCAGTTTTGGCTTTCGCGGAGAGGCCCTGCCCTCAATTGCATCCGTCTCCCGATTCACCCTCCGCACCCGGGCCGAAGGCTGGGCGCACGGCACTGAAATCAAGATCAATGGTGGCAAGCTGATTGAGAAAAAGGACTGCGGCATGCCGGTCGGCACCGTCATCGAAGTGGCGCAACTCTTTAACTCCGTGCCCGCCCGGCGCAAGTTCCTCAAGACCGACCCGACTGAGACGGCGCACATCACCTATAACTGTCGCCTCTTCGCCGTGGCCCACCCAAATGTTGCTTTCCGGGTGCTGGAGGGCGGGCGCACGGTCTTCCAGTCCCCGGCCTGTGCGGACCTGCGTGACCGCATCGCAGAGATATGGGGGCGCAGCCTGGCCGACGATTTGATCCCGGTCGAAGCCCACGATTCGGCCAGCGGACTCCGCCTGACCGGGCTCACGGCGAAGCCCGGCGTGGGGCGCTCCACCCGCCGCGAGCTGGTCACCCTGGTCAACCGCCGCCCGGTGGATAGCCGCACGCTGGGGTTTGCTGTGCTCGACGCCTATCACGGGCACATCCAAAAAGGCCGCTACCCGCCAGCCTTCCTCTTTCTCGAAATCCTGCCCTGCGACGTCGATGTCAACGTACATCCGGCCAAGCGCGAAGTCCGCTTTCGCAACGAGGGGGCCATCCGCCGATTCGTGCTCGCCGCGATCACCGATACCCTGCAATCCGCCAGTCGGTCCGCCCAATCCACCCCGGCTCCCTTGCCTTCGGACTCGCCCTTGCAGAAAAAACCCTCCAGTGAGGCCCCACCTGCGCCCCAGATCGCCCCTGAATCGATTCCAGCCGTCACACCAACCAAACGGCCCACACCAGAGCCGATCGGTCAAACGGGGAATGCCGCGCAGTCGCTCAGACCAGGAGCGGCAGCCTCTCCCCGCCCCCAACTGGATGCCCCAAAACTCGAAAATGCCACTCCCCCGCCCGATGTGGAGTCGACTGGCCCAGCCCAGCGGGGCTGGCAATTGATTACCCTGCTCAAGCGCCAATACGGCCTCTTCGACACCCCACGCGGCCTCGTCATGCTCCACCTGCGCCACGCCGACCAGCGGGTGCGTTTCGAACGCATCCTCCGCGAGTATCAGACGAGCACACCACCGAGCCAGAGTTTGCTGATTCCACAGCCGATCGAACTGGAGCCGCTCGCCGTCGAGACGCTACGCGTACACCTTGACCTGATCAACCGTCAAGGCTTCCGGATTGAAGCCTTCGGGCGTAATTTTTATCGCATCGAAGCCGTGCCGACCTGGCTGGAAGCAGAGCAAGCCGAAGGCTTCGTCCGGGACATGATCGATCTGCTGCGCCAGCGCGGAAGCTCGCAAAAACAAGCGGAGTTGATCTGGGCCGCAGTCGCTCGCCTAGCTGTCGAGGGCAGCTACCGGCGCAGCGACCTGATGAGTGAAGCGGCGGTGCAACAGTTGGCGGAAGACCTGCTCGCCTGCCAAACCCCGCACACCGCCCCATCAGGAAAACCAACCTTCACTGAGATTAGCTGGGCCGAATGGGCCCGGCGCTTCGGACGGGAATAAAACTATGGACGTATCAAACAATCAATTCACCGAATGGCAAAGAATCGGAGCGGAGCAACCGGAACACCTGGTTGATCACTTCTTCAATCAGCTGCGATCACTTCCCCCCAATAGCCGGCGCGCCATCATTGCTTCATTTCCGCAGCGGGATGAATTGGTCAATCGGCTCGTCACGGCTCATACAAATTCGGATACAGCGCTCACCGGGGTACCCTATGTATTGCAGGATATGTTCGATGTGGAGGAATTACCGACACGCTGTGGGGCCCCCTTTAAAGAGCTATTCGATCAACCGCTCGACGAGTCCAGCCAACTACAGCAAACACTTGAGGACCTGGGAGCCGTGCTCTTTGCCAAGACTGTGCCCAGCGAATTCGGGGTGGATCTGGAGGGGCGCAACCCAAGCTTTGGCTTCTGTCCACACGCAGACGACGAGCACTTCCTAAGCGGCGGGGCTGGCAGCTGCGCCCACGCCGTCAAAAAAGGCTGGGTTCCACTCGCCTTCGGCTTGGACAGCACGGGAGGCATCCGTATATCTGCTGCCTTTCACGGGCTCTTCGGCTTTCGTTTACCAGATAAATCTCTGGCCCGCCAAGGCGTATTCCCCACTCTGCCCAGCCTCGAATCAGTCGGCTGGATGACTGCCACTCTGGAAGACCTGGAACGCTGCTTCACCGCCTTCTATCCGCAGGACGAAGCTGCACGCACAGACGAAGCTGCACGCACAGACGAGGCTGCACTCACAGACGAAGCTGCACTCACAGACGAGGCTGCACTTACAGACGAAGCTGCACTCACAGACGAGACTATGCAGGCGGAAGAAGCGATACAGACAGACCAGGTGACACAGACGGAAGAAATACCGCGCGGTTTTTTACTACAGCACCCAGGAATGCGGATCCATCCCGAAGTACGAAGTGCACTTATGAATGGACTCTATACCCTCCAGCTGGAAGCGCAGCCTGAGATGAATGCGAAACTTTGCCAGGCCTTCAAAAACAGCGGAGCAGCTCTCAAAAAAATTCAAGGGCGTGAGTTGTATTCGATCCATCGCTACTGGATCGACGAGTATCGCGCAGAGTATGACCAAAGCTTACTGCAAAAAATTGAGATGGGGCGACTTTGCATGATCGAAGAAGCCGACGAAGCGGCCGACACCCAGCAAGCCCTCCGCCAATGCTTCTCTGAATTCTTCCGCGACTACGACTATCTCGTCATGCCCATCAGCCCAGTGCCGACCCCCGATCGAGCGGCGTGGACCGATGCACTGGAAAACGATTTGATTCAGCTCAACGCACCCGCCAGCTTGACTGGCATGCCCGTGCTCATATTACCCCTCCGCTGCAAAGGGGGTCGCTACAGCGCCGCACAGCTCATCATCAACCCCCGCAAAATCGACTGCATCCCCGAAATCCTCAAACGAATCCGCCCAGCCTATAGCTAGACTTTCTTCGACCGTAGGCCAGGCAGCCAGCAATAATCTGCACCCACGCGCCTTTATGTCTGAATGGAGATAAATTGGGGTAGTAGACTTGCTCTCTCAGCTTCAAGCGTTTTAGCGCTGAATCCTCTAGGAGGAACTCTTTCACGATTTCCTCGCTCCTATTGTCTTTTGAATTCACTTTCATAACGTCGATGGAGAGGAGTGAAGCGACTCGGAATTGAGAGTCCCGAATGGCTCAGGGTTGTTTTTTATTACGGTGTGGCAAGGTAAGCCTTTCATCGAGATTTTTCTCGAAATACCTCAGACGCATCAGCCATCCGAATGGTAAAACCAAGAAAAGCGCTACGCCTGATATAGAGTGTTTAACAATTGCGATTCTACCGCCAAACGTAGCAGTTTTATTCAAAATTTCTTGCTCTTTTTCAGTTGGAAACTCTCCCTAGCCAGAATGGCACTTAGTTAAGAGTCTTGATCGAGGCTCGGCAAATAAAAGTAGCTGCGTGCTTCAGACAGCCGCAGTTTAGACAGGTGTAGCGAGTTTCGAACAGCCGTGGCCTAAAGCACCGCGCTACGGGAATAGTGCTTAACTAAGTGCCATTCCCACTAGCCAGCCAACTTTGCCGCCGCGTCCATATACGCATTCGTAGTCATGCCATGCGCTTTGGCGAGCGTCTCGAGGACCTTCACGTTCACCGGCGAGTCGCCGTTTTCGATGCGGCTCACCTGGCGTGAACTAAAACCGGCTATATCTGTCTGGCGAAGCCCTTTTTCCATTCGCAGTTGTTTGACCGCTTGGCCGTAGCTGCGGTTGAAATCTTCGGCCCGCGCCTTGGCTTTCAAGGCCATCTTGGGATCGAGAATTTGCTGGAGCTGCTCCCAGCCCAAATGGATGTCCTTCGACGGCCAATAAATCCAGGAACCATCGGTATCCAGCTCGAAATCCTCGAGTTCCGAAGCCTTCAACTGCTTCAAGGCGGGAACCTTGGAGACTGGCACACTTAAGCGCTCCAGATTTCCGGAAATGACTTCGACGCTGAACTCCCCGCTCCCGGAAATATGGCTGATGAAGGCATTCAATATGCGGGACTCCCGCTCGGGTGAGCCCACCGAAAAGAAAAAGCGCTTCAGTTCCTCCTCCCCGATTTCCGATGGTCGATTCGGATTGGAAAGTATAGTCAGTCGCTTGTTCGTTTTGCGAATTTTCGCCGCACTCGTAAAGTCCGCCAGCCACTGCCCGTCAAAGCCTTTGCTCCAGACCACCCACTTATACTTCTTCGAATCCTCGGAGAGTTCTTTGAGTGGCAGAGCAAGATCTAAAGTCCGAATATTCTGATGATCTTGCAGGTAGGATATCTTCGACCGTTTACTACCGAAGAACCGCTCGCATTGACCAGGGTCTGGGAGATTTTGTGCTTCACGCACTTTTCCAATGATTTCTCCGGGAACATAGTTTTCGATCACCCGACCTTGGGTCGCCCAAAAGCCCACGTCTGGAACTTTTGTAACTTCTTCCCACAATCGCTGCACTCGATCTTCCAGAGGCGTCTCAGGGCCGTCACGATCACCGTCGCAGACAAGATATATGTTGGGATTCACGCGTAGAAGGTTAATCCTGTTCTCTTCCGCTATTTCCTCCTCGGCTGGCTTGACCTCAGTTCTGGCCAAGAGCGCCCCGCCAAAATAGGCGCACTGATAGTCTCGTCCTTCCTGCAGTTCGTTGTCCGAGAGCAACCCGATCCATTGATTGATGTAGATTCTGTCCGAAGGCCCTTCGACCCAAATGATTCCATTCGCCTGCAACAAATCCGAAGGCTTCGCCCCGAGTTCAGCGACGAGCCCGATTTTGTCGAAATGGGCCGAAACCTTTGACGCCGTTGCAGCGTGGCCGTCATGCATGACGTGGATGATCTGCGCATGATTCGGATAATCAGCCTTATCATAATCGTGTTCAAAAGTGGCAATCTCGGTAAAATTGCCATCGCTTCCGAAAATTTGTTTCAACCCGCTTAGCAATTCATCCTGAATCACAGAACGAGGCAAATTAGTATTCGCACTACTCAAAAATCGCCGGATTATATTCGTCGCACCTTCTCCCGAATTAGAAAGTTGGAGATTATTCGTTTTGTCTTCAGGCTGAATATCACGGTCGGCAAAAAGGTGCTTCGGCATGTCCTTAGATTCCTGGTCTGGCCATGTTGGTTGATCTCCCACTCAACTTCTGCGGCCTTTAGTTTCTGCCCATGGTTAATCCAATCATTGTTAAATACCACGCCAGTTTCATGAGATCGATCAATGCCGCTTGAATTCGGACTAAATCGCTTTATCAGAGACTCCTCGTCGAGCTTGCCAAGCAACTTTAACTCATAGTCAGCCTTCTCTAATTTATTCTTACAGCAAATACGCGCTAATTCGAGCAGGTGCGACTTACCTGAGTTGTTACGACCGATGATGACACCCCCCCCTCCACAACCCAACCCTCCAATACTCCACCCAAAAAAGGGCGGACCCCCAACGCATAATCAAAGACCTCGGCCTCTACAGCGGGGAGGAAATCCAACCAGCTACCGACTAACGCGGATCACTCCACCCAGCAGAGGTGCTTGGCGAAGCCGGGGCGGGTCCAGTAAACCTGCCGCTTCAAGTCCATTACGAGCAGACTATGGTTGTGGGCAAAAACGCGCTCGCGCTCGCCCGTGGCATTGCCTCGCTGACTGACGCCCCTGAGCACTTTTTCCGTAAGCGCGGTAGCGAGGAAGCGGCCATCACGACTCAGGCAAACCGGCCCGGCATGCCAAAATTCCGGGTTGCGCTGATTGGGCAGCCCCACCAGGCACTCGACCTCGTCCCGCTCGACATCGTAGCGGTGTAAATCTGCGCTACTTCCCCGATACCAAATCGATTTGCCATCGGGTGCCCACACGGGGTGACGCCCATTGCGCGTTAGCCGGCGGCAGCTGTTCAGCTCCAGATCCCAAAGATGCAAGCCGTCGCCGCCGACGACAACCTGTGCACCGCCGTCGGGGCAAAAAGCGGCCCCCTGCCCTCCGGCCGGGGATTCTGCCGGTAAGGTGAGCTTACGCTCCCCACGTAAACCCAGCAGGTAGATGCCTTCGGCCCCGGCAAAGACCATTTCACGCCGTCGCCGACTAAATGCCAAGGGCTTATAGGCGTCGCGGCTCAGGCGATTCAGCCGGAGCCGCTCCTCACCGGCTTTGTGAGTAAACAAGTGGTGCTCAATCAACACCTGATCTTCGCTGGGCTGGTCCACCGCCACCAGGCCCAGCAGTTGCCCCGGTCTGGACCCCGTCGATTCCAACCAATGCAGGAACCAGAGCACCCATCGATTGAGGGGAAGCTCGTTAACCGCAAAAGAGTGTTGGCGGTCCACCGAAAAGGCACGCAGCTGACTGTAATCCCCCCGCTGGGCACCTCCGGCGCAAACGTAACGGAAGCCCAAGCGCCGCACAGGATCATAGGCGATCGGGCAATCCACCGGCCCCACAGCACCGTAGTCGTGCCGGGGAGACAAGTCCGGAGCGAGCAACCGCAGCCGCCCACCCTCCTCAGCCAGCAGTGAAAGCGACGCTGCGTCTGGGGTGGCCTCGCACCAATTTTCTGTGAAATTAATTTTCATGTAGAGTATGTTGGCGACGAAAGCAGAGTCATGTTGCCCACCCACAGGCTAATGGCCGTATTGTGATGCCCGAGGTATTTAAACATCGTCGCCGCCACCCAGGTGATCATCAAGCAGGGAATCCCCTCCGCTAAATATCCAGTCGGCACCCATGACCAGGGACTGCGGACGGAAGGTATGGCTTGACTCATATCAAAAAATTACAAGGACTAGTTTAGCATGATTGAGCAGCCAAGCCGCGGGCAAGCCTTTTTACAAGCGTCGATGCGCAGGTGCCGTTTTCAAATGTGCCCAAGCCGAATCGACCCACCTTGCCAGCGATGAAAATCACTCGAACACTCTGCCTTTTCGGCCTCCTTGCAGCGACTCTCGCAGGCAATGCGTCGGTGGAGATTTCCAACCGTGCGGGGACTGTTATCGAGGTTGATATCCTCCAGATTGAGTCCACGAGAACACAGATAAAACTAAGCGATGGTCAGGTCATCTGGCTGGATCGTTCCCAACTCTCCGACGCCAGCGACGCCATGCTGCAAGCGCGGGTCGAACAAGCACAGGCAGAAAAAGCCGAACAAGCACAGGAAGCATTCAATGAGTTGAACACACTGCTCGGCATCCCGCTCTTTGCCGACCGAAGCCTTTGGGACGACGATGCCGCAGCCGTCGCCGAGCGGCTGGGTTGGCCTCTGGAATCGATGACCGAAAGCCAATCCAGCTACCGGGTCTATCCCAGGTCAAGCGACGAGATTCTACAAAGCCGCCCCTACTCGGCGGTACTCTTTGCCGCCTCCGGCAAACCGGATGCCCTCAGCCTGGTTTTTGCGAATAAAGGAGATTTTCCCTTCAGTGCTTCACCCACCAGAGACGAGATCCGGGCCATGGAAGCTGCCATTGATGCGGATGGCGAACGCATTGCCCGCCTGCTCTCCGAGCAACTCGGCGAACCGACCCGACAGCAATTTGGCCGTGGACGCGGGATTCGCCAGTCGGTGCAGCGGTGGGATTGGGAATCGCACGCCATTTTACTCGCCACACAAAGAAGTGAATACGTCACCCTTCGAATCCTCCCTATCGATGTGGCCGACGATGGCGGCCGCGGCGAAAGACTCTCGGATGCAGCGCTCCGCAACCGCAACCAGGCTAATATTGAAACAAAGGAAAACGGCGACGTGCTGATTCGCAACATCCCGATGGTCAACCAAGGCCCCAAAGGGTATTGTGTCCCAGCCACTTTCGAGCGCTATTTACGCTATATGAATATCCCGGCGGATATGTATGTTCTAGCCATGGCTGGTCAGACTCAAATTGGCGGGGGCACCTCGCTGGAGGACATCATTTCGGCGATCGAGGGTTACGCATCTTCACAAAATCGCTCCCTGCGACGCCTGAGGACCGACATCAGAATGCGCACCATAAGCCGGCACATTGACAATGGCCTGCCACTGATCTGGACCATGTTCTCCTCCAGAGACTACAATGAATTCGTCAACCAGCGCACCATCGATCGCCGCAACAATAGCGACTGGAACGCCTGGGCTGATCGCACCCGGCAGGAAACACGCCAGATCAGTCTGCGCAAAGACATGATGAGTGCGCATGCCTGTATGATAATCGGCTACAATGCGACAACAGGTGAAATCGCCGTCAGTGACTCCTGGGGCCCGAGCTTCGAATTGAGATGGGTGCCGGTGGAACACGCCGACCAAGTCTCGCAGGGCTCGATCTATTTGATCGATTATTAGACGCTAAACCGGCTTACGGGCGCGCGGCACATCGCGGGCATCAAAATGCAAAATATATTTTTGCTCAAAGTAGGGATCACTAAAGCTCGCCTCCAGCGAGATTGTCTTACGCGGACGAATCCCCAGTGCCTGTAACTCATCTTCCAGCTCCCCGCCCTTCCAGTATAGCACGCCATTCGGCAGCGAATTACGCGCCCCCCGCCGCAGGTTTCCTTTGATCCAGCTAAAATACTCAGGTAGATTTTTTACCGCGCGACCCGTAATAAAGTCGAATTGCTTATTCACCTGCTCGGCCCGGCACTGGCGGGCCTCGGCATTTTTCAGTCCGAGTTGATCGATCAAGTCCTGCACTACCGTGATCTTCTTACCAATCGAATCGATCAGCGTGAAATGTGCCTGCGGGTAGCAGATCGCCATGATAATCCCCGGAAAGCCCCCCCCCGTGCCGACGTCCAAAATGCGGGCACCGTTCATCAGCTTCAGGTGGTTGGTGATCGCCAAACAGTGCGCGAGGTGGCGCCCCTCCAGGTGATCGATGTCCTTGCGTGAGATAAGGTTGATCTTCTGATTCCATTCACGCAGACGCAGCGCCCAGTCTTCGAGCCTTGCCCAAGCATCCGCATCCACGTTGGGAAATTGATTTTTAATGGCTTCCATTATACTTTTAAAAACTTCTGACTACCGATTCCTGATCAGCTTTGCCGACGCATCAAGAGGTGTTGTGTTCTGGCCAGTTTTCCTTAAAAATCGATACTTTTCTTTGAATCCAATTTTTACACCGTTGGTATTGGCATGAAAACCAGTCGCCGCATCATCCACATCGACATGGACTGCTTTTACGCAGCTGTCGAAATGCGCGAACATCCAGAGCTGGCCGGTCGGCCAATCGCAGTCGGTGGAGCCTCGGGGCGCGGCGTCTTGACGACTTGCAACTATCCTGCGCGCGAATACGGCGTGCGCTCGGCCATGCCCGTTTTTCAAGCGAAACAACTCTGCCCACAGCTCGTCATTCTACCCGTCCGATTCGAACTATATCGGGAAGCCTCACGCCAAGTACGCGGCATCTTCGCGCGCTACACTGACCTGATTGAGCCTCTCTCACTCGACGAGGCTTACCTCGATGTCAGCCACCTGAAGCGACCCGGCGCCGAGATCGCAGCTGAAATACGGCAAGCCATTGAGACCGAGACGGGACTCACCGCCTCCGCCGGGATCGGCCCCAACAAATTGATCGCTAAGATCGCCAGCGACTGGAACAAGCCCAACGGGCAGTGCTTGGTCGCCCCGTCCAAAGTCGATGCCTTTATGCGCGATCTGCCAGTCCGTAAAATCTGGGGCATCGGCCCCAAGAGCGCCGCCCGCCTGGCTGAGCATCAGATAGAGATCTGTGCGGACTTGCAGACCAAAGACAAAACCTGGCTGGCTCAGGAATTTGGCAGTTTCGGGCTGGAACTCTACCAGCTGTGTCGTGGAATCGACGAGCGGCCCGTGCAAGCCCACCGTCCACGCAAAAGCCTGAGCAATGAGCGCACCTTTAGCCACAACCTGGAGAGCATCGACGATTGCCGCGAGATGCTCGTACTGCAGCACCGAGAACTGCTGGAAGATCTACGCCAGAGTGCACCGGACCGCAGCATCGCGAAATTGCTGGTCAAACTGAAATTCAGCGACTTCCGCCGGACCACCGCCGAAATGCCCGGCCACCAAGCTGACATCAAAAAATACCACGCCCTGCTAAAAGAAGCCTGGGGCCGCAGTGGCGAACCCGTGCGCCTGCTGGGGATCGGCGTCCGTTTCGCCGATACTGATAGCAGCCTGGAGCAACTGGAATTGGGACTGTAGCCCAAGCTCTGCTCAAAGTAGGCGGGCAACAACGCTGACCGGGCGGCAGAGCCAACCCGGCTACGTATCCGTCTTCGCTCTTCGAGCTACGCCGAACTTCGTCCCGCATCCCGTATCCCGTATCCCGCATCAAGATTCGCGAGAAAATGCCCAACACAAAAGGACTAAG
>REBV01000271.1 GCA_007692545.1 Puniceicoccaceae bacterium
TCATAGCCATTGACAGACCATCCCGAAGACGCGAAGACATTCCCAGCATTGACCGCAGTATCAATGGTACTGGCAATCTCAGGTGCCGTGAATGGCCGAATCACGTTGCCAATTTGTGGACTGTTGATTTCGATGCCACTGGTTGCAGCCTGCCCTCCGAAGGCACCGGCGACCGTCCGATTCGCTGGTGAAAACACACGGTTGTAAGCAGCAGTAGGATTGCCAAATCGGTCCAGAACGGGGGCACCACCGCTGTCCAGAATAAACTGCTTATCACCACCAACAAACCAGTCAAAGCCCACTTCCTCCAGATCGTTTTGCGCAACCTCCAGGAACTTGGTCTCGATTTCAACCTGCTTCACTTCGTTGTAGTTACGCAGGATGGTGCGCATACGCTCCAGGTTGCGGCGGGTCTGAGTCACGATCAACTGCTCACCGTCGAAGGCGAGGCTGGCACCAGCCTGCTCGAAGTTAACCCCGGCGCGCTGGAAGAAATTTTGCAGGGCTTCGACTTCTTCACTGACTGAAGGGCCGGATGAGCCACCACCCGTGGGTGCGGCAAAGGGATCGACTGGACCGGAAGAGCTGCCGGGGCCATCACGGAAACCAGTCAAGCGAATAATCGTTGCACGCGAAACCGGGAAGAACTCGGTGACGGTGGTTGACAAGCCGCCTGGCGCATCGCTGGGTGCGATGGTCACGGCATCAGCGCCCACATCGTAGGCGAAGTTTACCTGTTGGGTGACGAATTGGAGGATTCGATCCAGGTTCAGATTGCGCAGACTGATATTTACCCGCGGATTGGTGTCATTCGAATTGAAGAGCGGGATGATATTCACGCCGCCAGAGCGGTCCGGATCGTATTCGACCGATAGCTCCGAGAGCGTTTCAATTACCCGCGTCAACTCCATGCCGGAAAAGTTTACCTGGGGAATCACGATTTGATTGAGCTTATCCTGGATGCGTCCACCCAAATCTTCATCTCTAATTCGGTCCGTAGTAATATCAAACACTTTGGGTCGCTCCCAGTTTTGATCGACCTCCGTCAGCATTTGCTGGCGGGTTTTGCGGTGGTTCTGCACATGGATGTCACCCAGAATTTCAGCAATGCGGGTTTGGAACAGCTTAACCTCAGCATTATTGGCATCGCGGGCCTCGACCTCTTTAAAGGTAGCCGATGCGCCATCGTAGTCGCCATTGAGGAACTGAGCACGCCCCCGAGTCATTAGGTCGCGGATGATCTTTGATTGGGTCACGTAATCCGGGCTGATTTGTTTGATATCGAGCGCGTAGGGGTCAGAGATCTGGGCGTCCAAATCACGCGCTAGTCTACGAGCTGCACCGGAGTCACCACCAGCAGCATAATAGGCTTCCACCAGAGCCTCGGCGGCCTTTGGATCACCGGCGGCAGCAGCGGCTCTGGCCTGAGTTAGAATGATGTCTGCCTTGGCTGTCTCCAACGCATCGAGTGTACTGGCAGTCGCCATATTCAAAGAGAGACTGGAACTGGCGGCGCTCAGCAGCGAGTTTGCCTGATCGTAAGCACCTAGCTTAGCCAGTTGGTTGGCTTCTTTAATTGCATCCTTGGCTGCAGCGATCTGCATATCCTGCGAAGCAGTTGCCTGTGCGACGACTGAATCGGCTCCAGTGGAACCAGCCTGTGCCTGCATCGCCGCATCCAGCGAGATGTCTGGTGCCTGTCCATATACAGCTGCTGACTCTGCCCCGGCGTTGCCACCGGTTCGATCCAACTCGCGGTTGATCGAGGCCAAAAGGCGCTGTACATTTTCATCGTCTGGAGAAATCTTAATCAGCTCCTCCGCCTTTTGCTGCGCCAGGTTCAGATTGCCCGAATCGCGCGCGCGCAGGGCGTCTGCCATGAGACGGATCTTTTCAGGTGCGTTTTGCGCTTCGGCCAGTTGTGGCATGGCGAAGGCAAATGTTCCAATCGCTCCTGCAATCAAAAGTGCAGAAAAACGCATACGGGTTGCGAGGTATTTTTTCATATTTATAGGTGACAATTGTTGTTTGTTAAATTTTGCACGCTTTAAAAGAAGGAATCAAGGTCATTAAAAGATGAATCTGACTCCGGCGCGGCCGGCTGATCCGTTGAACTAGCGGGGCTAGTGCTTCCGGTACTGCTGCGGGCGCGTGTTTGAAGCGTTTTGGTTTCGGGTTCTGTTTCTTCGGTGGAGTGTTTCTCTACGGTTATCGAGGAATCTTCAAGATTAATTTCTTGCAGAGTGTAAGATCCGCCGGGCGTCTCAAATTCAGCAGGTGCCTCAGACAAGCTAAGCTCAAAGTCAGGATGCTCATTTGAACGAATCAGAACAGTCACCCCAGAGTCGTATCGCCGCTGACCGTGACGAAGCGTGACCGTTTCATTTTTCCGCAGATCATAAATGACTGCCTTGGCGACTCTTTCGATGCCACCTTCCTCATTGCGAACACGCTGGATAGTGAACTCCCGCAATTCGAACTCGGAATCAGCCGCCGTATTCCCCGGTCGAACACGAAGCTGGCGATCACGCTCTTCATCGAAAAACAACAGCAGCGATTTGGAAGCATCGGAAGTATCCTCTTCAATATAGCCCTCCAATTGAATACGATACGGCTTGCGCTGGATGTCAGCCAGATAAACACCGAAAGGCACGGGGGGTGGCGGTGGTGTCCAGCCCTCAGCACTGAAACGACCTTCGGCATCAATAAATATTTTGGGCGGTGTGAACACATCATAACGCCAGCCGGTGGATTGCTCACTCACTTCCGGCCAATTGGCACTGGTGTCGACAGACTCGGGGACCGCCCGCGCTTGATAAGGATTATCCGCTGGACGAAGCTCGCCGGGTGCCCCGACTGATGCTTCTTTGCCCGTTGTCTGCAGGTATAGAAAGACTCCACCCGCAAGAACGAGGCATGCGATGATGAGCGACAGTTTATCGTAAATCTTATTCATTCGAAAAATTATTGGTTAGCCTCACGCTCTGTTGATTCATCCGGCAGTACGACCTCGATAAATTCAAGGACCACGGTAAAACTGGAGAGGTTCTCCGCAATGACAGGTTTTTGAGCTTCTCTGGGAGCTTCCTCCGTGGCGCCAGCATTGCCCTCGAAAAGGCCAAAAATGCTATCGAGATTACGGCCAGCAGCTGCTCGCGTCGACCGCTCGGCGGTTGGTGCCGCAGGCCGGGAGACCTCGATACTGCGAACAACAATAGGCAGTTCAAACTTGGCCAATCTATTCAGGAACTCGCGAAGCGTGTCCGTGTAGCCAGTAAACGTCAGACTAAAACCAAGGGTGTCTATGGCACCAGGCACGCTGGCCGATATAGCGGGACTGATACTGAATCCACCCCCACTTCCTTCACGCCCACTACCAGCGCCACGTCCTGTGGCCGCCGGGCGCTCACGTACCTCACGGTGAACCGATACGATGCTTTGCGGATTGGCAGCCAGTAATTGATTCAGCAAATAGCTAATGATTTGACGTTGTTTATCCAAAACCGGATTCGCCTGTGAGTCAGAAAGTGGCGTTGCCTCAGTAATATACTGCTCAAAACCAAAAGCAAAGTTTGTTGGTAGGCTGACTGGTGCTGGCTCACCGTTCTCGTTTGTATTATCTGCCGACTTGCGCTGGTACTCCGAAATGAACTGCTGAATCGCAGCCATGACTTGAATACCGTCAGACGAGGCAGTGAGCCGTGCGCCCCGCTGCAAATTACTTCGAATAGATTCAAGCTGAGCAGTCAACTCGGCCACATTCTGCTGCGACGACTCAATATTGGACTCAGTCGGAGCCGGGTCCGAGTTCAGTAAATTGTTGAGCTGCGATTGCGCACTGTTGATTTTTTGTGTGGCCTGCCCGATCTTTCCAGACTCAGCAATGGCCAGATAAGCGCCAACCGCGAAGGCCAGCAGCGACACAAACAATACTACAGTAAAAACAAGATTTTTCTTTAAGAAACCCATGGTGACTAGAGAGGTTTAGAGGTGTCCACCACCAAATTAATTGTAAATGGCAAGACGCTAAGCCCACCGCGCAGAGTGGCCCAATTGATGTTGGGCTGCCCTGACGAAACGATAAATGCTGAATTCTCAAAGCTCGACTGGAGACTTCGTATACGCCGGGACAGTATTTCCTGGTCGACGCCCCCGCTTCCTTCGGCTGTTTCGCGAACAAGCATCTGTCCGCTCACAACGACCTCGTAGGTAGGCTCTGCGCCAGCAGCTTGCTCGCGAATGACGCGAAGCGTATCGAGCCAGACATCTTCGGCAATGGTCAAACTTTGCTGTAATTCAGCAAAAAACTGTATCCAGTTCGTCTTTGAATTGACCAAGCCTTCAACCCGCTCGATCGATTGGCTGATTTGCTGCGCCTGCTCTGCATTTTCAGAAATTGTAGACAGTCGTGACTGCAACGGAGCGACTTCGGCTTGCGTGGCACGGGCCGCAGCATCATAGGCAGCACTTTGTTGCTTGTAGCCCAGGTAAGCTGGCCATGGCGCCAATGCCAGAAGGACTGCTGCCACCATTAGAAATGGCTTTTTGCTGGCAAACTCCATTTCCTTCTGGACCTCACCCGGTAGTAAATTAACTCCGGCACCGTCAGCCACCATATCCCGCGAGGCCTCACCAATAATCTCGCTGATCTCGAGGCGGAGAGAATCGGAACCGAGGCCGACCTCACCATCCAGTGTTACGTTCTGCAGTGGATCAAAGAATGCTACCTCCACCTTTTGGGAAGTCGCCAATTGCTCGGAAAGCCCCTTGAGTAAGGAACCACGGCCGCTCAGCAGAATACGCTTAGGTGCCGCACCATTCTTTTGACGGCGGTAATTGACAATCGAGCGGGTGATTTCCTGGCTCATGCGGCGCACGAATGAATCCGCGCTGGAAGCGAGGAGTTTGGCTCCAGAATCGTCGTCTGAATGTTCAAGCTGCCCGGAGAAAAACTTATGCTTAATTTCCTCTGCTTGTGCGAAGGACTTGCCCAGGCTGTCTGCGATGCTTTGAGTCAGCGTGTTGCCGCCCAACTGAATATTCCGTACAAAGAAGCCATCGGAGTTTTTAAACAGTAAATTGGTCGTGCGGGCACCGATGTTGATAAGCAGGACATCGTCATCCGACTCCGGATAGGCAAATTGAATCGCATTGTAATCGAGCACAGTCGCCGCATTGATCGAGCTGACAATAAAGCCTGCCCGGGTGACTCCTGCGCAAAACTCTTCAATCGTAACAGACTTACAAGCGATGAAGAGTACTTCCGTCTCAACCCCATCATCACCGATCACCTGACTGTCCCAGGTAACCTCATGCAGCGGATACGGGATATTCTGTTGTGCTTCAAAGGCAATAATCTGGGCCCGTTTCGATGCCTCCACATGAGGAATCCGAATCGTCTTAGTCAGAACCTGGTTACCCGGAATAACGAAGGCTGCTTTGCCCGAAAGTTTATGCTCACGGTGAAGCACATGTAAGGCGTCTCCAACCGCGCGCATCCAATCGTCATCGTTGGAAAAGTCGTATTTGAGACTCTCCGTGACCAATTTTTCGATCTGTAGCTGCCCTCCGGTAGAAGTAACTACAGCTGCGGTAATTCGGCTCGCGCCACAATTAATTATTAGTTGCTTGGAACTGCTCATTCAAAAAGTTGATGTTGCTGGATGGGGGTTGCTGAGTGCGAATTCTTAATGGCAATATTTTTGTATCAATGGCGAACTCGTAGAGTCAAGAGGTGAACACGATAAAAGCTGCGAAAGGCCAGCTGAGTCTAGTTTTGGGTGTCCCGACGAAGGAATGCGGGCAGATCACTCACCCGACCGACATCAATGCCCGGCCCCACCAGATAAATCGGCATCAGGATATGCTGATTAGCACCGATCTCGGCATCAGCTCTCGAAGTAAAGGAGTTGAGGATATCGGCATTGGCTATATTGCGGCTTTTCCCATTATTTTGGACGGCTTGCACTTCACCATCGACTGATATTTCCACGTAAAAGAAGTCCGGATCTTTTCTTAAACGGTCCCGATTAGCAATCACACCGGGGAGATAAAAATAGACATTATTACTGTTACGCCGCTCCATAGCGATTATCTCGACCTCGCTGATGTAATAATCGAATAAACGCGCGGCGGCATCCCGCTCATAAGCAAGATACACCTTCACCTTAATGTTCTCGACAAAGTTTCTATGCCGGGCACCCGCTGTAGAATTATCCTGACTGGAGAGCTGGATCTCCATTTGTATCCAGTCATTCCGCAAACTGTTAAAATTAACCCGGTCAATCTTGATCAAATCTGCAAAAGCAGACTGGGTCAAAGAAGCAAATAGGATGAGCAGAACAGATAAGGAGATTTTGTTCATTTTTAAGTGATGGGGTCGACAAATGGATTGCTGGATAGCGATTGAAAGCGAGATTGGTAGATAAACCCGCTGCTATGGCAACCCTTTTTCTTTTAAAAGCTGAATTTCTGAAACTTTATTAGCACTGTATCTAATTGACTGAAGTATTTCGTTTGCAGAAAACCGCCTTCGGTGAAACTAAATGCCCCATGACCACGAAACTACCCTTCAAGATAAGCACCCTGATTTTCGTCAAAAACCGCGACGGAGAGCACTTGCTGATTCAACGCAGGAAAGCGCCCAACCAAGGCTGCTGGAGTCCGATCGGAGGGAAGCTGGACATGGCGACCGGTGAATCCCCTTACGAATGTGCCCGCCGTGAGACCGCAGAAGAAATCGGCCTGACTCTACAAGATTCAGATTTGCACTGCTTCGCCTATATATCAGAAAAAAGTTACGAAGCTGCGGGACACTGGCTGATGTTCCTCTTTGACTGCCACAAACCTGTCGGTCAACTGCCCGAGACCATTGACGAGGGGCACTTCAAGTTCTTCTCCCGCACCGAAATTGATACACTGGCGATCCCGAAGACCGATAAGACCTTACTCTGGCCGTACTATGATCGATTTCGTGCAGGATTCGTCGGCCTGCGGGCCGACTGCGATCCAGGCGGCCAACTCACCCTGCACGAAGAACTACGCCTGCCCAGCGGATCCAGTCGCCCAGCAGATGCTGGATGAACACGGCCTAAATATTCAATAAAGCCAAAAATAATACTTGCACAGCACCCCGTTACCCCTACATTCCGCCGCTTCATGAGCACAGAGAACAAGACACCCAAACGCTCCCTCAACCCGATGGACTACACGTTCAACGACGTGGAGCAGCTTTCCCGTTTCGTCACAGAAACTGGTAAGATCCTTCCTCGTAAAGACACAGGCCTTTCCGCAAAGCATCAGCGCCGTATCACGAACCGCATCAAGCAGGCTCGCAACATGCTGACGATGCAGTAGGAGTCGGCACGTCTCAATCGTAGGACCTTCCGATCCTTCTCCTTTGCCTGGAGAAGGATTTTTTTTAGTCGCACCCGCACACTCCCTGAAACCCATGCCAACCCACTGCGAGCTACTCACACCCACACCGGAGAACCTACATCGCTGCGCTGAATGGCTTCGATCCGGCGAGGTGATCGGCCTGCCGACTGAAACCGTCTACGGACTGGCCGGAAACGCACTGGCCGAGCCGGCCGTGCGCAAGATCTTTGAGGTCAAAGGCCGCCCCTTTATCGACCCCCTGATTGTCCACTTCCATTCGCTGGAGCAAGCGGCCGGGCATGTCGTGCTGAGCGATTATGCCCGCGAACTGGCCGACCGATTCTGGCCCGGCGCACTCACCCTGGTCCTACCCAAAAAAGCCAGCATCCCGGACATAGTCACAGCCGG
>REBV01000260.1 GCA_007692545.1 Puniceicoccaceae bacterium
TCCTTTATCCGTTTCCGCCTTTACCTCACTGTCTTTGCAGCAGTATGCGTGCAGGTTTCCGCATTTGCCGACACTCCGCCTTGGGCGATCACCGATAAAAAGGACTTACTTAAGAACTACGTAGAGCGCGTATTTCTGAATCCACCAGAGCCCAGTGAGACGTTCGCTTTTGGGCTAATGGCGGCTCCTGCGACAAATGGGATCGGCTATGCACCAGAAGCGATCGGCGCCGAGATCGAGACATTGGCCCGTGGTCTTCAGCACGATGCCAGGCAAATATTTGAATATTGCCTGAACAAGATCGAATACGAGCATTACTGGGGCTCTCTCAAAGGTGCGACGCTGACGCTGCTCGAAGGGAGCGGAAATAGTTTTGATATTTCCTCACTGATGATCGCGCTCCTGCGCGAATCCGGTTTTACCGCAGAGTATCGTTACGGCGTGCGTCGTGTCTTTGATTGGGACATGGAGGAATGGTATGGACTGGCGGTTTATGGCGGCCCTGCGCTACCTTTTGAGGACTACACGGACGCAGAGCTAGTTGCCGAGTTCGGAATTCTTCCCGGATTCGATCCTCAGGATGCGGGAGATGTTTACGATTGGCGTTTTATGCTTAACCGGCTGGATTTTTCTGTTGGCAGGGGCTATCCGATTATTGATACTGCCTTTGGCTTTGGAGTTCTGTGGGATATTCCTCATGTTTGGGTTGAGGTGGAGGTTGACGGCGTGACTTATGAACTCGACCCTTCTTTCAAGCTCAAAGAGGCCGTGGGCGCGGCAGTCGATTTGGTCGCAGCGATGCAATACGACCGTTCCAGCCTGCTGGCAGCCGCCAGTGGCTCGACTAGTGCCGATAGCGCCACGAATCTGGATGTGGTTGTTATGGGGCATGAATTGAGCGACTACACCGTTAATCTCGTAAACTGGCTGCGGGCGAACCGTCCGAACGACTCTTTTTCCGAAATTGTCGGTGCTTCCAAAGTAATTGAA
Organism: Puniceicoccaceae bacterium; assembly: GCA_007692545.1. Lineage (GTDB taxonomy): Bacteria > Verrucomicrobiota > Verrucomicrobiia > Opitutales > Coraliomargaritaceae > Thalassobacterium. Next base: position 991 of record REBV01000260.1, read on the forward strand.
GAAAATGTAGCCGCTCTCGGCGATTTTGCGCTCTCGGAGGGCTTTGATTATCTAACTGGCAAGGACTGGCTGACCACGACCACCTGGACCAACGGCATCCCCTCCCAATGGATGCCCAAACTGAATGTAAAGATAGGGCTCTACAACTATTCCACGGGCGAGTTTACAACAGTCGCTTATGATAGCGCCGATGATGGCGATATCCACCTGAATTCGCTGCAGGGTCAAAAGCTATCGCTCTGGTTCGATGGCAACACGACAAATTTCTACCTGGATGAGTCTGCGCTCGCTTCGGTCACATTGCCCGGATCTACGGTAGATATTTCAATGAGTGTCAGACATCCACATGGTTACTTCCAGAGCAATGGTAACTTTATTGAGGAAGGTTTAAGCGGGAGCGAAAATCCGGTGGTGGCCCGTTATGTTGAAGACGACACCAATGCCTACGCATTCCCTTACTCTTTTCGGGCCGGACCCAGGCTCGTACGCAAGCGGCAGGAAATCTTACAACGCTATTTACGGGACGGTGTTCCCCTGTCCGACTGGAAGGTCCGCACAGAGCTGCTTAATATCACCGGAGCCTCCTTTATGGAGGAGACTGCACTCAGCGACCGCTTCGTTGACGGCCAACTAGGTGTTATTCCACTTGCTTTCCACCGTTTCGGCAGAGTCGCCCAAGAGGACGCTTACTATGTGGACATGTTTCTACAATATGGCGCACCGGAATCCTTTAAGAGCCGTTCCTCCGACCGCCTGAATTCAAACCACATCACTGCACTGCTCAGTAGTGCTCTGGAGCACGGCATCCTTGAACAGTCGCAAGGCCCAGCGACCGAAGCGGTCTCGACGATTAAAGTGCTCCAACTGGCAAACGATCAAAATATTCCGATATTCCGCATTCATAGTGGAAATTGGAACAGCACGATGGAGAATAACCTGCAAAATGCAGGCTATCCAGCTTCAGTTATCAATGAAATTGACGACGCAACCGACAACAACAATGCCATCGTCCTGATCCCGGACGATGCCTCTATTACCCTAAACGCATGGTCCGGTTACGGCTACGCCATCATGAGCGATGTTGGTAATGTGATGAAGATCAACGAACTAAACGGTGGTTTCAATAGCATCGTGGGCGACTTCGAGTTTGAGTTTCTTAACCAAAACTTTTCCAGCGAGTCCAGTTTTCTCGCCACTGCTTCGACGGATGTTTACTACGTACAGGACCCCCTCACGACACCCGCCTACTACGGTGCTGATCCGGTCGATATGGCCACAGGTGCGTTCGTTTACGATAAGACAGATTTGCAACTCGGCCAAGCCGCACCAAGGGGGCTTGCCTTCGCCCGTAGTTACAACTCCAACCTGCGTCATGACGATTCCCAGGGCCTTGGCTACGGCTGGACGCATAATTTGGACATCCGTGTGACAGAACGCAGTGCAGCCCGCGCTGGCCTTGGCCAAACCACCCCCTATCAGGCGGCTGCCTACCTTGCCGCAGCCACAGCAGTGAAAGACCTCTACCTGGGTAATACCAATGCCAAGGAGTGGCTGACTTCCAGCTTGGTCGCCAAATGGGCCGTCGATCAGCTCAGCTATCAGGGGGTGGCCATCACCATGGGCACGCAAACCATCGAGTTCGTCCTTATGCCCGACGGCAGTTATATGCCACCAGCCGGAATTACTATGGAACTCTCGAAAGACGGCAGCGGGCACTACATTCTCAGTGAACGCCATGGTAAGACCTACACTTTCGGGGCGAATCAGCGGATCGCTCAGATTCGAGACCAGTACGATCTCGCCCAGAATTTTACCTATACCGGTAATAAACTCACTCAAGTCCAAGATGCTTATGGGCGCACGCTTACGCTCAATTGGAGCGGAGATAAAATTTCCTCTGTCAGCGACAGCACCAGCCGTTCCGTGGCGTATAACTATACCGGTGACAACCTGAGTTCCGTCGAAGACGCGGATGGGCACGACTGGACCTTCATTTACGATGCCGACCACCGGATCACCGAGCTGATCGACCCGAAGAGCCAAGTCATCGTGGCTAACACCTACGATGCCCGCTCCCGCGCTGAAACCCAGCTTAGCGAAGGCGACCCGGCAAAGACATGGCGTTTTTACTATACCGGCTACGTCAACGCAGAGGAAGATCCCCAGGGCGGGCAGACCCGCTACCACTATGACGGGCGCGGGCGCTCCATTGGCGTCGAAAACGCTCTTGGTGAAAAAGAGACCCGCATCTATGACGGTCAGGATCACATCGTCGCTCGCGCGACACCGAAAGGGGAGACTACTCTATTCGATTTTGATGTGAATCACAATCTGATCAGCGTTACAGATCCCCTGTCCAATACCACGGTAAATGTGTACGATGCTCAAAATCGTCTCCAGACCGAAGGCGACTTTAAAGGCAACGACAGCACCTACACCTACAACGCACAGCATCAGGTGCTCACCGTGACTGACCGAACAGGCAAGCTCGTCCTCACCAACACCTACACGGCCAATGGCGATCTCGCCACCACCACCGACGCAGATTCCAACACCACGACCTATACTTACGATTCCTTTGGAAACGTCAGCCGGATCGACTATGCCGATGCAAGCTTTGAGACCTTCGTTTATAATACACGGGGCGACCTGACCAGCCACACCAATCGGCGTGGACATACTATCGCGCACAGCTATGACAATCGCCGTAACCGTCTCATCAGCACTTACCCGGATACTTCGACAGTTACGCGCGTGATCGACTCCTGTGGCAACCTCACTTCGGTAACGGACAACGAAGGAAACACAACGACGCACACCTACAGCTCGACGACAAAACGGCTCACCACAACCCTCCCGGCCACAGCGGCGGGAAGCGCTGTCATCCAAAACAGTTACGACTCCCGCGACTGGCTTGTCGAAACCGAAGACCCGCTCGAGCAAACTATTACTTTCATCCGCGATGCTGCCGGTCGCGTCACCGGTACCACCGACCCCCTCAGTCGGACCAGCACGCAAGCCTTCGACCTTAACGGACAGCTCCTCTCCCGCAGTAACGCCGAGACCGAGACCACCGAATATACCTACAACGCGCGGGGCGAGCGCACTGTTACCACCAACCCGCTCAATCACGACATCACCGAAACCTTTGATGCCAATGGCAACCGGACTCTCCTGAAAAATCGCCGTTCCCAGGATTATACCTTCACACATGATGCCAACGACCGTCAACTGACCCTGCAAACGCCCCTCGGGCATACCACTACGAAGACTTGGAACGACCGTGGCCTCCTCGCCAGCGTAACTGAACCATCCAGCCAGCTGACCAGCTTCATATACGATTCCATGGGGCGCATCGACCAACAAACCGACCCCGTTGGCACGATCAATTTCGTGTATGATTCAAATGGAAACCTGACCACCGTAACTGAAGGCTCGACCACGCTCACCCGCGCCTACGACCACCGGGACCGCGTGATCAATTTCATTGATGCTCACGGCGACAGCATCGGCTATCAGTACGATTTCAACGGGAACCTGACCCAGCTGACTTATCCCGGCGGCAAGGCCGTAAATTACGCCTATGATGCCCGTAACCAACTTATTTCCGTGACCGATTGGAACAGCCGTGTGACGACTTATAGTTACGATTTGAAAGGTCAACTCACTGGAATCAACCGCCCCAACGGCACCAGCCGCAGCATCGCCTACAATGCCGCTGGAGAAATTACGCGCATCGAAGAGCGCAAAGCCGACGGACGCCTGCTAAATCTTCAGGACTTCGCCTATGATAATGCCGGACGGATCACCCGCGAGTTTATCGCCCCCATACCCCAGCCATACTCCATCCCCACGCACACGCTCACCTACGACGCGGATAACCGCATCGCCACATTCAACGGCCTGACCGTCGTTCACGATGCCGACGGTAACATGACCAGCGGCCCGCTCGATGCCGTAAGCCTCGCAGCCCACGCCTACGATCCCCGCAACCGTCTCACCGCGGCAGGTGGTGTTAGCTACCAATACGATCCCGAGAACACCCGTATCGCTCAGACTGACACAGGCGGCACTACCGAATACACCGTAGATCCCAATACCGGGCTGTCGAAAGTCCTCATCCGCACAAATCCCGACGAAAGCAAGACCTACTATGTTTACGGTATGGGCCTACTCTACCAAGTCGATGAAAGCGAAAACACACTGACCTACCATTACGATTACCGGGGCAGCACCCGGATGCTGACCGCCGCCGACGGCCACACCATCACTGACAAAGTCGAATACACCCCCTACGGAACGATAGTTCATCGCGAAGGTAGTACCGACACCCCGTTTCTCTACAACGGCATGTTCGGTGTCATGACCGACCCCAACGGGCTGCTTCATATGCGGGCGCGCTACTACAACCCGTATCTCAAGCGTTTTATAAACGCCGACCCAATTGGCTTCGCCGGTCGCGTAAACTGGTATAGCTACGCCAGCGGCAACCCCATCAGCCGCATCGACCCGCAAGGAACGTATGATGGTGGCTCCACGACCATTGTTGGCTCCAGCTCAGGCGGAGATGCCTTATCGAATCCGTTTTCACCATCGGAAATGAGTTTCTTTGATGCCAACGGTTACTTTAAGACCGGCGAGACTGTTTACATCAACAACGATTTTGGAGCAAATTTGATGGGTGGACTCGCAGCTGAGTTGACTCCAATTGGGATTCTACTGGCCGGCAAAGACTTTATTAATAGCCCAAGCGTCTTAGTGGGAGCCGCCTTGATCCCCGGTGTACCCAGATTGGGGGCCGCAAGGAATACACCCACATTTAGCGGCACCGCAAAACCTTGGACTAAAGGTGCGACGCCAAATTCAACCTATACTCACATTGACCCAAAGACGGGTAGGGCGGTTCAGAACGCGAGATACGACGATAAGGGAAATGTAATCGGTCACGTTGACTTCAAGAATCACGGTCCAGGTGCCCCGTCAGGGCATGGTCACACTTTTCCTCAGCCAGGCAATCCTGCTTCTGGCCATGGACCCGGGAAACCACATATCCCGAACAATCAACTTCCAGCTGGCTGGGATGCTTTGCCTCCTGGTGTGCAACCACATACTCCAATTGGACAATGATTAAGTTAATAAATCACGAAGGATTGAAATTGTGGAATGATCGCTTCGCTAAATTCAACGACGCCGTGCTCAAGAGCGTGTCGGTAAACTTTACCTCAGTTTCACCGGTTTTTGAGATGGTGCTTGAAGCACAAGATCAAGAGAGTTCGACGGGTTGGAGCCTTGTAACGATCCGTCTGTCTAAGGTAACAAGTTTAAGATTTTGCGATGGGCCAAGGTCGAGCTATCAAGTCTTATCTAATGGACTCCATACCCTGCTGGAAGGTGAAACTTTTGCCCTCGAATTGGGTGACTTTATCGATGATCCAGAATCACTCTCAGAGTTGATGGTTTCTCCATGTCACGTTGTAGGGGAGATTCTCGAATGGGATGCTCAACGCTGGCCGAATGCTTAATTCCATGATTCCTACGACTACGATTCTCCGCTTCATCCTGTTCTTTCTGCTCGCACCAGCCTTTGGTGTCGTAGTTCAAGCGGCTGGAGCCGTTCAGGACGGAGTTCCCGTCGTAGATGCAGGTTTTCAGACGGAAACCGTCATTCTGGAAAACGTTGACGGTGGAATTTGCAGCTATGATTCCAGCGGCGCACTGTTGCAGCAACGCAGGAGCCTCGACGGGAAGGCTGCGGATGACGATGGGCTACGCGAATACGGGGAATCGGATAGATTCGGGGCCGCGCGGCCCTATTTGTCGATTTTGGCCGAAGGAGTTGCCGCAAGGACAACGCCACCAAGGAATGCGGCTCGCTTTGAGATAGAAACCACTCAAGGCGTAACCAATCGCAGGGGGCATACCTCGCAGCGTGAGGATGTCAGAAGTCGGACTGATTTTGAGAACGGGCAGCAGGTGCGTCGGGTTGATTTCGACCATTCACACGGTCCATTAGGCCCTGGGCATGTTCATCCGGTTCACTCCAATCCAGTCAATCCAAGCCAAATCAACACGTCGAGGCCGCGAGCACCTGAGCCTGGCGAATACCTTTCTTCAGTTCTCTCCGACCCACGCATTCAAGGAGGCGTCTACCGGCCATGAGTTGCATTTTCTGCATAGGTATCCTTGCGAGTGAAGCTCTTTCCGATCAGGCTGAAAACCTTCAGGCAATTGGATTTTCAAGCAGTCACTTGGACGAGGTGGGCAGTGAGGCATGTGCATGTGCTATCGACTTCCTTCCAACGGGATTGTGGGCAGTAGCTGTGAATCGAGAAGGTGAATCTGACTTAGACTTTGTTTATCGAATTCCAGATGAATTGGCGAATGGCCGTTTACGGGACCTTGTGGAGATATTGAAATCCACCAAGGGGATCAAGAGAATCGATGTCTTGGTTTACGATCTTGGAACATCGGAACTTAAGGATCATGCGCCTGAACCGTGGTCAAAGTTTAGCGAGGTTTTGCTGAGTTATTATAGCTTAGGCGGTCCGATCTGCTCTATGCATCATTCTTTCGAGTTCGATATATGAACGCCCTCCAACCGCTCCGTCACGGCATCTACCCCCAATGAAACCCGTCCTCCGGCTCCTCCTGCTGACCCTCGCCGCCTTCCTCGGTGTTACCGCTCAAATTAAGACCGATCAAAATGGCCGCTTTGCGGTCGTAAGATTTTTGCCGGAATC
>REBV01000149.1 GCA_007692545.1 Puniceicoccaceae bacterium
TCCGGTCGCCTTGGCCGCACCGTCCGACCTGCCGGCGGCACTCCATGATTTTGAGGATTTTAGAGCCCCCCGACCAACACCTGTACGTCCCGGCGCCACCCCACGCAGTATTGAGGAATTATTGGCTGAAGCCGAGATGGCCGAACTCGATCGCGACTTCAGGACGGCCATCCGCAAGTATTGGGCCGCCATCAGTATTTCCAATAACCGCGCCGAAGTCTGGAACCTCCTCTCCCGTGCCTACCTCATCGATGGGCAGTTGGATAATGCCGAGACCGCGGCCCTCGAATCCGTGCGCCTGGCCCCCCGCGAAGTGGCCTACACCCTAGACTACCTGCGCGTCGCCCAGCGCTCAAAAACCGCCGAGGCCTTTCTATCCGACCTCGAGACAGCTTATGATCGCTTCCCCAGCAGCCCGGAAATCACCCTTTCCCTGGCCCGCGCCCTCGAACGCATCGCCGAAGATAGCGCGACCGCTCGCAACCTCTATCTCCGCTTCATCGACATCGCCCCCAACCACCCCCTGGTGCCTGAAGCGCGGGCGGCGGTGGCACGGCTCTAGCCACTGCGTTTTTCTGGGTTTGTAGCGTCTGAGCTTGCTCAGGCTTCTGCCCCCAAGCTTATTCGGATTCTGCCGGGCCAACAACGCAGCAAAGCCCGAGCAAGCTCGGACACTACGCCCTTCACTTTCACTTTCACTTTCACTTTCACTTTCACTTTCACTTTCACTTTCACTTTCACCAATTAGGTGCCACGCGTCAAACAAAGCTCGATCGAAACGATTAAGCACCAAGTCGACTTGGTCGATGTCGTTGCGCCCTACGTCCAACTCAAACGGGCGGGCCGCTCATGGAAGGGCCTGAGCCCCTTCACCCAGGAAAAGACCCCTTCGTTCTACGTCCATCCGGATCGCGGTTTCTACAAGTGCTTCAGCACCGGCGAGGGGGGCGACTGCTTCACTTTTATCATGAAACAGGAAAACCTCGAATTTTACGAGGCGATCGAGTTTCTCGCAAAGAAATTTAATATCACACTGGAGTATGAAGCAGGCGGCCCGAGCCACGAGGAAGTCTCCCTCCGCAAGCAACTCTTCGAACTGCATGAGCTGGCCACGAGCTGGTTTCACCAGCAATTCATGGAATCCGAGGAAGCCACCCCGGTGCGGGACTACTGGCAGGAGGCCCGCGGGTTTACCATGGAGACGGCCAAAGAGTTCAAAATCGGCTACGCCCCGGCGGCACGTGAAGCACTGGCGCTTTATTGCCAGACCAAGAACATCTCCACCGCAGCCATGCATCAGTCCGGCCTCTTCTTTGCCCGCGATGGCGAAAAAAACCACGCCTACTTCAAGTCCCGCTTCCGCGGGCGCCTGATGGTCCCGATCCGTGATGTGCAAGCTCGGGTGGTCGCCTTCACTGCCCGCCAGCTCCCCCAGACTCCGAAGGATGATCCCGCCCGCGAGGCCAAGTATGTCAACTCACCCGAGACCCCCATCTTCCATAAAGGCCGTATCCTCTTCGGGATGGATCATGCCCGCACCCACCTGAAAGAAGGCGGTAGCTTCCTCCTCGTCGAAGGCCAGCTCGATGCGATCCGCTGCTGGTCAGTCGGCCTGCACACCGCGGTAGCCCCTCAGGGGACAGCCATCACCGACGACCAGCTCCACCTCATGCGCCGCTACGACCCCAGCAGTATCGAGTGCCTCCTCGACGGCGACTCTGCCGGGCGCAAGGCGGCGCTGCGCGCCCTGCCGCTGGCTTTCAAGGCGGGCCTCGAATTCCGCTTCCTGCTCCTACCCGATAAAGCCGACCCCGACGACCTGCTGCGCGAGCACGGGGCCGCCGCCCTCGAACCCCTGCGTGCCGAAGCCAAGAGCGGCATCGAGCTGGCCATTGCCGAGAGCCTGCCAAACGACCGCGCCCCCACCACTCACGAGAAGACGACTGCCCTCCGCACCGTTTTCGAGCTACTGCGCAACGTCCCCTCCGAAGTCGCCCGCGAAGACTACATCCAAATCGCCGCCCGCTTGCTCAATGTCGACGCGCAAGCCGCCCTGCGCGACTTTCAAAAGATGCCTCCACCCCGCCCGGAATTCAAAAACCCGGACGAATTACCCTCGAAAAACGAAAACACCAGCCGAGACCCACTCTTGACACGGGCCACTTGGGAGCTACTTTGGCTCGTTTTACATCACCCTGAACACGCTAAAAGAATTTCAGAAATTATTGATTACGAATGGATTAATACTGGCTTTACGCCCGGTCGCCTACTCTCCCGCCTACTGGCTGAGCTGCGCGAGGATCTGATTCAGGACGTTAGCCAAATCGAAACCATCATCGAAAATGTCGAAGAACGACAACTGCTCGCCGAGATCCACGCCCGCGATCTCGATGTCGAGGAACCTGCCAAACACATCGAATTCTGCATCGAACGCCTGCGCCACAAATATCTGGATGCCAAAATTAAAGAACTGGAACAAAAAATCATTCAAACCGATCCCGACGCCCAGTTGACCCTGATGCGCGAGCGCAAAACATTATTAAGGAACATCTCCTGTCCACTCGAACTCAGACTTTAAGTAGCAGCCCTTTCAAAACAACGACACACTCAATTCAAATTATGCCAGCCGCTAAAAAGAAACCCGCGAAAAAGCCTGCGAAGAAAAAGACAGCCGCCAAAAAAGCGGTCGCCGTCAAGGTCGCCGCCAAAAAAGCGGCCCCGCTTAAAACCGGAGCCAAAAAAGGCGCAGCAAAAAAGAAGGTGGCTAACAAAAAAGTGACCCAGCCTGCCAAAAAGGTCGCCGCCAAAAAAGCGGTCGCCGCCAAGAAGAAGGTCGCCGTTGCAAAGAAAAAATCGACCAAACCAGCGGCCAAGAAGGCCGCCCGGAAATCATCCGCAAAGCCAGCCAAAACCGCCAGGAAGAAGGCCACTTCGCCGGTTGACGTCGACGACTCCACGTTGGAGGCCGCTACCACCAAAGTTGTCAAAAAACGCAAACTTTCGACCAAAGCACAGGAAAAGCTCAACGAGCGTATCCGCAACCTGATCCGCTTGTCCAAGGAGCAAAGCTTCCTGACCTACAAGGACATTAATCAGGCGCTCCCCGATTCGGTCAATAATCCGGACGAGATCGAAAACGTCATCTCTATCCTGCAAAATCTCGAAGTCGAGATCCTCGACGACAACGAGGTCGAGGCCTTCAAGGCCCGCCAGGAGGAAACCGAGGAAAAAGAGGTGCGCACCTCGCAAAACGACATTCTGGACGATCCAGTCCGCATGTATCTAAAGCAGATGGGGCAGGTGCCCCTGCTCACCCGGGAGGAAGAGGTCACCATCTCCAAGCGCATCGAAAAAGCCGAACTGCGGGCACAGGATGCCCTCTTCTCCACGGCACTCACGCTGGAGTTTCAAAACGACCTGGTGCAGAAACTACTCAACCGGGAAGAGCGCTTCGACCGCGTCGTGCTGGACAAGAAGATCGAAAGCCGCGAGGCCTACTTCAACAGCCTGCCAAAATTACTCGACGAAGCGCACCGCCTCGGCGAGCGCATCTATGCCGCCTGGGATAGCCACGTCAGCGCGACCAACGAGTCCAATGCCAAGCGCGCCCGCACACGCATGATCAAGTATGAGGAAGAGCTGCGCAAAGTTCTGCGGAAATACTGCCTCAAACTCAAATGCTTCGAAGAATTTCTCAATGCCCTGACCCCGGTCTACCGCGAAATTGCCACCCTGTATGACGATCTGGAAGCTGCCGAAATGGTCTCCTCCCGGCGCAAGAAGAAGGTCGACGTCAAGGCCACCAAAGAGCGCCTCGAAGCGATCAAGGCAGAATTCAAAATCGAAGCCCGCGAACTGATGGAGATCATCCGCGAAGTCCGGGTCGGCGTGCGGGAGGCTCACAAAGCAAAGACCGAGATGGTCGAAGCGAATCTCCGCCTCGTCATTTCTATCGCCAAGAAATACACCAACCGTGGCCTCTCCTTTCTCGACCTCATTCAGGAGGGCAACATGGGCCTGATGAAGGCCGTTGAGAAGTTTGAATATCGCCGGGGCTACAAGTTCTCGACTTATGCAACCTGGTGGATTCGCCAGGCCATCACCCGCTCGATCGCCGATCAAGCCCGCACGATCCGTATCCCGGTGCACATGATCGAGACACTCAACAAGGTGATGCAGGTGCAGAAGCAACTCCTGCAGGAACTGGGTCACGAGCCCACCGCTGAAGAAGTGGCCGACGAGATGAACCTCCCCATCGAACGGGTCCAATCGATCATGAAAATGGCCCAGCAACCCATCTCATTGCAGAGTCCCGTCGGCGATTCCGACGACACGAACTTTGGTGATTTCATCGAAGATAAGGGTGCCGAGAATCCCTACGATATGACGGCCTATAGCTTGCTGCGGGAAAAGATAACCGACGTGCTCGACTCTTTGACCGACCGCGAGCGCCGCGTGCTCTCCTTACGCTTCGGCCTCGCCGACGGCTATTCCCGCACGCTGGAAGAAGTCGGCCGTCAGTTCAAGGTCACACGCGAGCGAATCCGCCAAATCGAGGCCAAAGCTCTTCGCAAAATGCGCCACCCCACCCGAATTCGTCAGTTGCATGGTTTCTTCGAGGGTGATATCAATCTTGAAAAACCCGGAATGGACAGTATTAAAAGGGAAAATGCCAACAAGAAATAAATCTCATGCCACGTAAAGACATCTCAATTCTTGCAGCCAGCGCGCTGCTAATTTCTTTATTTACCGCCTGCGGTGGTTCGCGCGAAATGCGTGTTACCGAAGGCCGTGACCCCGTGGGTGCCGCTCCCACCGGTAGCGTTTTCCTCACGAGTGAAGCCACGATTGTCCATGTTAACCAACGCGAGCGCCTCGCTACCATGCGCAATGGTAGCCTATTCCCCCCCGGAACATTCGTCCAGACAGTCAATCGCGAAGGTGAGCAAACGGGACTCCTCAAAGTGCGCCCGAAGAGACCAACCGGTTTGCGCACTGCCGACATCCTCGAAGGCCTACCCGACATTAACAACCGTGCTGTCGCAGTCAGCGAGGCAGAGAGTCGCCGCCTAAAAGCGATCTACCGCGACGCTACTGAGGATTAAGCCCTAAGCTGATTTTCTCCCGCTAAAACATCACACCGCCACCCCCCACGACCATGAATACAATCGCATTTTTACAAAATATCAACGGCCCGGAGATACTCCTGATCTTCCTTGTCGTCCTACTTCTCTTTGGTGCTAAGCGTTTGCCTGAACTGGCCAAGTCCTTCGGTAAATCGATCCGAGAGTTCAAAAAAGCAACCTCGGACATCGAGAATGACATCCGCACTGCTATGGATGAAGAGCCCAGCAAGCCCAGCACCAAAGTAGATTCTGAAGCCAAGAAAGACACGACACCCAAACAGGTCGAGTCAGCCAACAACGAAGCGGCTAAAGACGAAGCAGCCACCAAAGAAGTCGCAAAAAACGAAAAGGCTTAGTCTTGATCGAACCATGTCAAGTTACGGCCTAGCGTAGCGGGGTTGGCTCTGTTGAAAATCTTGAGCCTGCCGAAATGACCACCCCGTAAAAAAGACTGACCAAAAACCTCGTTTCTTCACGGCAGAGCCAATCCTGCTACAACAATAGAGCGCAACACAGCTACCCCGCCACTTCAGCGTGGAAATTATTCCCCGCCGTAGTCGCTTTGATGTAGCCTTTGCGAATGGTAAAGTCTCCAAATCGTTCGCCCGCCTCACGCTCTTTCGCGTAGTCCAGAAAAATGGGCTTAAGCGCATCGATGATCTGCTCGTGCGTGATCGAGGTGCGGTAGAGCTTGTTTAAGCGCTCACCGTCGAAACCAGCCCCCAGGTAGAGATTGTATTTACCGGGCACTTTCCCGACCAGACCAATCTCTCCCAAATAGGGGCGACCACAACCATTCGGGCAACCCGTTGAGCGAATGACGATCTCGTCCTGTTGCAAGCCGGCTTCCTCCAGAATCACTTCCAAATCGCTCACCAAATTCGGCAGGTAGCGCTCCGACTCGGCTAGGGCCAGGCCACAGGTCGGCAGGGCCACGCAAGCGATCTGGCTGCGTCGCATACCGGAGGCCGTCTGGTAGGCATCCAGTTTGTGGGCCACCACCAGCGCGTCAATCGCCGCCTTATCTTCCGGCTCTACGTCGGCAATGATCAGATTTTGATTCGCAGTCAGGCGAAACTCTCCCTTGTGCACCTGCGCGATGGCCCGCATCCCGGTTTTGAAGGTCCGATCCTCCACGTCCACAATCCGCCCGCCTTCGATAAAGAGCCCGAGATTCCATTTGCCGTTAATCCCTTCCACCCAGCCATAGCGGTCCGCCGTACTGGTAAACTTGTAGTCGCGCGGATCTTCCAACGCATAGCCGAGGCGTTCCTCCAGTTCGGCCCGGACCCGTTCTTTGCCCAGGCGCTCCACCGTGTATTTGAAGCGTGCGTTGGCCCGCTCCTCGCGGTTCCCGTGGTCGCGCTGGATAGTGACGATTTTTTCCGCCACCGCGACGGCTTGCTCCGGTTTGCAAAAAGCGATCACATCCGCCAAGCGCGGGAAAGTCCGCTCGTTGCCGTGCGTCATGCCCATGCCCCCGCCGACCGTCACATTGAATCCGGCCAGTTTGCCGTCCTCGACGATTGCAATAAAGCCGAGGCAGTGCGCAAACACATCGACGTCGTTAAAGGGCGGTATGGCCACCGCGATCTTGAATTTGCGCGGCAAATAAGTCGGCCCGTAAAGCGGCTCGACCGCATCACCCTTACAATCGAGGGATCGCTTTGCAGCTTGCTCGACCCCGAGTTTGATCGGCTCTCCGTCCAACCACATTTGCGAAAATGCGGGGGTCTGCGGCTTCAGATAGGCGTCGATCTCTGCCGTGATTCGCTGCACCTCCGTGTGCACTTCCGAGATGAAGGGGTTTGGATTGCACATCACATTGCGGTTCACATCGCCGCAGGCCGCCAGCGTGGTCATGGCCACATCGTTGCAGGACTTGATCACATCTTTCAGGTTTCCCTTCAGGATACCGTGCAACTGGAAAGCCTGGCGGGTGGTCAGCTTGATCGTGTTGAAGGCACAAAAATCAGCCAACTCATCGACCACCAGCCACTGCTCGGGCGTGCACACACCACCGGGCAGGCAAATGCGCGCCAGAAAGGAATAGGCCTTGTCCAGCTTGTGCTTGCGCCGCTGGGCCCGCACATCACGGTCGTCCTGCTGATAGAGGCCGTGAAACTTCGTCAACTGCTGGTCATCCGCCGCAATCGAGCCGGTCGAAACGTCGGCCAGGCCTTCCAGGATCGTGCCGCGCAAGTATTGGCTGCGCGCTTTGATGCCTTCGTTCTTGTGAAGTTGTGGAGCGGATTGGCTGTCTGAAATCATAATCTTAACTCTAATAAGTGCCTTCTGGCAGAAGTTGCAAACGCAGAAAGCTACCCGCTATCAATAAAAAATCAAGTCCCAGCCAGCCTTTTCTTTGGTTTTTGAGTCAACAACGCAGAAAAAGGCTGAAATATCCGAAAGCTTCCCGGAGAATCGGTCCAATGGTCCAATAGCCTGCGTAATTATTGAGCCCAGTGATCACCCCGTCTGGCCAACAACACGGCTGTGGGCGGCAGAGCCAACCCACCTACGTAAACCCATCAAGCGTAGGCAGGTTGGCTTTGCCGCCTGCCCTTTACCAGCTTGTCACATCGATCTATCTACGAACAACAAGCAACTGGCGACCTTATGAACCCCATAGGAATAAACAAAGCGTCCCGGAGTATTCAGGCATCGATTAATTCGCTCCTGGATCCCATATTCAATGTAATGCTGATGCAATTCCGCATAGGTTAAAAGTCTGCCGTAATAAGGCATATTTTCTTTGGAATAATCTGCTGGGAGCGAAGCACCGAAGGGAATTTTGGTAGATCTATCGATTCTTCTTTCATGCTTTCATCGACCCGCTGAAGAACAGGCACCTGAGGTAATTCGATGTCAGGGCGTTGTAATCACGTTTCATGCTTGATCAAGGTGGGTATAATTACAGCCGGTGCAACTCTGGGCTACATGCGTGGCCGCGAGCTTAATACCGAACGATCGAACCCGTCCCGTCAATACAGAGCCGCTCACCCGCTCCGGTCGGACGGCAAGCCGATCCGACTACGTAGTCGAGCGGGCTTGCCCCTCGACCGAATACGCCCGTACCCTTAGCGTATCCTTAGCGACGCTTCGCGGGCAAGCCTGCGTCAAATTCTATTTTCAAAAGTCGCCAACAGCCGCAGGCCGGGACAAATTTATGAAATAGGCTAGCATTTCGCTCAATCCGTGCTTTCCTTCAACCTTTCTGTTTTCAGAGTCATGAGCCAAAATAATCCAGTCGTTCCCAATACCGCGCCGCTCGCCCCCGAGCAGGTGGCATCGCTGAACAGCCTCCTCCAAGGCCTCCAAGCCGATCAGCTCCTCTGGATCGAGGGCTTCATCAGCGGCCTGCGCGCCGCTGGCGGGGTCGCGACAGCCGCCCCGGTGGCGGCCGCAGCACCTGAGCTGACCATCCTCTACGGCACTGAGTCAGGAAACTCGGAGGCCCTGGCGGACCTGACGGCCAAGGCGGCCAAGGCCGACGGCTTCAAAGCACGGGTGCTCAATATGGCCGACGCTAAGGTGGCCAAGTTGAAAGACATGGAAAACCTGCTCGTCATCGTCAGCACCTGGGGCGAGGGCGATCCACCCGAGACCGCAGTCGACTTTTATCAGGCATTCATGAGCGAGCAGGCGCCCAAGCTCACCCAGACCCGCTTCTCTGTGCTGGGGCTGGGCGACACCAGCTACGAGGAGTTCTGCAAAATGGGCAAAGACTTCGATGCCCGGCTCGAAGCCCTCGGGGCCCAGCGCGTGCTCGACCGGGTCGATTGCGATGTCGACTACGACGATGACTTCGCCCAGTGGCACCTGGCGGCATTGGCCGCGCTCAAAGCGCTGACCCAAGCGGCTGCGCCCGAGACGAGCGCCGCCACCACAGCTGCCTACGCGCCAGCAGCGGCGGTCACCTACTCCCGTAAAAACCCCTTCCCCGCCGAGTTGACCGAGCGCGTGCTCCTCAACGGCGAAGGCTCGGCCAAAGAGACTATCCACCTGGAGTTCAGCCTGGAAGGCTCCGGGCTCGAATACGAAGCGGGCGATGCCCTGGCGGTGATTCCCCACAATGCCGAAGACGTCGTCGAAGACTTCATCCAAACGACTCGCCTCGATGCGGATAGCCCGGTGCTGATCAAGGAAGAGGAATACACACTGCGCACGGCACTCACCTCCCAGCTCGACATCACCTCCCTGACCTTGCCGGTCATGAAACGCTACAACGAGATCGCCAGGGATGCCAAACTGGAAAAACTCCTCGACCCGGCCAACAAAACGGAACTGCAGGCATACCTCTACGGCCGCGAAATCATTGATTTGCTGCATGAATTTCCCGCCAAGGAGATTTCGGCTGATGCCCTGGTCGGCATCATGCGCAAGCTCCCGCCTCGGCTCTACTCCATCGCATCCAGCCCCAAGGCACACCCGGGTGAAGTCCACCTGACGGTCGGCGTGGTGCGCTACGATGCCCATGGGCGCCAGCGCAAGGGTGTCTGCTCGACCTACCTCTCCG
The DNA here is from genome assembly GCA_007692545.1 of Puniceicoccaceae bacterium. Lineage (GTDB taxonomy): Bacteria > Verrucomicrobiota > Verrucomicrobiia > Opitutales > Coraliomargaritaceae > Thalassobacterium. The sequence goes on from REBV01000149.1 coordinate 9,646, forward strand.
ATCGCATCGCCGAGGGAGAAAAGGCCGAGGTATTTGTCACCGCCAATAAACACTTCAAAGTCCCTGCCAATAACGACACGCCGATCATCATGGTCGGTCCAGGCACCGGGATTGCACCCTTCCGCGCTTTCGTGGAAGAGCGTAAAGCGCGCGGGGCCCAGGGCAAAAACTGGCTCTTCTTCGGCGACCAGCACTACCTGACCGATTTCCTCTACCAGACCGAGTGGCAGGACTACCTGGCCGACGGCATCCTGAGCAAGCTCGACGTGGCTTTCTCCCGCGACCAGAAGCAAAAAGTTTATGTGCAGGACCGTATGCGCGAGAATGCCAAAGAGCTGTACGCCTGGTTGGAGCAAGGCGCTTATTTTTACGTATGCGGTGATGCCAGCCGTATGGCCACCGATGTCGACGTCGCCCTGCACGACATCATCGAGCAACAAGGCGGCCTGAACAAAGACGCGGCCAAAGCCTACGTGAAAAAGCTAAAAGACGAGAAACGCTACCTGCGCGACGTGTATTAATTAAATCCCTACACTAGCAAAGGACTCGTCTCCACATACGGCAAGACCTCTCCCACCTCAATCGGATAGCCGCGCACAAAGTCGGCCACCGGCAGCATCCGCCCGCCGGGGCGCTGCAACTCGTGGATCTGCAAAACACCATCAGCGGTGGCCACATCCAGCGTAGCACCCACCGTCAGCACCTGCCCCGGTTCAGCCACTTCAAGCGATGCCGCGACGGTGCAGTGCCCCACCTTGATCCGGGTCGGACCGTGATCAAAATACCCGCCCGGCCAAGGGGTAAAGGCGCGCAACCGTGCCGCGAGGGTCGCTGCGGGCGAGCCAAAGTTCAGCGCACCGTCTTCCTTCGAAATCTTGCGGCAATAGCTGGCCCGGCTGGCCTCCTGCGGCACAAAATCCAGCCCGCCGGTGAGCAAGATCGATAAATTCCTCTGCAAGAGCGGCACGACCGCCGCGCCTACTTTGGCACGCACCTCGACTGCCGTATCTGTGCTTTCGATACGCACCCGCTCGCAATCGGCCACACCGCCCGCATCCATCTCTTTGACCATCTGCATCAGACAGACCCCGGTCTCCAACTCGCCCATGGCGATGGCCGTTTCCACTGGCGAGGCCCCGCGGTAAGCCGGCAGAATCGAACCATGAAAGTTCAACGAACCGTGCTGCGCCGCTTCACGTACGACCTTGGGCAGGAAGTGTCCGTAGGCCATGACAAAAGCCACCCGCACCCCCGCCTGACGCAGCCACGCCCCCAATGCCGCGTCCGGCTTTTCCGGTTGCAGTAGGGGGATTCCACAGGAGCGGGCATACTCCGCGACCGGGTTTGCCTGTAGTTGTCGCCCCCGCCCCTGCCGGCGGTCCGGCTGTGAAACCACCCCAACCAGCTGACAGAGCGCCGAGCCCGATTCAGCCAGATAGCGCAGCCCCGGCAAGCAGATGGCATCCGCGCCAAAGTAAACGACTTTAGGTAATTCTGGCATAGTCCCGTATCCAAGCTTAAAGAAACTCCTGCTGCCCCATCCGCTCGCGAGCGGCATCGGAGGCCGCGCTTTGTAAGAACAGCCAGCGCAGCGTCCCTCCCTTCAGCTCAGGCTCCTCACCCAAGCGGCGCAGGAGCAGCGCCGAGGCCAGCGCATCATATAGCGCGCAGTGGACATGAATCGGAAACTCAAACATACGGCTTTTTTAAATAGGCAGGCTTAAACCGCACGACCGGCGTTCATCACCTTTGTCCAGGCGGCGACAAAGTCATAAACGAACTTTTGCTGGTTATCATCCTGGGCATAGACTTCGGCGTAGGAACGCAGGATCGAGTTTGAGCCGAAGACGAGGTCGACGCGGGTAGCCGTCCATCGGACAGCGCCTCCCTTACGTGCCCGCATCTCATAGAGATTTTTACCGACGGGGTGCCAAGTCAGTGCAGGGTCGGTCAGGTTGACGAAAAAGTCGTTGGTCAGGGCACCGACACGCTCGGTCAGCACGCCGTGCGGGCTGCCGCCGTAGTTGGTGCCGAGCACGCGCATGCCGCCGATGAGCACGGTCATCTCATGGGCAGTCAGCCCGAGCAGCTGTGTGCGATCAAGCAGAAGCTCTTCCGCTTGCACGGCGTATTCATTCTTTTGCCAGTTGCGGTAGCCGTCATGAATCGGTTCGAGTGGCTCGAAGGATGCGGCATCAGTCATCTCGGCAGTGGCATCACCCCGGCCGGGGGTGAAGGGTACTTCAATAGCGAGGCCAGCCGCTTGGGCTGCTTGCTCCAGCCCAATATTGCCTGCCAGAACGATCAGATCGGCAATGCTGGCACCGGTTTCGGCAGCAATGGGCTCCAGGGCTTGCAGCACCTTGTTGAGGCGGGCGGGCTCGTTGCCCTCCCAGCCTTTTTGTGGAGCCAAGCGAATGCGCGCGCCGTTGGTGCCACCGCGCAGGTCGGAGCCACGGAACGTGCGGGCGCTATCCCAGGCCGTGGTCACCATCTCACTGATACTCAGACCGGCTTTGACGATGCGTGCCCTGGCATCGGATAGGGAGTAATCAGACTTGCCTGCCGGGACCGGGTCCTGCCAGATCAAATCCTCGTCCGGCACGAAAGGCCCGATGTAGCGCTCCTTCGGGCCGAGATCGCGGTGCGTCAGCTTAAACCAGGCACGGGCGAACACCTCCGAGAAGTAAGCAGGATCTTGGTAGAATTTCTCAGAAATCTTACGGTATTCCGGGTCCATTTTCATGGCCATATCGGCGTCCGTCATGATCGGATTGTAACGGATCGAGGGGTCCTCCACGTCGACCGGCTTGTGTTCTTCTTTAATATTAATCGGCTCCCACTGCGAGGCACCGGCGGGGCTCTTTTTGAGCTCCCAGTCGTAGTTCAAGAGCAGCTCAAAGTAGCCGTTGTCCCACTGGGTGGGGTGCGTTGTCCAGGCGCCTTCGAGACCGCTCGATACGGTGTCGCGACCAATCCCCCGGGAGGTTTTATTCAGCCAACCCAGGCCCTGGGCCTCCAGCTCTTCCGCCTCCGGATCGGGGCCAAGGTTTTCCGCCCGGCCATTGCCGTGGCACTTACCGACGGTGTGCCCGCCTGCCGTGAGGGCAACGGTCTCTTCATCGTTCATCGCCATGCGGGCGAAGGTGACACGGACGTGCGCCGCAGTCTTAAGCGGGTCCGGCTTCCCGTTGACCCCTTCCGGGTTGACATAGATCAGGCCCATCTGCACCGCAGCCAGGGGGTTTTCCATTGTCTCGGCCTGTTCAACATCTTCATAGCGGCTATCGCTGGGGGCGAGCCACTCCCGCTCGCTGCCCCAATAAATGTCTTTTTCCGGGTGCCAGATATCTTCCCGCCCAAAGGCGAAGCCATAGGTCTTCAGCCCCATCGACTCGTAGGCCACGGTCCCGGCGTAAACCAGCAAGTCGGCCCAACTGAGCTTATTGCCGTATTTCTTTTTGATCGGCCAGAGCAGGCGGCGGGCCTTGTCGAGGTTGACATTGTCGGGCCATGAGTTGAGCGGAGCAAACCGCTGATTGCCCGTACCAGCACCACCGCGGCCATCCGAGATACGGTAGGTGCCGGCCGCGTGCCAGGAGAGGCGGATCATGAGACCACCGTAGTGCCCCCAATCAGCCGGCCACCAGTCCTGGCTGTCCGTCATAAAATCAATCAGATCCTGCCGCAGGGCTTTGTAATCGAGGCCTTTGACCGCTTCGCGGTAATCAAAGGCCTCCCCCATCGGGTTCACCTTGGTATCGTGCTGGTGTAAGATATCAAAATTGAGCGACTTCGGCCACCACTCCATGTTGGTATCGCCCGCAGACGTGTTGCCGCCGTGCATGACGGGGCACTTGCCACTGCTGGCTGGCGCGGTTGTTGCCGCTGTTTCGTGAGGAAAAGGGCATTTGCCCGAATTTGTCTGATTGGTATCGCTCATAAATTTTTTGGGTTACTTAAGGGAACTTCTGAAAAGCTATCTATAGAAATTCATAATACCACGCTAATCATAAACATCCAAGCTGATTGCTGTCATTTAATCTCAAAAGCCGCTTCCCAGAAGTCTACTACGCTATGAGAGAATTTCACCCAGCTCCGCCTTGACTTCAGCTGCGGCCTCCAAATCAATCCAGTAGATCCGATCACGACACTTTTTTTCACAGACGATGATGCCCGCCTGACGCAAAATGCGCAAATGGTGGGAAGCACTCGGCTGCGAAAGGCCGATGCGCTCAGCAATCTTCGATACATTACAGGCGTTGTGGCAAGTCGGCTCAGTCGGGAGAATCTGCAAAATTTGCAAACGCACCGGATCGCCCAAAGCCCACAGCTGCTTGGCGAGGCGATCAATATCCAAATTTGTTTCGGTGGTAGCCATTGACATATTAAAGTATATCGATACATCAATCGGTCAACTCTGTAAGCAGTGCTTTCCATAACTATTTTAGCTCGAACCAATTTATATGTATCCAATCGATTCACTCGACAACTGGCATCGCGGCCAGGGCCTCTGGCCCGATGTAGCCGCCGAAGACTGGAACAACTGGAAGTGGCAACTAAAGAACCGCCTGACCAAGCTGGAGCACCTGGAGGCTCATATGCAGTTGACGGCTGATGAGCGGGTGGGCTGCCTCTTTGCCAAAGACAAGCTGGCCTTGGCGATCACCCCCTACTTTTTCAACCTGATCGACCGCGAAGATCCAGACTGCCCGATCCGGCGACAGGTCATCCCACGGGCCGGCGAGATGCTGACGGCACCGGAGGAAATGCTCGACCCGGTCGGCGAGGAAAACACGAAGCCCGTCGATGGGATCGTGCACCGCTACCCGGACCGCGTCCTATTTCTGGTGACGGACCGTTGTGCCGCTTACTGCCGCTACTGCACGCGCAGCCGTCTCGTCTCCAACGCGCAGGATTACAACTTCCACCCGGAGTTTGAGAGCGGGCTGCAATACATCCGCGAGCATCCGGAAATCCGGGATGTGCTGCTCAGCGGCGGCGACCCACTGCTGCTCTCCGACCGCAAGCTGGATCACTTGCTCGGTGAATTGCGCCAGATCCCGCATGTGGAGTTTATTCGGATCGGCTCACGCATACCGGTCTTTTTACCACAGCGGATCACGCCCGAGCTCTGTGAAATTTTCAAAAAGCACGGTCCGATCTGGATGAGCATCCACGTCAACCATCCCAGCGAGTGCACCCATGCGCTACGCGATGCCTGCGAGCAGTTGACCTATGCAGGTGTGCCCATTGGCAACCAATCGGTGCTCCTGCGCCAGGTCAACGATGATGCGGAGATTATGCGCTCGCTGATCCACCGACTGCTGATGATGCGGGTGCGCCCCTACTACCTCTACCAGTGCGACCTGATCACCGGCAGCGCCCACCTCCGGGCCGACCCACGCAAGGGCATCGAGATCATCCAAAGCCTGCGCGGCCATACGACCGGCTACTCCATTCCACAGTTTGTCATCGATGCCCCCGGCGGCGGGGGCAAGGTCCCGATCAACCCGGAGTATATCAAAGAAATCACCGACGAGGCCATCGTGATGCGCAACTTTAGCGGGGACGAGTACCGCTACCCCCTGGTCGCCGGAGCAAAAGTCGAAAAGAGCGCCGATGCACCCGAGCTGGAAACCCTGCTGGTTTAGAAGTAAACAACGAGTGCGTTGCGCCACTGGGCATCATCACGGGCGTTGCCGTCGCCGATGTCATTGTCGAAGTTCTTGTTGAACGAAAACTCAACCCCCAGCAGATCTGTCAGCCGCACTCGAACAGCCGTGCTAAGCACGTAGTTAAACTGCTCGCGGTTATCCGGATTCCAGTAGTAATTGAAGCGTTGTATAAACGAGGTCCGATTCAGCGGACGCCAGGTGGCTTCCTGGAAAACATTCAGCACACCATTGAAGCCTGAACGTGTATCCTCAAAAGAAGTATCCAAGTCCTCGATACCTCCACCCCCACCAATCAGGAATTCAAATTTGCCGGAGGGTTTGTAGCGGTAGCCGACCCCGACCGTATTCTGAATTTCATGATCGATCCCCTTGAGCTTATCGACCCGTCCACCCAGGGCGTTTTGAAAAAACCAATTCTCAGAGAACGTGCGGCGGTAGGTAAATTTGCCATCATAGCGGTCTGTCGATTTAAATGTATCGCCGTTGGGGCGCACGGTTTCCCGGTAGGTATATGAGCCTGAAAAGCGATAAAAGTTCGGGCTCTCCGGCGGCTTGATTTCCAGATTCCCCCGGGCATAGGTTTCGGTCCAGCGTCTGTCCCCCTGGCTTAGATTCAAACCAATGCGCAGATTGCCCGACCAGTGATCCGGCGCTTTAAACTCGCGCAATGTATGAATGATTCGACGCTCCTCGGATTTGGATGCATCGGCCACGACCTCCCTTGGGCTTGGCTCACTTTTAGCGGGCTTAGCTTTGCTTGCTGCTTCCACGGGCGGCTTTTTTGGTGGCTTCGGCTCGGCGGCAGCGACTTCTGCTGGAGGCACCTTGGGCTCAATCACCAAAACACGCGCCCGGGGAATTTCTATCTCGCCGAGTAATTCCGAGCGCAAGACCAGCAGCTCATCTGTCGAACGCGGGAGCACATCGCCCAGCAATTGTTCACCACTGTCCAACTTAACCAGCGAAGGGCCAGCGCAAAGCGCATGTGCACCCAGCAGAAAGAAAATCAAGCAGCTAAAATAATGCCTCATACCGCAGTCTCCGAATATCTTTGTTCACGAATCACGGTGATCTCAACCGTGCCAGGGTAGTTTAGCTGGTCCTCGATACGCTGGCGTATCCGGCGGGCCAACTGCCGGGCACCGTCATCGTCGACCAGCTCCGGGGCGACGATCACGCGCACCTCTCGCCCGGCTTGTACCGCATAGGCTTCGACCACACCGTGCTCGGCGGCTGCGATTTCCTCAATGCTGCGCACACGCTGGATAAAACCATCGATGGACGAGGCACGCGCACCGGGGCGCACCGCAGACAAAGAATCAGCCACCATGACGAGGCCGGCGTAAACACTCTCCGCCGGGACTTCCTGGTGGTGAGCGGCGGCCGCATTGACCACGCGGGCATCCTCACCGTGTTGCTTGATCACATCCGCCCCGATGGCAGCATGGCTGCCCACATAATCTTCATCCACCGCTTTTCCAATATCGTGAAAGAGCCCGGCCCGTTTGGCAATATGGGGGTCCAGCCCGAGCTCCGATGCGATCAGAGCACACAGATTGGCCACCTCGACCGAGTGCGCCAGAGTGTTTTGATTATTGGACAGACGGTAATGCAATTTACCCAGCAGTGCCACCACCTCCGGGTGCACATTGTGCAGACGTAATTTGCGCAAAGCGCCCTCCCCGAGTTCGATCACATTGGCGTGCATTTCCTCCTCAGCCTTGAGCACGGCATCCTCGATACTGGATGGGTGGATGCGCCCGTCGCGCAGAAGTGCTTCGAGAGCGATGCGGGCAATCTCCCGGCGCACCGGATCGAAGCAGGAGATCAGCACCGAATCCGGCGTCTCATCAATCATCAAAGTCGTACCAGTCGCATGCTCGAAGGTGCGGATATTGCGGCCCTCCCGCCCGATGATCCGCCCCTTCATCTCCTCACTCGGCAGATTCACCACCGTCGCCGTGGCATCGTTCATCGGTTGGCTGGTGATGCGCTGCATGGCAGCGAGTAATATACGCTTGGCCTCATCGGCCACCTCCGACTCGGCGCGACCCAACTTGTTGCGGCGCAGCTCGCGGATCTCCTGCTCACACTCCTGCTCTGCCGAGCGGATCAATAATTGCCTCGCCCCTTCCTGATCCATTTGACTGACCTGATGGAGCTTCAAACGGTAGAGGCGACGCACTTTCTCCGCCTCGTGCTCGGCATCACTGAGTAGCCGCTGCTCACGCATCAGCTCTTTCTGAGTAGCTTGGAGCTGAATTTGCTGCTCGGCCTGGCGCTCACTCTCGCGCTCCAACTCACGGGAGCGAAGCTTGAGTTCATCTTCGCGGTTGGCCATGTCTCGATTCAGGTCGAGCTCCCGCTTCTTAAATTTCAAGTCCAGATCCGACTGAGCTTCCCGCAGCGCCAGCTTCGCTTCGCGCTCCCCCACATCGAACTGATGGCGCAGCACTTCCTCCGTCCGCGCCAAGCGTCGCCGACAAAAGAGAGCCAGCAAGACAGCGCTGGAAAGCGCACCAACTAAGCCCCCTAAGATGTGGTCAAAATTCATTATTTTGGATCATGTGGTGTCATGCGAATGAACTTGGGTAACACTCAAACACGTGTGTGAACACCCCGGAGCACAGGGCAAAGAACCGGTGCTTTCAGAGCGATCTGAATACAATATCGCTCTGCTCGGCCCAAAAATCAAGGGAAAGTTCGACCGCTCAAGGCAAGAGCTCCTGCAGGTCATTAACGACTGTATCGAGCGGCCCAATCGGGCGATCCGCTTCCGAGGGGAAGTAGACGAAATGGACCCCGTTGGCTTCAGCCGCCGCCCGGTCGGCCTCGGCATCGCCGATGAAGACGGTGCGCTGCGCCGAAACACCGGTCTGCGCCAGAATTTGAGCCAGGCTCTCCGGCTTGGCCGGGGGTGAGCCGATAATCACATCAAAATAAGTAGCGGCTCCGGTGGATTCCAACATCGCCTCCAGCGGTGCCTGCGGCGTCCCGGAAAGCACGTAGCGCGGAATGCCCGCATCCCGGCAGGCCTCGACAAAGGCTTTCGAGCCGACCCGCCAGTCCGCCGCCGCACAGAGGGGCTCGCAAATCTCCGTAAATCGGGCGACCTCACGCTCAAGCAAGTCATCACTCACCTCCTGCCCGAGAATGTCTTCGTAAAAATGGCGGATATGGTGCGTCCGCGCCCGCCCGAATCCCCCCATCACTGCCTGCATAAAGGCACCCCGGTGAGCCGCATGCGCCGCCGGCACCCATTGCTCAAAAGCAGTGATCTTAGCCGCCATCGACTCGAGCAGCACCCCGTCGCAGTCGAAGACGACGAGGTCGATGGGGGTCGGTTTTTTGTTTAAAACTAAATTCATCCATAGACTTAAACCGAAATCACCCGCTCAATAAACCCAAAAGGGCGAAAAAAGGAGAGGGCATCTGCGGTCGTGGCGTGCTCGCTTGTCGAGCGCCTGCGGCTTTGTCGGTCGAGACTAGCTGATAATTCAGAACCAGCGGCAGCTATGCCCCGCGAGCGACGTCGTCATTAAATGCGAAACCACGGCTGTAAGGTTTTACTTCTTTTTTAGATATGTAAATTAAGCGTAAAATTAATTTGCCGTTTTAATCAACCCCCATGCCCAATTCCTTTGGGCCACCAAAAGAAAGTAAACTCAAATGCACAAAACAACTATACTCTCATTCGTTGCGGCTTCGCTGACCTCACTCACAGCCAACGCAGCGATCAACATTAGCTTCGACACAGAAACCCTTCAAAACCTGCCAAATGGCTACGTCGGCGGCTTTTATGGAAGCGAAAGCAGAATTTCACTCAACCAGTGGTTCGGCGGATCCGGCAACATCTCCATTGCGGATGGCGTGCTCAAGACCAACACTGACTCTGGCACTCGTGTGGGAGCATACGTGTTTGAAAGCAGCGCCCTGTCAGGAGCGGGTGAATACGAGCTGCTTTTCGACATCACTCGTTTCGATGGTGCACCCAACAACAACGGATTCGTCAGCATCTGGAGTGGTTCCGGCTACGATTTAACCAACAGCAGTGCGGATGCCTTATTTATTGATACGCAGACACCCACAGTTACCCCGCAAGGCAATGCCATAGCTGGCGAGATTACACGCCTTAGCATCCAAAATACCGTAATCAACGAAAGCATCGCTTTCACCTACGACGGGACCAGTGCCCTGATCCTCTTCTTTGGCGCTCAGACCAGCGGATTTCCATTCCCTCAAGTGGACTATGATAATATTCGTGTTTCTCAAATCCCTGAGCCGGCTATCTGGTTGTGGTTGGCACCCATTGCTGCCTATGTTTTGGTCAAACGCCGCCTGCGGAAGTAATCGTCCCTTTTCCTGAGATGAACTGGTCGAATGTTAGCCACTTTTGGGGGCGTAATGGAACGGCTCAAGCCGTTACGCTTACCTAAAACCTCCAGATGAAATTGCCCTTGCCCCTCGGGAAACGGCATCCACTTCTAAATAGTCTTGCGATAGGCGCAAGCGACCGGCGAAATGACGGCTTCAACCACTCGAAGCCTCAAACCATGCCTGAACTCAACTGGATCGGCAAAGCCGCCGTCGTCAAACACCACAAAGAGGTGCCCTACCGCCTGCTGGAACCTGACGCCACACTGAGTTGCGGCGATCCCGACAGCGGTAATCTGATCGTCGAAGGCGACAACCTGCATGCGCTCAAAGCCCTCCTGCCACGCTACGCGGGCAAAGTGAAGTGCATCTACATCGACCCGCCTTACAATACGGGCAACGAAGGCTGGGTCTATAACGATAACGTCAAAGCGCCCGAGATCGTCAAATGGCTGGGCGAAACCGTCGGCAAAGAAGCCGAAGACCTCACCCGACACGATAAATGGCTCTGCATGATGTACCCGCGTCTGGTGCTGCTGAAGCAGTTTTTGGCCGAGGATGGCGCGATCTTTGTGTCGATTGATGACAATGAAGTGGCGTCACTGCGCTTGTTGATGGATGAGGTGTTTGGGCGGGGGAAATTCGTGGCCAATATCTTATGGCAAAAACGTATTTCACCTGATGGACGTGTAAATTTAGGCGATGCTCACGAATTTATTGTATGCTTTTCTAAGGCTGATCACAATGTGTTTCATAAAATTCCTTTAACTGAGGACCAGATAACGAGCTATAAAAATCCAGACAAAGACGACAGAGGCCCATGGGTTTCAACTGACTTCACAGCGCAAGGACACCGGCCAAATCAAATGTACACAATTACGACGCCCGGAGGCATGCAATACTCCCCGGCCGATGATCGCTGCTGGGCTAATATTGAAAGTGAATTTCTTCACTTAAGAAATGATAACCGTATTTGGTTTGGAAAAAACGGTAACGGGCGCCCAAGAATTAAGAACTTTCTATCTGAACATCAAGGTGTGAGAAGCTGGACTTGGTGGCAAAATAATGAAGTCGGCAATTCTCAAGAAGGAAAGAAAGAACTTAATACACTGCTTGGTATGGGACACGGTTTCGACACTCCAAAACCAACCCGCCTCATCCAGCGCATTCTCCAAATCGCCAGCGACGGCCCCTCGCTCATTCTCGACTCCTTCGCCGGCTCCGGCACGACGGGGCACGCGGTGCTCAAGCAAAACGCCGCCGATGGCGGCAAGCGCCAATTCATCCTGGTTGAGATGGAGCCGCAGATCGCCCGCGACATCACAGCCGAACGCGTCCGCCGGGTGATCGAGGGCTACACCGACAGCAAGGGCAAAGCGGTCGCCGGCCTCGGGGGCGGCTTCCAGTATTGCCGCCTGAGCACCGAGCCGCTCTTCGATGCTTACGGGGCCGTGCGTGACGATGTGAGCTTTGCCCAGCTGGCGGAGTTTGTCTGGTTTGTCCAAACCGGCACGGGCCGCCCGCCGACCCCAACAGAATCCCCCCGGCTCGGCGTGCATGACGGACGCGCGATTTACCTGCTCTACAACGGCATCTTAAAAGACCGCAGCGACCTGGGCGGCAACGTGCTCAACCAGCGCACGCTCGAATTTCTTGAGCGGGAGTTCCCCCATGACGGCCCCAAGACCATCTACGGTGCCCGCTGCCGCTATCAACCCGCCCGCCTCAAGGCGGCCCAGATCGAATTCAAACAGTTGCCCTACCGCATCCAGTATTGATTGACTGATTCCCATGGCGCTCTCCAGATACCACCCGGCACTCACAGAGGAAGGTCTACGCACCAATCCTGAAAGCCATTACTTCGAGCGCAAGGGCCGTGACACCAAGCCAGGCAAGATCGCCAACGAACTAATCGGCATGCTCAATGCCGGCGGCGGGACGCTCGTTTATGGTATCGCCGACGATGGCGTGGTGGAGGATTTACAGGAAGGCAGTTTGCTGCCGGACACGCCACTCGATCTGGACCGCTACCGCAAGCTGGTGCATGAGTTTATCGTGCCGCCCGCCAATATTGAACTGGAGGAAATATATCTTCCATGCGGTGCACTGATCTTTCTCTATCACGTTGAACAGGATTACGAGCGCCTTTTCGCCCGCTCCGACAACGAGGCTGTCTATCTACGGGTCGCCGCTGACAACAAAGGGCCACTCAACCGGGAAGAGGTCAAGAAGCTGGAATACAACCGGAACGTCCGCGCCTACGAGGACGAGTTGCGTGAGGATTTTCATTCCGACGACTTCGATTCCGCTACCTGCGAATCCTATCGAAAATCGATGCGCTATACTGGAAGCTTCGAAGAGCTTGCGCTCAAACGCCGGCTAGCCGAGAGAAAAGGCGATCAGATTGTCTTCAAGAATGCGGCCATTTTGCTGTTTGCCAGCGATCCCAGCCAATACATCGCGAACGCCTATGTGCGCTACGTGCGATATAACGGCACAGAACTCAAGCCCGGCAGCCAGTTTAACGTGGTCAAAGACGAATCCTTTGAGGACAACATCCCAAATCTCATAAAACGCCTCGAAGCATTCGTCAATGCCTCCCTGCGGGACTATTATTATCTCAACATGGAGAACGGACGCTTCGAGCGCGTGCCGGAGTATCCTAAGGATGCCTGGCTGGAGGGAATCGTCAATGCGCTCTGCCACCGCTCCTATAATTTGCAAGGTAACACCATCTATATTAAGCACTTCGACGACCGGCTAGAGATTTCCAACAGCGGACCGCTGCCCGCCCAAGTGACCATCGAGAATATTCGCGAACAGCGCTACGCTCGTAACCCTCAACTTGCTCGTGTGCTCGCCGATATGCAATATGTGCGCGAGCTGAACGAAGGCGTGCCCCGCATATTCAACGCCATGCGCGAATCAATGCTGGCTCAGCCTGCGTATAAAGATGAAGCTGGTATCGTCACACTAACTCTACGCAACAAAGTAAGCGATCATAAGGAGACGATTTTCAGTGAAACCCTCGAGCGAGTCGAATCTCGCTGGGAGAATTTACACACAAGCCAACGCCAAATCATCCAATTACTTTTCGAGCGACAGGAAATGGCAGTCGCTGAATTTGAAGAACTTATGCCTCTAAGCAGGCAGACGATTCGACTGAACTTGAAGCACCTGATTGAACTTGGAATCGTGGAAAGGCTTTCCGAAAAAAAACGAGACCCAAATGCGCTCTACCGGTTTCTAAACAAATAAGAATAATGGCACCTAAAATAAGAATAATCACTTTAATAAATGCTATAGAAACACTTACGTAAAAATAAGTCAGCCTATTGAAAAATAAGAATAACAGCACCCAAAATAAGAATAAAACTCAAATATCTAATAATTAGCGTCTTACGTGATTTAAGCTCAAATTCCACAGATTAAGGAAAAAGGCTCACCCGCTCTCTCCAAGCACCCGCCGACCATGCAACTTAAAGACTACCAAACCGAGCTACTCGACAATTTTGAGGCATTCCTGGACGACTGTCGCATCGAGGGCGATCCGGCCAAAGCCTTTGCTCAAAGCACGAAGGCTTGGCTCGGTTTTGCCGCCCCCTACCGTCCGTTGCCCGCCAGCGAATATAACCCGAAGGCTGGAGAGACCCCCTTCGTCTGCCTGCGTGTGCCCACCGGCGGGGGTAAAACCTTTCTGGCCGCCCATGCCATCCAGCGGGTCACCCGCAGCTACCTGCCGAGTAACTATGCCCTCACCCTCTGGCTGGTGCCGACGGAGTCGATCCGCAGCCAAACCCTGCGGGTCTTGAAAGACCGTGCATCGCCCGCCCACCAATCAATCCGCCGGGAAATGGGCGAATTTACAGTAATGGAAGTGGCCGAGGCCCTCTACATGCAGCCGTCCACGCTGGAAACGGGCCACGTCATCATCGTGGCCACCATGCAAAGCTTCAAGCGGGAAGACACCTCCGGCCTGACCGCTTATAAAGAAAACGGCCACCTGATGCCGCACTTTCGCGGAATTACGGACAAAGCAACCGTGGGCAACCACTCGCTGGTCGACGTCTTCCGCCTGCGTCGCCCCTTCATCGTGGTCGACGAGGCGCATAACGAAGGCACCGCGCTCGCCATCGATACACTTTCCAACTTTTGCCCCTCGGCTGTGCTGGAACTCACCGCCACCCCCGACCGCAAGCACGCGCCCAGCAATGTGCTGCGCAGCATCTCCGCTTCGACGCTGCAAAGCTACGATATGCTCAAGCTACCGCTGGAACTGGCCGTGCATGAAGATTGGCAGGTGGTGCTGCGGGACGCGCTGGCCAGGCGCGACCAATTGGAAAAGGACGCTGAAGCCGAGCGCAAACAGACAGGCGAGGCCATCCGCCCCGTTCTCTTCATTCAGGCAGACAAGGAGAGTCAAACCCACGACACCTTTACGCCCGGCGTGGTGAAACAACGACTTGTCCACGACTTCGGAAAAGCGGAGGCGGACATCGCCATTGTCACCGGTAAAAAGGACGAACTCGGCGCACGCCAAGTCGGCGATCCCGATTTCCCCCGAATCATCATCACCGTCGATAAGCTGCGCGAGGGCTGGGACTGCCCAGTGGCCTACGTGCTCATGACCTTCCGCAACAGCACGAGTGCCACCGCCGTCGAGCAAGTGGTCGGGCGTGTGTTACGCATGCCCTCGGTCATGCGCAAACAGCACGAAACACTCAACCGGGCCTATGCCTATGCATGCTCAAACCAATTCGGGGAAATCGTGCAGAGCCTGCGCGACGGTCTGGTGCAAAACGGCTTTGAGAAGATGGATGCCAAAGACCTCATCATCGCGCCGACACAGCACGAGGACGACCTATTCACACAATTCGAAGAAACGGTGCTGCAACTCCCCGAGGACGAAGATGGCATCATCAGCCCTCCGGATTTAAGCGTGTTTTCCGCCGCCGACCTCAAGAAGATCGACGTCACGCCCGAAGCCGGCCGCATGACCGTGCAGGGCACCGTCACGCCCGCGCTGCGCAAGAAACTGCTGAGTGCCTTCAAAGATGAAAACCACAAAAGCGCCATCGACCAGGCGCTGACCATCCAGGCCGAAAGGCAAGCTCCCGAAAGGCCGATTTCACCGAGCCGCCGGGGCGAAACTTTCTGCGTGCCGCAATTGCTGATCCAACAAGGCGATTTCCTCGCAGTCTTTGACGAAACCACCCTGATCGAGGGTGATTGGGAGCTGGAGAGCTTCGATCCTGTTTTGTCCGAGCAGGAGTTTCCGACCAATCAGGAAGCTATTCAGCGTGCCCGCTTCGGCATTAGCGAAAAAGAGAAAGTCGATGTCCGCGCTTACGATGAGCTCGAGGCGCAACTGGGTCTGCTCAACGATGAGGGCGGTTGGGATTTGCTCTCTTTGACTTCCTGGCTCGATAGCAACACTCCCTTCCTCTACGCCAGTCGCGATGAAAAGGTGGCGTGGGTCCGGCGCGTGCTCGAAGAACTGATCAAAACTCGTGGCCTGACCATCGCAACCCTGGCCTATCGCAAGTTCAGACTCAGGAAGGCGATCGAGAAAAAATTGCAATCGGGTCTCCAGCGAGTGCAGCAGGCAGCCTTCAAAGAAATCCTCGCTCATGAGAGCAACCACTCGAATCAGCTTGCGAGGGAAGGTAACGACCTAAACAGTATCGTCACCGCTCCAGACACCAACGCCATCCGATTCAAAGAGGGGCACTATGCCTACGATGATCCCTACTGCGGTTTCTTCCAATTCCGAAAGCATTTTTTTGGAGTCATTGGAAACCTGAAAAGCCAGGGCGAGGAATTTGAATGCGCGGTGCAGTTGGATCAAATGCCCGAAGTCGACTATTGGGTGCGCAATGTCGAAAAAAAGCCCGGCGCATTTTGGCTGCCGACCTCGCGCTACCGCTTTTACCCGGACTTTGTCGCAAAGCTAAAAGATGGCCGGATCCTGGTGGTTGAGTACAAGGGCAGTAAACTAGCCGAGGCAGCTTCCGAGGTAGAAAAAAACGACATCGGCCAGCTTTGGGCTTCCCGCTCCGAAAATTGCCTTTTTGTTATGGTGGTTGATCGAAACTGGCAATCCATCCGCGATGCTATCTGAAGAAGTAGCGTGCGCAAACGCACACACACTAGGATGGCCTACGGAGGGTGTGTGTCCTCACGCACCATTTGCTAGCCTAACCCGCGCAAGCGGGTGAGGGCACCCGCACTCCGTAGTGTGCGCCTACTAAATTTTATGCAGCGGCGGTTTGGCCACTTGCAGCGTCAGTTGATGGCCGCGCAAATCGACGTAAAGTGGGCCCGCCTGCGCTTCAGTCGCCACGATCGCGCTGCCGATCGGGCAGTTGAGCATGGGCGAGAGCGTGCCCGAGAGGACTTGGCCGACGACTGCGCCCGCCGCATCCAACACGGCGGTGCCTTCGCGCGCGATGCGCCGTCCCTCCAGCTTGAAGTGGAGCACCCGGCGGGGAATGCCCCGGGCCTTTTGCCCGGCCAAAGCGTTCTTCCCTATGAAGTCTTCTTTATCCAGCTTGACCGTCCAATCCAGGCTCGCCTCCAGGGGGGTGATTTGATCGCTCAGCTCATGCCCATAGAGCGGAAGACCAGCCTCCAGACGGAGGCTGTCGCGTGCACCGAGGCCACAGAGCTTGAGCCCGTGGGTCCCGCCCTCAAACAAAATTTGCTGGGCCAGAGCCTCGGCCGCTCGGGGCGAACTGTATAGCTCAAACCCATCCTCACCAGTGTAGCCAGTGCGGCAAATGCGGATTTTCTCACCCGCATAGTCCACCTGCTGGTGCCAAAAGCGGCGTATCCCCGCAGCCTCGGACAGGCCGATCGCCTCCAGAATGGCCACTGCCCTGGGTCCCTGCAGGGCGAGCAGGGCATACGCATCGGAGTGGTCCTCGATCCCGACCTGCAGCCCCCAGCGCTCAGCCTGCTGGAGAAACCAATTGTAGTCCTTCTCAATATTGCTCGCGTTGACGCAGACCAGGAAGGTATTCGCCCCGGTGCGGTAGACGATTAGATCATCGACCACAGTGCCCTGACTGTTACACATCGGCGAATAGACGGCTTTGCCGACGGGTGCCGTCGCCACCGCATTGACCACCAGCCGATCCAGAAAGAGCGCCGCATCGCTGCCCTCGACGTGGAACTCGCCCATGTGGCTGACATCGAAGAGCCCCGCCGCTGCACGCACTGCCCGGTGCTCCTCCAAAATGCTGGTGTATTGCACCGGCATATTCCAGCCGCCAAAGTCGACGAAACGCGCGCCGTGCGCTGCATGAAAGGCATAAAGTGGGATCTGTCTTACGGTGGGCATGATGGCAGCAAACGGGTTTGGCAGTAATTTGTTCGGATTTCCCTAAAGAATCTTGCGAAGCTGTGGCAGTGAGTTTTTGTAACTTTCACAGCATTCGCCCCAGGGACAAGTTCCTATTGCGAAACACTTCCGAAAAATATTTCGAGCCTTTACCAATGACTTCCAACACCGATCAACGCGAGTTCGCACGCCACTATATACCCGCCAGCGATGGCGATATCGCCGCTATGCTGGATGCGGTGGGCCAGGAGCAACTGGGGGATTTATTCAAACATATCCCGGCTGCGGTGCGCTTTACCGAGGCGCCTGACTTACCGGAGGAGTTGGACTACGCCGCCGTCAAAGAACGCCTCACTGCCATCGCCGCGAAAAACCGCATCGGCACCAGTTTCCTCGGCGACGGTGTGCCGGACTTTGTGCCCTCCCCCGTGGTCGGGCCGATCTGCGACATCCGTAATCTGACCACGGCCTACACGCCCTATCAGCCGGAGCTCAGCCAAGGCACCCTTTTGGCCCACTGGATCTATCAGTGCTCGATGGCCCGCCTGACCGGGTTTGAGGCCGTCAATGCTTCGCTCTACGATCGCTCCACTTCGATCTTCGAAGGCATCTGCGCGGCCATCCGGATGAGCCGGGGCAAAAGCGCCGCGATCATCCCGGAGACACTCTACCCGGGCGACCTCGAAGTGCTTCGCACCCTGGCCGAAGGCACCGAGATCGAGCTGATTTACGTGCCCGCCGATGCCACCACCGGCACCATCGACCACACCGCATTACAAGCCGCCATAGCGAATGCAGCCGACCGCCTGGCCGCCATCGTCTTCCCCCAGGTCAATACCTTCGGGCTACTCGAAGCGGTCGACCAGTTGACGGATCTCGCGGCTGAGTATGGGCTCAAGGCGATCGCCGTGATCGACCCACTGCTGCTCGCTCCGGGCGGCCTCAAGGCACCCTGCGATTTCGGCCAGGCGGGCACCGACATCATCGTGGGCGAAGCACAGCACCTCGCGCTCGCGCCCAATTTCGGGGGGCCCGGCCTGGGGCTCTTCGGCGTGCGCTTCTCCAGCAAGGATCGCAACGGTGTGCGCGCCGCGCCGGGCCGCTTCATCGGCAAAGCCAAAGACAGCGCCGGGCGCGAATGCCGGGTGGGTGTACTCTCTACCCGTGAGCAGCATATCCGCAAAGACAAAGCGACCTCAAACATCTGCTCTAACCAGGCCTTTATCGCCACACTCGTCGGCGCGGCTCTGCTGGAACGCGGCGACGCCGGTCTCGGTCAGATTCTAAGCGAGCTGCACGACAAGCTCCATCAGGCCGTCGCCCAGCTGACCCGCTTCGAGGGCGTCGACCTGGCCTTCCCGGAGTCGGTCAGCTATCACGAACTCACACTGACCC
>REBV01000134.1 GCA_007692545.1 Puniceicoccaceae bacterium
ATGCCAAGCCCGCTGAATGGTATTTGGAAACAGCCAGGCAAGTCTATTTGCCGGAGGTCTATCTGGATGCCGCCAGACGCCTGCTGGCTGAAGGACACATTGAAGAAGCCGATGTGCCTTGGGATACCGATGGATTTCGTCCGCCGACCGATGAATTTATCGATGACATCACCTTCGACGCCCGCGATCCCATCGGCTACCTCAACGCCCACGAAATCGGGAACAAAGACGAAATCTAAGCTGGCTTGAGTTAGTGCCATTCAGGTCCGACCGCTCCGTCCAAAATCCTGCCATCGTCCATGAAACTTAAACATAAAATTCTTAAAGCAGTCGATGTTTCCGGCTTCACCTTCCTCGACCCGATCATACGACTGATCTGTCGGGAAGATCCAGCCGAGCAACTTCGCCGTATTTTTAAGTACATCGTCGTCCCGGTCATGGCCTTTGTGGCCTTTATTATCCTGTGGGCTTATATTGCGCCCCGTCATACCACCAAATCAGGCGAGGTGCCGACACCCGCCGTTGTCTGGGATGCAGCGAAGGGGATTTGGACCTTTCATCAGCGCGAATTGTCCAAGGAGCGCGCCTACTTAACAGAACCCGATGAGATTGAGGCGGCTATTGCGGAGGCGACGGTGCGCAAGACAGAGCTTGAGGAAACGTACATTCCGGCGGCCAAGGAGCAGGTGGCTGAAGTCGGCAATGAGGAATCGGCCTGGCGGGAAAAGTTGACCGCTCAGGCTAGAAAACAGATGGAGGCGACACGTGCGGCCACTCAAAAAGCGGCCCGCGAGCGGCAGGGAGCAATTATGGAGCTGAGCCGTAACTTAAAGGGTGAAGCTGACAAAAAGAAGCTACTCGAAGCCCTGCGGGAGAACACCCGCTTAACCGCCGAAGAGCGGGCTAAAGTGGATGCCCTGACTGCTCATTTTGACGAGCTGAACAACCGCCGCTATATGCCATCCTATTGGGCCGGCCGTGAGCTGGGTGCGCTGGAAGAGGAGCGGCAATATTTGGAGGGGCTGATCCGTATCCTCGGTGATACCCGCGGGGCTCGACTCGATACCTTGAAGTCTGAACTTGAGAGCCTCAACGAGGCTTACCTCGACGTAGAGCCGGAACAGGCCTTCAGCAACGCACGCAATCTGCTCCGGGTCGAAGATCGGATCGAGCGGGTGGGGGAGTCGACCTTCTCTGCTGCCAAGACCTTTCCCTACCAAATCCGCCGCAGTTTGCTCTGCGTCTTTGTCGGTTTTATATTTGCTTCAATAGTGGCGATCCCCGTCGGCATCCTGTGCGGGCTCAACCGCATCTTCATGGCTGCGATGACACCCTTTATCGCGATTTTCAAGCCGGTCTCGCCCATCGTCTGGCTGCCCATCACGCTGATTGTTATCGGCGGCTTTATCCCGGATCCAAACGCCTTCCAGGAGGGCATGAAAAACATCTGGATTCTGGGTGCCTACGAGATCAACCCGGCCTTTCTGGCCTCGGCGATCACCGTTGCGCTTTGCTCCCTCTGGCCCACCTTGGTCAACACAGCGCTGGGCGTCGCGTCGATTGATAAAGACCACATTAACGTGGCCCGCGTGCTCAAGCTTGGCTTCTGGGACCGGCTGACCAAGATCGTCATCCCATCCGCGCTGCCGCTCATCTTCGCCGGCCTGCGCATCTCTCTTGGAGTCGGCTGGATGGTGCTGATCGCAGCTGAGCTACTCGCTTCCTCGGAGGGTATCGGCAAGTTTGTCTGGGATATGTTCTCCAACGGTTCTTCCGATTCCTTTGCCCAGATGTTCGTTGTCGTCTTTGTGGTCGGCTTCATTGGCTTCCTGCTCGACCGCATCATGATCATCTTTCAACGCCTCGTCTCCTTCGACGGTGCACCGACTGCGCTGTGACGTAGCGTGCAGCTTCAGCAAACGTTCCCTCGGAATCTTTTTTAACCAATTCAAAGTCTCCGATATGCACTCACAAACTACAGAACAAGCAATTATGGCACCCTACCAATTCTCAAACGCTCGCTGAAGCGTCGCGCTACGCATCATGTCCTATTTAGAACTAAAGAACGTATCCGTCGGCTTCGGGCCGACCAATAAACGCGAAGAAGTGCTCCGCGACGTGCATCTCTCCGTCGAGAAAAACGAATTCGTCGCGGTGGTCGGGTTTTCCGGCTCGGGCAAATCGACCTTGATCAATCTCCTGGCCGGGCTGATCAAGCCCGATAGCGGAGAGATTCGCCTGGACGGTGCGATCATCACCGAGCCGTCGCCCCGGCTGGGCATCATGTTTCAAAACTACTCGCTCTTGCCCTGGCTGACTGTTTACGGCAACATCGAACTGGCCGTCAAGCAGGTCTTCCCCGATTTGAAAGGCACTGCCTTGCGCGAGCACATAGAGCGCTACATTGGTATGGTCAGCCTATTGCCCGCCAGCGGGAAAAAGCCGGGCGAGCTATCCGGCGGTATGCGCCAGCGCGCCTCGCTGGCACGCACGCTCTCGATGCAGCCGGAGATCCTACTGCTTGACGAGCCGCTCTCCGCTCTCGATGCCCTGACGCGTGCCAACATTCAAGACGAGATTATCCGCATCTGGGAGGACGACCGCCGCACCATTGTTATGATCACCAACGATGTCGACGAAGCCGTCCTGATGGCCGACCGTATCGTTCCTCTCACCATGGGGCCTGAGGCCACACTCGATCAACCATTTCCCGTCGATCTGGCCCGCCCGCGTAACCGTACTACACTCAATACCAACCCGGAGTTTCGCCGCCTGCGCAACGAGATCTCCCGCTACATGGTCACCCTCAACGAAGAGTCCCGCGCACTCAAACAGACCCGCGTCGCCGACCTGCCTGCTGCCATGCCGATCGACTTCACCATCTATCCCAACGTGCCGTCCCGCGGCCGCCGCCGGCGCGCTATCGCCGAAAAACTCGACCCGAAAACCACCTTCTTCAAATGATCCGCGACGAACGCTACGTAGAATTCTACAACCTGGTCAAAGCCTATCCGAATCCCTTTGGCGATGAGATAAAAGTCGTCGACGGCTTCAACCTGATCGTGCCGCGGGGGGATGTCGTCTCCATCATCGGCCACTCCGGTTGTGGCAAGTCCACCGTGCTCAATATGATCGCCGGGCTCATCCCCATTTCCGACGGCGGCATCGTCGTCGCCGGCAAAGAGATCGACGGCCCCGGCCCCGACCGCTGTGTCGTTTTCCAGGCCCCCTGCTTACTGCCCTGGATGACCGCCTTCGAAAATGTCATGCTCGGGGTGAAGGTGAGCTACCCGCACGTCAGCGCCAAAG
Source organism: Puniceicoccaceae bacterium (assembly GCA_007692545.1). Classification (GTDB taxonomy): domain Bacteria; phylum Verrucomicrobiota; class Verrucomicrobiia; order Opitutales; family Coraliomargaritaceae; genus Thalassobacterium. The sequence goes on from REBV01000134.1 coordinate 3,310, forward strand.
AGCGCCAGGAGATCGTCGAGTCGGCGCTTTCCATGGTCGGCCTCGACCAGGCCATGCACAAGTATCCACGCGAACTCTCCGGTGGTATGCAGCAGCGCGTCGGCATCGCCCGCGCCATCGCCCTCAAGCCCAAGATGCTCCTGCTCGACGAGCCCCTCGGGCGCCTCGACTCACTCACCCGCATGGAGCTGCAGGACGTCATCCTCCGTATTCTGGATAAGGAAAAAATCACGACCCTGATCATCACCCACGACCCCGATGAAGCCATCTACATGTCCGACCGCATTTGCATGATGACCAACGGCCCCCACGCCAAAGTCGGCGAAGTGATGGAGATCGAGTTCGAGCGCCCCCGCGACCGCGAAGCCATCGTCGAGACCGATGCGTTCTACGAATACCGCCGCCGCCTGCTCGCCTTCCTCGACCACTGCGAAGCGGAGAAAGGTGCGCGAAAAAAGAAGCAAGCCTCATAGCGAGCCACGCTGTCGTAAGTTGTCGCAGCGAATGCGAATTGCACTCCGGGATCGCAACTCTCCTGAGTTTGATTTTTGGTAAGGGGGCTTCGCCCTGGACGTATCGGGGGGAAGCTAATTGACCGTAAGGTGGCTGAAAAGGTGCTCTATTTCAATCCATCATGGCATAAATCTACTTGAACATGGCAGCTGAAATTATCTCACTCTGATCACATGCCCAAAAAGAAGACGCCTAAAACCGACAATTTCGAACTGGAATTTGATCAACCCTCCTCGGAACTGGAGACGGAGCTGGAGGCTTCGGCGCTCTCGGACAGGGACATCTTTTCGATCAAGACGGACTCCGGACACGTGGACGACATGTTTAGCTCGTGGTTTCTCGACTATGCCAGCTATGTCATTCTGGAGCGTGCGGTGCCGCATGCGAATGACGGCCTCAAGCCGGTGCAGCGGCGGATTCTCCACTCCATGCGGGAGCTGGAGGATGGGCGCTATAACAAGGTGGCGAATGTGATTGGCAATACCATGAAATACCACCCGCACGGCGACGCCTCGATTGGCGATGCCATGGTGCAGCTCGGGCAGAAGGAATATCTGCTGGATATGCAGGGTAACTGGGGCAACACGCTGACGGGTGACTCGGCCGCCGCGCCCCGCTACATTGAGGCGCGCCTCTCGAAGTTTGCGTTGGAGGTTGTATTTAATCCCAAGACGACGAATTGGCTGTCTTCCTACGATGGGCGCAACAAAGAGCCCGAGACGCTACCGGTCAAATTTCCGCTGCTATTGGCGCAGGGTGCCGAGGGCATCGCCGTGGGGCTCTCCTGTAAGATTTTGCCGCATAATTTCCACGAATTGATCGATGGCTGTATTGCTCTGCTGCGCAAGGAAACGCCCGAGATCGTGCCGGATTTCCCCAGCGGCGGTATCGCCGATGTATCCGAGTATAACAACGGTAAGCGCGGGGGGCGGGTCAAGGTCCGCGCCCGCATCGAGGCGCGCAAAAAGAACTTGCTCGCCATCACCGAGCTGCCCTTCGGAAAAACGACGACCAGCCTGATCGAGTCGATCATCTCGGCCAATGAAAAGGGCAAGATCAAGATTCAGCGGGTGGAGGACAACACGGCCGACGTGGTTGAGATACTGGTTTATTTGCCTGCCGGGGCAGACCCGGAGACGACGGAGCAGGCGCTCTACGCGTTCACCGATTGCGAGATGTCGATCTCGACCAATATTTGTGTCGTCGAAAACGATAAACCTCATTTCTTTTCGGCGCTGGATCTGCTCTACCTGGCGACCGAAAAGACGCGGGATCTGCTTCAGTTGGAGCTGGAGATCCAGCTCGGTGAGCTGGAAGAGAAGTGGCACTTCAGCTCGCTGGAAAAGATCTTTATCGAGAAGCGCATCTATCGCCGGATCGAAGAGGAGGAGACCTGGGAGGCGGTCATCGCAACGGTGGATGAAGGCCTGAAGCCCTACAAAAAACTATTTAAACGCGAGGTCACGCGCGATGATATTCTACGCTTGCTGGAAATCAAAATTAAGCGCATTTCCAAATTCGACTCCTTGAAGGCTGACGAGCAAATAAAGGCACTGGAAGATGACATCGAAGCCACTCAAAAAAACCTCAAGCAGCTGACCAAGTATGCCATCAAGTGGTTTACTGAGTTGAAGAAAAAGTATGGGCAGGGCCGCGAGCGAAAGACAGAGCTGTCCTCGTTCGAGCGGGTGGTGGCACAGGATGTAGTCATCGCCAACGAGACGCTCTACGTGGATCGTAAAGAAGGCTTCGCCGGGATCGGGATGAAGAAAGATGAGGCGGTCTGTAAATGCTCCACCCTCGACGACGTCATGGCAATCAATCAGGAGGGGAAGCTCATCGTCAGCAAGGTCAGCGACAAAGCTTTTTTTGGAAAAAACATTTTGCATATCGATATCTTTAACCGGGCCGACCCCAATGCCTTGACCTACTGTATGGTTTACCGCGACGGCAAAACAGGTCCGACGCTGGCCAAGCATTTTACCATCGGCGGCGTGACTCGGGACAAGGAATACGAACTGACCAAGGGCAAGCCCGGCTCCCGGGTCTTCTACATCACCTGCTATCCGACCAGGGATGGCACGCCCGATGCAGTCAAAATCAATCTCAAGCCTGCCCCCCGTCTACGCAAAACGGAAGAAGAGGTTCTCTTTAAAGACCTCGCCGTGCGCGGTCGCAGCTCCGGAGGCAATATCATTACGAAAAACGCTGTCCGCAACGTCGTCCGCCTGACCAAGGCTGAGCGCGAAGCAGTCGGCGCTGGGCTTGCTTGAGCTTCGGATTGACAGTGATTTGGATTGGGCTCGTAGTCCGACCAACTAAGCGCACCCATGAAACCACGTAGATTACTTGCAGAGTCGACCACGCCGGATGGTGCACCCATGTCGCTTTATGAACACGATGGGGCCTATTCCATCAGCTTTCGGGGCCAGGAGTTGATGCACTCGAAGGCTTCGGCCTCGGAGTTGTTGTTGGGTAAGTTGGGGATTGAGCGGGTGGCCCGCACTCCGGGGGCCCGGGTGATGATCGGCGGGCTCGGCTTGGGCTTCACCCTGCGGACGGTGCTGGCGGGCCTGGGGGCGGATGCGCAGGTGGATGTGGTCGAGTTGTTGCCCAAGGTGGTGGCCTGGAACCGCGAGTTTTTGCAGGACTTGAATGGTGCTCTGCTGGAGGACCCGCGTGTCAACGTGATCGAGGCTGACGTGGTGGAGCGTATTCGCCAAGGCCCATCGGATGCTTACCACGCCATGATTCTGGATGTGGACAACGGGCCGACGGGGATGGTCAAAGCGAGCAACGATACCCTCTATTCGCACAGTGGGCTGCGGGCCGTACGCAACGCCCTCAAGCCCGGAGGTCGCGCCGCGTTTTGGTCGGCCGGTGAGGACCCGCACTTTAAGGCACGGATGGAGACGGTGGGCTTCCGCGTCGGCGTCATCCCGGCCAAGGTCCACGAGCGGGCAAAGCGGGCGGCCTACGTTATTTACGTGGCGGATCTTTGAGCCGAGCGGGGGCGGCGAGCTTATAAGGTTCAATGGTATTTCCGTGGCGTGTCCGCTTGCGGACGCCTCAACCCGATCAAAAAACCAACCCACCACGACGCTCGCAAGCGATCACGCCACGTTTCTGCTGTTTAAAAGGATCTTTGATCCGGAATACGGGCCTTAGGAGTCCGAAACGGGTTATGTTGCTCAGGATTAATATCAGGAGGCGCGGGAACGAGAGTTGACAAGCTGTGAGGAGCTTCCGTCAATCAAAGGGATCATGAGCGAAGCCAACAAGCCAGTCATTCTCACCTGCGCCCAGCCCACCGGCCCACTAACGATCGGTAATTATTTGGGGGCGATCAAGAATTGGGCGACGATGCTCGATGATTATACCTGTTTTTTTGGGGTGGTGGACATGCATGCCATTACGGTGAAATATAAGCCGGCCGACTTGCGTCAGAATACACTTTCGTGTGTGGCGCAGTACATTGCCTGCGGCCTCGATCCGGCGCGGTCGAATATTTTCATTCAATCGCAGGTCATCGGGCACACTGAGTTAGCCTGGATCCTGAGCTGCATCACACCGATCGGTGATTTGCAGCGTATGACGCAATTTAAGGAAAAGGCGGCCAAGCTGGGATTCAACACGGGGACGGACAACGAGCTGAAATTCACCCATGAGGGCGCGCGGGCTCAAGCCTCGGTCAATGCCGGGCTGCTGATGTATCCGGTGCTGATGGCGGCGGATATTCTGCTCTACAATGCAGATGCCGTGCCGGTGGGAAATGATCAGCGCCAGCACCTGGAGCTCTGCCGCGACCTGGCTCAGCGCTTCTACAACAATTACTCCGAGACCTTCACCATACCCGAGGC
>REBV01000102.1 GCA_007692545.1 Puniceicoccaceae bacterium
TGCTTGCTTTCAACAATCCCCGGCAGTTCATCTTTTCCCACTCGGCGCTCGGCGTCGGCTGGGATAACCCGAACGTCTTCAACATCGCCACCCTCAACCAGACCTACTCCGACATCAAAAAACGACAAGAGATCGGGCGCGGACTCCGCATCTGCCGCAACCAGTCCGGCGAACGCATCTACGACAGCGACACCACACCCGAAGGCGAAGAGATAAACCTGCTCACCGTCATTCCCAACGAGAGCTACCAGACCTTCGTCACACAATATCAGTCCGAGCTTCGCTCACATGTTCCGACCCGTCATTCGCACAAAGGGAAGCCTCCCGCCAAGAAGAAGGTGACGCTGAACAAAGAGCGCTTTGCGAGCGACCGTTTCCGCCGGTTCTGGAAACGCCTGGCCCAACGCACCGACTACAGCGTCTCGTTCCAGGAGACCAAGCTGGTTACCGACTGCATTGATGAGATTAACAAAATTTCCATCGAACGCTATGAGGTCGAAGTCGAACTCACCCGCATCGACACGCTTTCCGAAAAGAAGGAGGCCAAGGCCACCAGCCTGGGGCGTGAAACCTCCCGCCTCGATGCCGATTTCTCTCCGCTCGACTTGATTGAGGAACTCTCCGAAAACACCGCCCTCGCCTACCCCACCATCGTCCAGATCGTCAAAGGTCTGAGTAATCTCGACCAGTTGGTGCGCAACCCGCCCCGCTACCTCCACCTCGCCACCGAACATATTAACCGTATCGCGGTCGATGAGATGGTCCGCACCATTGATTACCGCCCCACGGGCGAAGAATACGGCTTCGACCTCTTTAAAGACGTCATCGAAACCTATCGCAAAACCGTCGCGACTCCCAATACTGGCATCTACGACCAAGTCATTCTCGATGCCGAGTCCCTCCCCGAGAGTAACTTTGCCAACGAAGCCGACCGCTCACCCAAAGTGCGCGCCCTGATCAAACTGCCCGATTGGTATAAGATCCCCGTCCCCTCGCTCAGAGGCGGCAGCAGCACCTACACACCGGACTTCGGGCTCGTCATCACAGACAAAGGCCTGCGCGATGACAAAGAAGTGGAGTTACACCTTGTCGTGGAAACAAAGTCCACCGACAAACTGGAGCAACTCACCGCCGACGAACAGATCAAGATCCGCTGCGCGATCCAACATTTCCAGGCCCTCGGCATCAATGCCAACACCACCCTGCGCTACAAAGCACCCGTCACCCGCTTCAACCCGAAAGTCGACGAAGGGCAGGCAGCCTATGGCAATGCTCCCGAAGCGATGGGCTTCTTCGCTCCCCAGAGCGGCTTTGGCCCCACCTTGCTCCAGGCCACCGCCAGTACGAAGCCGGAGGAAGTTGAGCCTTAAAAAGATCTGACACACGCTTGACATAAAAACGGAAAAACGGAAAACTATAAATATGAAAACCACCATTGATTTACCGGACCCCCTTTTCCGCGCGGCCAAGGCGACCGCAGCCGCGAATGGCCATTCATTGAAGACCTTTATCACCGATTCGATAAGGCAGAGTCTGAATCAGGAAAAAGAGGATTGGCGAGCCGTCCTCAAAAAATTGCCCCGCGTCGATAAAGAAACCGCCGACGAAATTATGCGAAGCGTGGCCGAATCGGATGCCGCCGACCTCGAATTCCAAAAACAGGCCATAACAGCGGAAAAATGATCGTTGATACAAATGCCCTGTCCGCGCTCAGCTACGATGACCCGGCGCTCCTTGCACGCATGGATCATCCCAACACCCCCAGGCCTTATCTAAATTTTATCTGCCTCGGTGAATATCGCAGCGGCATCCTTGGTTCAACTCGGCCACAAAAGCCACTCGCCATGCTGGAGCAAATTTGCGCCGCCTGGCCCACCCTGCACTCCGATAACATCACCGTTACCCACTATGCTGAAATCAGCGACAAACTCAGAACTAAAGGCCGCTCCATCCCGACCAACGACATCTGGATCGCCGCCCTCGCCCGTCAGCACGATATGCCTATACTCTCACAAGACCGTCACTTCGACCACATCCCCGGCATTGAACGGATTGGTTGGTGAACTTGAAACGCCGGACACCGCCTACGAATAACCAACTAACATAGACAGCCAACGTGGCGTGCGAGCTTGCTCGCGCCGGGATACCGAGTTCCAACACCACATCGAACAGCACCCCTGAATTACAAACTGGAAATCTTTAAATAGCAGACTTAGACTCGCAGCGAACGGCTCAGGCGCGAGCAAGCTCGCACGCCACATTTCCAGACAAACCATAGCCATGACGCAAGATTTGACCACGGAAGATTCCACACGCCTCAACGACCTCCTGCCCACCACTCCGGACGGTCGCGAGGAACGGCTTGACGTGCTTAAGCGCCTCTTCCCGGACCTCTTCACCAACGAGGGCCGGCTTAACCCTGACGAACTCAAGCAGCTGATCCAGCCCAATGAAATGCACGAGGCCGAGCGCTACGAATTCAAGTGGTATGGCAAGGCCGCCTCTAAGCGCGAAGCCTTCACCCCCACCACCGCTACCCTGGTTTATGACGAGGCCCGATCCGTCCAACCCGAAAAGGCCGATGGCAATATGATTATCGAGGGCGAAAACCTCGAGACGCTCAAACTCCTTCTCCACGCCTACCGCGAACAGGTCAAATGCATCTACATCGACCCGCCTTACAACACCGGCAAGGACTTCATCTACCGCGACAACTACAAAAAAGACAAAGCCAACTACTGGGATGAAACGGGTGCCGCTGAAAATGGGATTCAGTTGGATTCCAACCCGGATACGTCGGGGCGGTATCATTCGGATTGGCTTTGCTTTATGAATGAACGACTTTTGGTCGCACGCCAGCTACTAAAAGACACGGGCGTCATTTTAATCTCCATTGACGACCACGAACTGGTCAACCTGCGTCGCATCGCCGACGACATTTTCGGCGAAGAAAATCGCATCGCCAATCTCGTTTGGGAGAAGGGCCGGAAGAATGACGCCAAACTTCTGTCAGTCGGCCACGAATATATTCTTGTTTACGCTAAGGACAAAGAGCAGCTCAAAGAAAGTAAAATTATCTGGAGAGAAGAAAAGCCAGGTGCCGCCGAAATATGGGAGGAATACACGAAGCTCAAGGAAGAGTATGGCGATGACTTGGAACAGATTGAGAACCGGCTAGGCGCTTGGTTTGCCGACCTCCCCAAATCTCACCCTTCGAAGAAGCTGCAAAGGTATCGACGCGTCGATGAACACGGCCCATGGCGGGATCGCGACATTTCATGGCCAGGTGGAGGTGGACCCGACTACGATGTCATTCACCCTAAAACCAAGAAAGCTTGTGCTGTGCCTCCAGATGGGTGGCGCTTTACTGATCCCAAGGAAATGCAGCGGCAAATCAAAATAGGTGTGGTAGAATTCCGCGATGACCATACCGAACCGCCCTTTAGAAAAGCGCACCTTAAGCCACTTGCTGAAGAATCAGACATTGATGAATGTGATGAGGCCGAAGAGGAAAACGGAGAAGCAGCCGAACTAGCTCAACAAGTTCGAGGAACCTATTTTTACAAACAATCGCAGCCCGCGGTCAAATTGCTCAAATCGATCTTTAACGGCAAAAAGGTCTTTCCTAACCCCAAAGACTCCGAGGAACTGGCGAAGCTTATCCATTACGTTGCTGCCGACGAGCCAGACGGCTTGATTGTCGATTTTTTCGGCGGCTCAGGTTCTCTCGCTCAAGCGGTCTTGGATACAAACGCTCAACGAGCCACCAACTTCCGCTTCATTACGGTTCAAATCCCAGAAGCGGTTAACGACAAAAAGAAAGACGGCAAAGCTGCACTGTCGATGGGCCTCAGAACCATCTCCGCCATCACCATCGAACGCGTCAAACGCGTGATCGAAGGCTACGGCGACGACCCGCAACCAATGCCGGACGCAGGTTTCAAAGTTTACAAACTCCAGAAGTCGAACTTCCCGCGCTGCGAGTTCAAGCCCGACCCCGAAGCCAGCGAGACGGACAACGTGGCCGCCCTCAAGCGCTACATCGAGGAGAAGGAAGCCGCCCACTTCATCAGTCTCAACGCCGAGGGCGAGCAAGCCGTCTTCGACGAAGTACTGCTCAAAAACGGCTTCCAGCTCAACTACACCCGCACCCACCGGGACGACTTTACCGACAACACCGTCTATGAAGTCAGCGACGACCGCCGCAGCGCCCTCGTCTGCCTCGCCTGGCACGAAAACATCCAAGACAGCACCATCAAGAAACTCCGCGACCAAAGCGAATCCGGCGATCGCCCCTTCTTCATCTGCCTCGAACGCGGCCTCACCACCACCGCCAAATGGAACCTCAAGCACTTCCTCGGCAATCACTTTAACGCGTTTTAGAAAAGCTTATTAATGAAATTTTCATCATGGGATAGTTACTCGAAATTTCGTCGCGAAATTACTTCAAAATCCAGGTATATTTACTCTGAAGAGACTAATTGTTTTTTAGCTGCACTAAAAGAATCTGCTCAAAAAAAGTCGCGAAGTTCAAAATGGGACAAATTCTTTGGCGATAAAGCATTCCTAAATGTCGTAGAGCACATACGACAAGCTCTACCGAAAGATCCCACAAAGCCAACGCCAGACACAATTCAAGTAGCGACTGCTCCGGCCTCGAAAGCTCCGCACGTTCGCTCGAGCAATTTGAGCGTTAGAAAAGAATTTAGTGAGGCCGACCAGGATCGCTTCATGGACGAGAGCTTCGATTACATAGCTAAGTTTTTCGAAGGCTCGCTCGACGAATTGGAACGCCGAAACCCTGAAATTGAGGCCACGTTCAAGCGAATCGACGCAGCCTGTTTTACCGCTAGAATCTACAAAAACGGGAGGGCCGTTTCAAAATGTTCAATCTGTCATGGCGAATCGATCTATGGGAACGGAATAACCTACTCCCATGATGAAAATTCACGAGGTAACAGTTTCAATGACTGGCTGTGCATTGAAGTTGGAGACCAATCCTTAAGTCTAAGCACTTCTGGAATGCCGTCACTCATACATGACCAACCTGAAAAGAAGATGACTCAACAAGGGGCCGCAGAACATTTCTGGGCATTACTAATCAAACCTCTCCAGTGATCTCGAACATGAAAGCACAAGACCTTCAATTCACCCGCCTGCTGGAAGGCTCAAAACAATTTACCATCTCGATCGCCCGTCAATCATTGGAAAAGCAACTAGACAGTGAAGGGATTGGCTGGTAAACTTGAACTTTAAACACCGAACTGAAATAGGCTAGCAAGCTCGCACCCCACACTTTCGGGCAAAAAGTAACAGACTTGACCCCTGAGTGAAAGTGATTTCATTGATTGCACATATGAGTTCCATCACCATCAGAAGACTCCCTGAGCCGACCAAAGAAAAGTTGCGCGTCCGCGCTGCGCAGGCGGGTCTTTCTTTGGAGGCTTATTCGCGTCAGTTACTACAGTCTGCTTCAGAGGCAGAGTCTCATACGCCGCCAAACTTAGCTGATCTGGCAATCACTTACTTTGGAGAGAGCAACGGTATTGACCTCGACCTACCCCCGCGCGGGCATGATCGCGAGCCGCTGGCATTCGATTGATGCACCATGATCCTGCTGGACACAAATGTGGTTTCTGAACTCATGCGTGCGCAGCCCAATGCAAACCTTTTGCATTGGCTTCGAGAGCAAAGGGCCGACCAGCTCTACTTAACAGCTCTGACGGTCGCTGAAATACGCAGAGGCTTGGCCTTGCTCCCCAAAGGAAAACGAAGAATCAAGTTGGAAGTGGCCTTTGAAGAGTTTCTGAAACAGGGGTTTCGGGATCGCATTCTGCCTTTCACCGCTGAAACGAGTCTGGTCTATGCCCCGATCTACCATGCAAGAATCCAGTCGGGCTTAGGTGTGGGTGAACTCGATCTTTTAATCGCTGCCATCGCGAAAGAATATCAGGCAAGCCTGGCCACTCGGAATACCAGTGATTTTAAAGCCTGCGGCATAAAATTAATCAACCCCTGGCTGTAGTTACTTGAATCATTGCCGCAGGAACGACAGTGTCCTTGGCATTTCCGAAAAATGAAACTCTCCGACTCACTCCCCGAAGCCCTGCGCAACACCCGTGCTGTCGACGTACTGGAGCGTTCGCTGGCACAAAACCGCCTGGGACACGGCATTTTGCTGCACGGCGAAAGCCTGGCCAGCCTCGAAAATATCGTCCGCGCCATCGCGGCCCGTCTGCTCGAAACGGAGCGCGATCCATTTGAGCACCCGGACTGCTTCCTGCTCCGGCCCAGCGGCAAGGCACGCCTGATCAAGGTGGGCAAAACAGAAGACAACAACACCATGCGCAAGCTGGTCATCGATATAGCCAAAAGCTCTAATCAAGGGGGCCGCAAGGTCGGCATCGTCTTCGACGCCGACCGCATGAATTCGGCCTCAGCCAATGCCTTCCTAAAGACCTTGGAAGAGCCGCCCGAGGGCACGACGCTCTTTCTGCTGACCACCCGCCCCTACGACCTGCTGGATACGATCCGCAGTCGCTGCCTCAACTTTCGCATTCCCAGCGAATTGGAACAAATCCCCCATCCCGAATGGGATGCCTGGGTCGTCGATTATCGCGACTGGCTGGGCATGCTGCTCAGCGGCCCCAACAAAAAAACCATTCCCCATATCACGATTGCAGCCTATGGTCTTAACGAGCGTTTCCAAAAAATCCTCGCTGAGCTGACCAAGACTGCCTGGGCGGAAAAAAAAGAACGCCTGCCCGAACACATCACCAGCGATGAAAAAGAAGCGATGGAGGTCGGCCTGAGCAAGGGCTACCGCAAACAACTCTTCGGCGAAATCGAAAAAGCCACCGCTCAATTCGCCCGCGAAGTCGAGGCCCTCAACCCCGGCGAACTCCCCGCCACTGCCCTGCACCGGGCCACCGAAGCCCTCGAACGCGCCGCCGGCCTGATGGAGATCAACTTCAACCAGGTCGCCGCCCTGGAGCTGTTCTTCCTGAGCTCGCTCCGTATCTGGACGCGGTAGCGGCGCTTCGCGCCGAGTGAAAGTGAAACGGCGCTTCGCGCCGAGTGAAAGTGAAACGGCGCTTCGCGCCGAGTGAAAGTGAAACGGCGCTTCGCGCCGAGTGAAAGTGAAACGGCGCTTCGCGCCGAGTGAAAGTGAAACGGCGCTTCGCGCCGAGTGAAAGTGAAACGGCGCTTCGCGCCGAGTGAAAGTGAAAGTTTAAAGTTAAGGTGATTTAATGAAACTAGAAAAATTTGGAGCGCTGATTAAAGCAAATGAGTTATTTGACTGTGTTGTCATGGACTTTGGACCTTTGAAGGCAAAATTTGAGTGTGAACGGCTCATCAAACAGCAAATTGCTTCAGCAGACTCAATTGCGGCTAATATTGAAGAAGGCTACGGACGCGGTAGCCAAAAAGAGTATCGGCATTTTCTGATTATCGCCCGAGGTTCTGCTCAAGAAACCAGGGGCCGCTACGGCCGCATGAAACACTGGCTAGCCCCGGAAATTATATTGCAGCGACAAGCCCTCTGCGATGAGGTCATCGCCATCCTAAGCAAAACAATCACCACCCTAACTTAACCACTTTCACCTTCACCCTCACTCTCACTTTCACTTTCACTTTCACTCTCACTTTCACTCCGTGCGAAGCACGGC
>REBV01000261.1 GCA_007692545.1 Puniceicoccaceae bacterium
CTACAGATGGGTCCTTTAGTCAGTGGTTAATCTCAGATTTCGACAGGGTTGCTGATTCCGCAAACTTTGCTCAGTCACAAGCGTCGGATTTTGACGCGCCCGGCAGTGTGATTCTTGTTGGAGATGGGTCCGCATTAGTCGATGCGAATAATCCTCCTGTTGTTGCCAACCTTGATAGCACGGTCATCGAATCGGGCTCCGGGATTGTCGGGCGCTACGGCTGGTGGGTCGGGGATGAGGGCGTTAAAGCGCGCGTCAATTTGGACAATCCCTTTAACAATTCCTCGAAACAGGGTGCGGTCTTGGCGTTGAACAGTTTTAATCGTGGCGAAACAGCCATCTTAGGCGGATTTGAAGGTGGCTCGGGCTTGCAGCCTGATGGGATTTCAAAAATCAACAGCTTAAGGGATTTTAGCCTGACTCCTCAGCCAATAGCAGAGCAGGCGATTAAGGATCAATTTCATCATTTGACGTCCTACTCTTCGGGTGTATTAGCCGATGTTCGCAATGGAGGGCTGAAACGTGACCTTTCCTTGGCCTTTGAGATGTCGGATGGCGATTTTAATGCTTCGGTCTTTTCCAGTGGTGGCCCACGCTCCGTCCTGGGCCCGGGTGTTCCATTTAGAGTGCAACCACTTTTTTATTGTGAGAATGACGGACGCGGCCCCACATGGCACCTCCTGCGCGATTATTACACAATTTACCAGCGGGTGGCTAACCCGATGACGGATCCGGTCTTCGCCGCGCAGGCGTTAGCTCCGAATAGTCCTGAACTGAATGTTACCACCAACACCGGCAACAACGATGAGCAATTCATACCCGCCATGAGGTTCCAGGGGCATCATCGTGCCAGTGACGGAATCAGTGGCGATGCCCTGCGTGGTGTTTCGGATATTCCGATCCCGATCCGAGGGAACTATACCCCTTATGTAAATCGGCACCTGACGAGCTATGCCTTTCAGTTCAGCGCGGTCGATCCGCCTAGCAATGCTCAGCCAGGATTTGAGTATCGTCGACCGGACTACGCGTATAAATCGGAATTTGTTGTGCACAATCCTTATAACATTCAGGTGCGGACGAACGGCATGTTCAGTTTTGCTTATCGTCAGCGATTTCTTATCGATTTCGAATTGGTGGATGACCCGGATTTTGTGCTGCCTTCGATTGACATGGATCAGTTTAATTCAAATTTCATGAGGACAATTCCATCGACCTATAATCCAGGAGAGCTCAGAATTTATGCGGGGCTCCGTGCTAATGACAATTCCTCTTTTTCCCAAGCGGGACCTGCGACGGGATATCTGCAACCCCTGCCTATATTTCAAAATAGAAATCAAGTTAGAATTCCTATAGATCCAGATGATGTCGGACCCAACGTTAGGATTTCTGTTCGCCCCTTGGGTGATGATACTGTGCGCTGGGTTCTGCAGCAATTTCACCACATTGGAAGCCCCGGCAACCCGATTTCACTTTCGACGACTCGCGATGATTTTGTTTCGGGCACCTTGAGCACGAGGGCTGATTATTCGCTGTTTATATCGCCTGATTTCGAAGACTGGTATTCCGATAATTTGGACGCCCCGCCGCCTGCAATTAACACAGAGAATTACCGAAGAGAGTTTAATGATGATCCATTTATCTTTTTTGCATTCGATTTTTTCGTAAAGCCCGCTCAAGACGCTCTGAGCTATCCTACATTTACACATTCCAATCCACTTGCTCCGTCTTCATCTACTTCGAACTTGTTCACGAGTTTGGCGGACGAGCGCACGGGCTATCCAGTCTTCGCTCCCGACCGTCAGCTGAAAATGTCATATTTTACGCCGGGTGGGCTCGACGCTGTCGAGAGCTCTGGAGTGAATGCTTTTTGGGGACTGAATAATACCGGCGGTGGCCGGACGAGTGTTGCCGCAATCGAATTGCCGACGACTCCACCGATCTCATTAGGCAAGTTGCAAAACGCGAACTTGAGTGTTTTTGGGGTGATGCCAGCGTTGGCTATCGGTAATTCATTCGCTTCACCTTTTCTGGCCAGAGATAAAACGACTGGGATCTTCGACAATAGAATTGGAGCGGGCACCACCACTCATGGCGGTTCCAATCAGCGCGTCTTCTACGATCTTTCTTACCTGGCAAACGAGGCGCTCTGGGATGGTTATTTCTTTTCCTCTTATTCGCTGCCGTATAATGAATCATCGGATCAATATATTACCGGACTGGGGCCAGGCGGCAGTTTCGATGCCGCTTTTGATCCGGCTTTTAATAATGCTGCAATCACTCTGCAGGGCTACTTACCAAATACACGGATGCGCTTATACGCTCCCCGAGAGGGGCTCGGCGATGTGCGTTCAAAGCTTTTCGGCGGAGCGGCTTTACCTTTACCAAGTGCCTATGATCGTGCTGCGGAGAATCTTTTGGTTGAGGGTGCTTTCAACATCCATTCAACCTCGGTTGAAGCTTGGCGCGCAATTTTGTCGTCTGCTCGTAATGCACCGATTTATCGTTCCGGCGAAGCCTCCTCGGAAAGTTATGGTTCTGACAGCACCCCCTTTCCGCGGCTTACACAGCCGAGCAGTGGAGCTTACAATGGCAACGCGGCCTCTCAATCTGCATGGGGCGGCTTCGCCGCTCTGACGGATGCTCAAGTCGAAGCCTTGGCCCAAGCTATCGTAGACGAATTAAGATTGCGGGTGAATGACCAGGGCGGGCCTTTCATGTCGATGGCAGCCTTCGTTAACCGCAAGCTTGCAGATAATGATTTTGGTTTAGCAGGGCTGCTTCAGGCCGCTATTGATAAATCTGGAATCAACGTAGGCTTCTCGGGCGGACAACTGGACACCGATTTAAATGATCCGAGGGGAGACTTTGCCTTCGCTGATAACATCAATGATGCGGAAAATAATTCCCGCAGTTCTGCCTCTGGCGCATCAGCGAATATTATTCAAGGTAACATTCTGCAGGCGATAGGGTCGTTTATCGCGCCCCGGAGTGATACTTTCCGCATACGCTCCTATGGAGAATCCGTCGATCCCGTGACAGGTGCCGTTCGCGCCAAAGTATGGGTGGAGGCCATCTATCAGCGCATACCTGAGCCGGTAAACCCGGTGGATCGCTCATCCCCCGCCCTGGCTGATTTCTGGTTACCTGAGGACATTAGCCAGTTCGGTCGCCGTTTTGAACTTATTTCATTCCGCTGGTTGAATGAAGATGAGGTATAAGTTTTAATTTTTACCCCTGAAATCAATGATATTAAAGTTTAAGTTACTAGCGGTAGCGTTTGCAATCATCCCATTTCTTGGGATGCCGAGGATTGCTTTAGGACAGACGGAGGGGCCATCGACGATTTCAGTGCAGATCAGTGCATTATCTTTAGACCAGGAGATTCAGAATTTAAAATTTTTAACTAATGGCGAGGTAAACGAGTTGAATGTGTTCACTACCTCGAGGTCAAATGTGCATCGCTATCAAGGGCCACCTCGGATGACCTTTTTTCGCGAGAAGCCAGGTGTGGACGGCGAGGTCATTCGTACACCCGTGGGCTCAGTGGAATTGAATCAGTCCGCCGGACGATACCTGTTATTTTTTGTGCGTCAGCCAGGAACTGCGGAGCAGTATGGCATTCTGGCCCTACCTGATAGCCTGAGCGATTTTCAGCCCGGGTCCTTTCGTTTCGTTAATCTTGCCCCCTTTAACATTGCCGTTCAGTTGGGTGAGGAACGGTTTATGATCGAGCAGAGAGATTTTAAAGATGTGCGTGGGAATTTTGAGCATGGCACTCGCTACCGTACGGTCATGGTCAGTTTGCCAAATGGCGAAGACCCTGTACCTAGCTACAGTGGTCGTGTTTTCTTTAATGAGCGAATGCGCATGATGTATATTATTTTCCCTAGCGAGGGGGGCCAGCCTGGGCAAATCCGCTTCGTCGGCATCCCGGATGCGGTCGTCCGAGAGGCAGGCAGGTAGAATTACTTCTAGGGACGGTAGCATTCGCGAAAACGGACCCGCAAGCTCATCAATTTTAATATGCCCACCTATTTTTCCACCGCCGACTGGCTCTCTGCCCCGACAACGGGCGCTTCAAAACTCCGGCCCGCGCATTATTTCCGGGTTCAGTTCCAGCTCAAGGGACCTGTGGCACAAGCCACCCTGCGCTATGCCGCGCTGGGCGTGGCCGAGCCCTGGATCAATGGGATGCGGGTGCATGACGACTTTTTCACTCCCGGTTGGAGTGACTACCGCAAGCGTGCTTATGTCTCTAGTTACGAAGTGGGCCAGCGCTTGCAAGCAGGTGCCAACTGTCTCGGCCTGGTGCTGGCCGACGGCTGGGCCGGTGCACCTTTCGGCCCGGAGGGGCACGCGGTCGCGCTGGCGCCGCGCATCCTGTTTTGTGCTGAGCTGGAGGTGACTTATGTCGACGGCACGTCCGAGCGAATCGTCAGCGCTGCCGACTGGCAGTGCCGGATGGGGCCGATCCGCCACCAATCCATCTACCATGGGGAGACCTACGATGCCCGTAAAGCGCTGCTGGACTGGACCGCTGAAACCGCCCCGAACCGAGGCTGGCGGTCAGCTGAAGTGGTGGAGGCACCTGCCATCGAACTGACCGAAAAGAAGTGCCCACCGGTACGCATCACCGAAAGGCGGGAGCCCGCCTGCCTGCGCCTTCATGATCACAAATGGATTGCCGACTTCGGTCAAAATCTCGTCGGTGTCATGCGTATCCAGTTGCGCAATACGAAACCGGGGCAAAAAATTGTCTTTAAATTCGCTGAAATGCTCCAGGCGGACGGTTCACTCTACTTGGAAAACCTCCGTGGTGCGGCCGCCACCGACGTCTATTACTGCAAGGGGGGCGACAGCGAGAGCTACATGCCGCGTTTCACCTTCCATGGCTTCCGCTACGCTCAGGTCGAGGGCTATGAAGGCCTGGAAGCTCAAGACCTGATCGCCTGCGTGCTGCACAACGACCTGCCGCGCACGGGCCAGTTTAAATGCTCCGACCCGCTGATCAATCAACTGCAGGACTGCATCCTCTGGGGGCAGCGCGGCAACTTTCTGGAAGCGCCGACGGACTGCCCGCAACGCGACGAGCGGCTGGGCTGGTCCGGCGACGCTCAGGTATTTGTCGAAACCGCCTGCTTCAATTATGACTGTGAGGGCTTCTACCGGCAGTGGATGGATGCCATGCGGGACGGGCAACGGGCCGATGGTGCCTTCCCCGATGTGGCACCCGACATCCTTGGCTGGCACGGCAACGCGGGCTGGGGCGACGCGGGCATTATCGTGCCGCACGCCGTCTGGCTGCACTATGGGCAGACGGCTATACTCGAAGAGAACTGGAGTGCGATGGAGCGCTACCTGCGCTTTTTGAAAAAGCAGGCCCGGGACTTCATCCAGCCGGAGACCGTATTCGGCGATTGGCTGGCGGTCGATGCGGTCCGGCCGGAGTGGGGGCCGACTCCCAAAGACTTGATCGGCACCGCCTATTTCGCGCGCGACGCACAATTGATGGCCCGCATGGCAGGGGTCCTGGGCAAAACAAAAGCGGCCGAGCAGTATGCGGTGCTTTTTGAGAAAATCCGTAGTGCCTTCCAGCGTCGATTCATAACTGAGGCGGGCCTTGTCCTGGGCGATACGCAAACGAGCTATCTCCTCGCCCTGGGCTTTGATCTGGTGCCGGAGGCGCTTCAATCCGCCGCCGTTCAGCGCCTGGTCGAGCGCATCGAAGGCCGCAATGGCCACTTGTCGACCGGCTTTCTAGGCACGCCGCTCTTGAATCCGGTATTGAGCCGCTTTGGGCGTGGTGATGTGGCCTATCGTCTGCTGCTGCAAAAGACCTATCCCAGTTGGCTCTATCCGATCACCAACGGTGCCACCACGATGTGGGAGCGTTGGAATAGTTGGACCCAAGAGGATGGCTTCGGTCCGGTCGAGATGAACTCCTTTAATCATTACGCTTACGGCGCGATCGGGGAGTGGCTTTATCAGCGGGTCGCCGGCATCGCCCCGCATCCCGATTATCCGGGCTACCAGCGGGCGATCATCGCGCCCTTGCCGGGGGGCGGTCTTCGCTCCGGGGGTGGGTCGCTGAAGACGCGGGCGGGCACGTTCGTGACGAAATGGGAGCAGAAGCGCTCTGTCCTCCGCTTCAAATGCACCATCCCGGAAGGTGCCGACGCATTGGTCCTATTGCCAGCGGCAAAATGGTCGCAGCTCCGCTTGGATGGCGCGACGCCCCCCGCCCACTTTAAATGCAAATCCACTACGCGCTTGGCTCCGTGCGAAATGCTGCTCCCTGCTGGTACGTATCAAATCGAAGTGGATGCTTGTGCCCATTTTTAATGCTTCTATGCAATCGTTAAGATGGCGACCCAGTGGAGCTGGGTGCAATTTGATCGCTTACCCCGTTACTAAAATTGAACCTTCAGGCCTGCTGGGTTCAGAATCTAAGTTGACAAAAACGAAGAATGCATTCTTGTTAATATGTTTATATATCCCAACCCCATTTCATTATGAATAATCGGCGCAGCTCCAAATCAGCCTTTACCTTAATCGAATTACTCACGGTGATTGCTGTCATCGCAGTGCTCGCGGCCATCTTGATCCCGTCGATCGGGGCAGTTCGCAAAAACGCGAATCAAGTGAAGTGTGCTTCGAACATGCGCTCGATTGCTCAAGCCATTATTATGTATGCTGCCGAGAATGGACGGTATCCGAGTAATAATGTTAGCTACGACCGTTCGATCATGCCCTATCTGGGGATCGACGAATCCGCAGTGGCAGATTTACCGACAGGTCCATTGCTCCGCACGGACGCGAGGAACGGTGCTGTAGCCGGGATTGCTGAACTCTTCCGTTCGCCTGCTGACGATGTACCCCGATCCAATCCGGACTTTTTTCTCCGCAGTTATGCGATTGTTCCGTGGACTTGTAATTGGTCCAATGGCACTGCAACCCGTGGATTTCCAGGTCTTCCAACGAATACTGGGGTTCCTCCGGTAGTCAATCCGAATCCAAGTAAGGCAGCGCTCTTGGTTCAAGTCCATAGACCCGCTAATGCGATCGGGTCTCCGGGCAATGCATTGGGCGATGGACCCGCCTCTACGGCTGATAACCGCATTCACGGTGATAAGAGCAATGTAGCCTTTGCCGACGGGCATGTTGCGTCTTTCAATTATAAGGAAATAAGCCCAAATAACTTTATTGGCGAGTATTGGGGTGGGGCGGGAATGTTCCAGAATAATTAGAAACTTGATGAATAACTGCGCGAATACTGTGCGAGCTGAAAGTGGCGGCGTGTCTTTTTTTCGAATTTTGCTAATATGCTTAAGCGCTTTGGCCGCCGCGTCAGCTCAAGCAGAGCGACCCAACATTCTGCTGATCATGGCCGACGACCTCGGCTACTCGGATCTCGGCAGTTACGGTGGAGAAATCGATACACCGCATCTTGACCGCCTGGCGGCGGAGGGCGTGCGCTTCTCGGAGTTTCGGGCCACCCCCATGTGTGTGACAAGCCGGGTGGCATTTCTATCCGGGATGCCGTATCACGCGGCTGGAATGGCGCATGAGCGGGTCAAGCCCTTGCCGCAATCCCTGCGCGAAGCCGGTTATCTCACGGCGACGACAGGCAAGTGGC
>REBV01000146.1 GCA_007692545.1 Puniceicoccaceae bacterium
TCTTACTTTTATCACATTGCCACAACAGTCCCTCTCACTAATCTGAGATTTAACACCTATAAATGGCTTATAAATAGCCTGCGTAATTACTGACTCCTGTTCATCATTCCTGATTTTGCCGGGTTTTAGGCGGGAAGGAGCCAAAGCTGGAGGCCGTTGGTCTCGAAGCGACGAAAGTCGGAATCCAGAGTAGCATAAGGCTGATTGGCACGGATGGCGAAGGCGGCGAGGTACGCGTCCATCCAGACCTTGGGTGATGCTGAGGGAATCGAGGCGAGTTCGAGCCAAAGTGCGCGGGTGTCCTTCGGCTCAGCATCAAGGCAATCAATATGATCGTGAGATTGCCAGTCGTTGAGGACAGTAACCGCTTGCTGGTTTGTCATCGGAGGGGAGTTGTAGGCAAGACACACGGAAGGGTTGCTCATCAGTCGAAGTGTCGAGTTTTCCACCGCGCGAGAAAAGAGAGCCGGTGATTTTGCGCTGCAACCCTGGATGAATTCGACCGCCTGCGCGTTGTGCGGATGACGCTCGAAATTAAAGGCGATCCACACATTGGTATCAACTAAGTAGCCCGGCACGACGCAAATCCTCCTCTTCATTGGCACGTTCAAGAATCGCTTGGGACTCCTCTGGTGTGGGTGGAATATATCCGGGCGTCATTAAACTCCGGGACACGAGAAACCCGGTTTCAGGATGCCGATGGTAGGGTAATTCGCCCTCCGGCAAAATTTCAAACTGCGGGCCAGCCATCCCTCTTTCCAGTAAATCGGCGATTTCTTCCTTCAGCTTACGCCCTTGAGCAGCCGCGCGGATTTTTACCCGCCGCATCAGTGGATCGGGAAGGTCAAGGGTTGTTCTCATAAAATCATGAATACATTTTTATGGTTTTATGTCAACACGGTTGATGGAGTAGTTTGCGGTGAGTACTGGATTTCTTTTTGACAAGCGTCTAAACGACACTATTTTCGTGTTACATGAAAAACGTGACAATTACACTTGAAGAGGAAGTTGCCCGTTGGGCGCGTGTCTGGGCGGCTGAGCATGACACTTCGGTTTCCCGAATTTTGGGCGAGACCCTGAAGGAAAAAATGCAGAAAGAAGGCAACTACGCGCGTGCTCAGGCCAGCTATTTATCCCGGCCAGCGAAACCTTTGAAGCCCCGGAAAGAGTCTTATCCCAAACGCGACGAACTGTATGAGCGCTAAACGCTTTGTGGATACAAATATTTTGCTCTACGCGAAGGATGCATCGGAAACGGAGAAGCAGCCAATTGCTGCAGCGTTGATTCAGGAACTTTGGGAAACTCGCAGCGGTTGTCTCTCCACACAGGTATTGAATGAATATTATGTCAACGCTACCCAGAAGCTCAAGCCGGGCCTGACGCAAGTAGAGGCTTGGGCTGACCTTGAAGCCCTGCAAGCCTGGGAGCCGATTCCGATAGGCTTTAATCTGTTGGCCAAGGGCTTCAACATTCAAAGCCGGTATCAACTTTCATGGTGGGACTCCCTGATCGTGGCCGCTGCTGTTGATTCTAATTGCAAGGAAATCCTGAGTGAAGACCTCGCCTCGGGCCAAGTCTACGACGGCGTGCCAGTCATCAATCCATTTGTGTCCTGACGGATGTCCCGCACGGGAATTGAAGCTAAGGTCTATAAATAGCCTGCGTAATTATTGACTCCGTATTGCTTTGAGTGAATCGCGTAATACGCCTTCTTCGGTTACCCATTCTCCGCGAAATGATAAATCTGATTATTATTTCCTAAACGGGGAACAATTAATTTTCTATTCATCAAAAACCCGAGTGATCGATGGAGAGCAAATTACTGCTCTTCCCGCTACCAATATCTGGGATGACCTATTATCCAATAATCTTCATAAAGAAGGTGCCGTATCTTTTAAGAATGGTAAAAAGCCTGAGGCTTTATTGAAAAGAATACTAGAATATGCTACTGACGTCGGAGATGTTGTTTTAGATTCTTTCCTTGGATCTGGAACAACGGCTGCAGTTGCCCATAAAATGGGGCGCAAGTGGATCGGGGTCGAGCTAGGTGATCATTGCAAAACTCATTGTCTGCCTCGCTTGAAAAGAATCATCAATGGCAAAGACTTAGACGGTATTTCCAAAGCTGTTAACTGGCAAGGTGGTGGTGGCTTTCGCTACTTTAAATTGGCGGAGTCATTGATTAAGGAAGATTCCTGGGGCAATGCGGTAATCAACCCAAAGTTTGACGCGGAACTTTTGGCGGAAGCGGTCTGTAAGGTCGAAGGGTTCCGCTATGCGCCGAGTGATGTGCACTTTTGGATGCAAGGGCAAGCGACGGAAACGGACTACATTTACGTGACCACTCAATCGCTGAGCCGTGCACAGTTGGAGGTCATTTCGCAAGAGGTCGGGCCGGAGCGTTCTTTGCAAATCTGCTGCGGTGCTTTTCGAGTTCAGAAAGACGCCTTCGAGAACCTGACCTTGAAGAAGATCCCGCAGGAGGTTCTAGACCGCTGTGAATGGAATCATGATGATTATTCCTTAGAGGTCGAAAATCTACCGGCCAAGCCAAAGCCGAAAGGGCAGCAAGAGCTTGTTCTAGAAGGAGGCGAAGATGCCTAAAAAGAAGCTTGTGCAGAAAAAGGTTGAGGAGGCAGCGGTCTTTTCGCCGAAGAAAATTGCGTCGCTGGTTTGTGTGGTCCGCGATGAGCGCGTGCTCCTTGACGCAGATCTAGCGGAATTGTATGGGGTGGAGACGCGCGTTCTCAAACAGGCGGTGCGACGGAATATCGACCGTTTTCCAGAGGACTTTATGTTTGAGCTGACGGCGGAGGAGGTGGATGCGGTCTATCTTTCAAGATCACAATCTGTGATCATGAAGCGGGGGCATAATGTAAAATACATGCCGTTCGCCTTTACGGAGGAAGGAGTGGCCATGCTTTCCTCGGTGCTGCGCAGTCCAACCGCGGTGGAAGTGAATATCGCGATCATGCGCACCTTCGTGCAACTAAGGAAGCTGATGGACGGTAATCGCGAGCTTTCCCGTAAGATCAAATCTTTGGAAAAACGCTACGACGAGCAATTCGATGTAGTGTTTAAGGCGATCCAGCAATTGCTGGATGAAGATGCTGCGATCAAGGAGCGGCCTAAACGTAAAATGGGATTTCAGCCATGAATTTAACCGTCCGCAATATTACGCAGCGCTTAAGCCTGCGAAATCCTCAGAAAGAATCTTTGGCGATTTTACACGAGGTTTTTGCGTCAACCGGTTTGCCAAGTGAAGACTTGGGCACAGATGTGATCTTGGAAAAAATTCGGGAGAAATTCTCGACGGTGGAGAGCTTTGAGCGGGATTTTCCGTCGCTCTGCTTTTCGCTCGCGACAGGCGTGGGCAAGACGCGGCTGATGGGTGCGTTCATCGCGTATCTGCATCTAGAACATGGCTTGCGCAACTTTTTCGTCTTGGCTCCGAATCTGACGATTTATGAAAAGCTGGTAGCCGATTTTCAGCGAAACACCCCTAAGTATGTTTTTCAGGGAATCGCTGAGTTTGCGACGAACGAGCCTTGGATCATCACGGGCGACAACTACGAAGAATATCGGGGCCAGGATGATATGTTTGGCCGGGTAGAGATTAACATCTTCAACATCTCCAAGCTGAACCGCGATGCTCGAGAAACAAAAAAGGGAGGCCCTCGTATAAGAGAGTTGAGGGAGACTTTGGGTGAGAGTTATTTCGATTATCTCAAAGGTCTGCCGGACTTAGTGCTCTTGATGGATGAGTCGCACCGCTACCGTGCGGATGCAGGGGTGCGTGCTTTGAATGAGCTGAATCCATTGATCGGACTGGAACTGACAGCGACGCCTTTTGTGGATAAAGCCAAAGGGCAGGAGTGGTTCAAAAATGTGATCTTTGATTATCCTTTGGCCCGGGCGATTGAGGATGGCTTTGTTAAAGATCCGGCAGTCGCCACACAGCGTGATTTTAATCGAAAAGATTTTACCTCCGAAGAGTTGGAACGCGTTAAATTGGAAGATGGAGTGCGCTTGCATCAGGAAACGAAGCTGGAACTGGATACTTATGCTCGGCAAACCGGTCGCCGAAAGGTGAAGCCCTTCATGCTGGTGATTGCAAAAGACACCACACATGCGGCGGAGCTACTTAAAGTCGTCGAATCGACTCCGTTTTTCGGAGGCGCCTATCGCGGCAAAGCTTTACAGGTGGATTCCTCGACTAAAGAGGAAGAGGTGGTTGCGAAGCTTTTGAGTGTGGAGAGTGTCGATAATCCGGTGGAGATTGTGATACATGTCAATATGCTGAAAGAAGGCTGGGATGTGAATAATCTTTATACGATCGTTCCGCTGCGCGCAGCTAATGCGCGCACTCTAATCGAGCAGTCAATTGGGCGTGGATTACGTTTACCCTATGGGCATCGGACTGGCGTGGAAGCGGTCGATCGACTGACCATTGTCGCTCATGACCGTTTTGACGAGATCATCGAAGAAGCCAATCGCCCGGATTCTCCGGTTCGCATCAAGAAGCGTTTTATCGAAAAGCCCTCGAACTACAAAAAACTAGTGCAGGTGATCGCCCGGCCGAATGCCGAAATTCGACTATTCGGCGAAAGTGAGGATGCATCTGCCGGAGATGAAGCCGGAGGCAAAGTTGGCATCTTTAAAACCAAGGCTGAACAAGCAGCCGGAAGGCAGGCTTTGGAATTGTTTCGCACACATCAGTCTAAACCGATTTCCAGCCTGCAAGATGAGGCGATTGAACAGGAGCTGGCCGAAAAGTTGGAAAGAACGATGCAGCCGTCGCAGCTTGAAATGGGGGCCATGGAGGATGCGATTGATTATAATTCGATTATTCGTAAAACCGCTCAGATCTTGATCGAGAATACGATTGAGATTCCTCAAATAGTGATTGTGCCTTCAGGGGAAGTCTCTTCCGGGTTTCATCCTTTCACGGTCGATACGAGTGAATTTGATGCCAGTGTGGTGGATCGGGAAATCCTGTTGCAGTATTTGAATGATAATCGCCAAGCTTCTGTTCGTAAAAGTGAACAGGGTTGGCTCTCGGATAAGCGACCTGAAGACTATATCGTCAGACGGCTTCGCGAATACGATGATGTGAACTATGACGAGCAGGCAGATCTCTTGTATGATTTAGCAGCTCAAGTCGTGGATCACCTGCGTCAAAAACTTCCGGACGACGAGAAGTTGATAGATGTTTTGCAATACCGGGAGCATAGTTTTGCAAAGAATATTCATGCTCAAATGCAGGAGCATTTCTGGGAGAAATCTGCAGGGCAGGAGCCTCGCATCCTTCAAGGATGGATGGCTCTTAAAGAATGTCCATTTAATGCAGACGACGGAAAAGCCTGTGTGCCGTATCACCAGGTGCCGGAGAAGAAGAGTGAAATCCGGAAGTATGTTTTTTCGGGATTTGAGCGCTGTATCTATCCTTTCCAAAAGTTTGATTCGGACGGAGAGCGTCGATTGGCTGTAACCTTAGAAAGAGAATCTCTCAAATGGTTTAAGCCAGCGCCTGGACAGTTTCGTCTGTATTATCGATTGGGAAGGCAAGCTGAGAGAACATACGAGCCTGATTTTGTTGTCGAAACACAAACAGCAAAGTTTTTGATCGAAGTGAAGGCGGATAATGAAATGGAATATGCCGAAGTTTTAGCGAAAGCTGAAACAGGCAAAGCATTTTGCCTAAATGCGACGCAGCATGCAGCAAGTCATGCTGGCAAACCATGGAGTTATGTTTTGCTCGCTGATTCGCAGATAGCGATGAATTCGTCTTTAGCTTTACTATTCGGAGGCGTTTAGGTGGAAAGGCAGTATCGTATCGGTTACTGGAAAAAATTGGCGCTCTTAGTAGGGTGTGGAGGCAGAAAGACGGGTCCTATCGTCATGTTTGCAGTCGGGCATATTTTCATTTTCGACTCATTACACCGGTTCGCCGGTTTGCAGGCGGTATATCATCCGTCTCCACAGGCTTACGCCGTGACAAGTATGCCAGATGCGTTCGGCTTCGCCGCGCTCGATGACCTGGAGTGGGGTGGTTCCGAGGCGCGGAGCGGCGACATGGCCGGATTCCGCTGAGCGGAAGACCGGACCATGGTCGAAGGCGGGGTTGGCGGTCTTGAGCCATTCGCCGACGCAGGCGGTGGGCATGACCTCAGATAGGGCCTCGAAGAGGTCCGAGTCTATTTGAGTTGTTGTAGCCATGAATTGAGGCCACCTTGGCGGATATGTCAGGCGCGGTCGAGTGTTTTGGCAGGCTGAATCTGCGCTTTCTGTGAGACTGCTGATTGGTGTGGGCTTCCTTTACTGATGAAGGGTTTAACCGCAGAGTTCGCCGAGAGCGCGGGGGGATGGGGAGGGACTGTTAATTAACGTAAATTGATGGTTTTTAAAAACGGTAGTTTGGGTCGTCTGTATGCCACGGGCTAGGGCCGCCTAAACCGGTTCGCCGGTTTGCAGGCGGTAGATCATATGCCAAATACGATCAGCTTCGCCTCGCTCGATGACTTGGAGCGGGGTGGAGTTGTCAAAGGCGGGGTTGGCAGCCTTGAGCCATTCGCCGACGTAAGTGGTCTCCATCACCTCCGAAAGGGCGTCGAATAAGCGCACGAGTTCTTTGAGCTGCTTCTCGGCGGCTGCGCTTGGTTTGTCGCCGGCCACCCACTTGGCCACGGCGCGGGGGGAGTATTGGGTCATCCTGGTGATGTCGCCACGGACGAGACGGTAGCGCTTGCAGAAGTCCGGGATGCTGAATGTTCGGGTCTTGGTGATTGTTGCCATAAAAATAGAGTGCACAAATACACGCACTTATGCAAGCCATTGTTTGAGTTTCAAATAAGGTATTCAGGGCGCGCCCATTCTAATTCGACGCAGCGATAGACGGGGCCCTGCCACTCTGTAGCCAACCCATTCTGGCTTCTCCTGAGTGTAGAGAAGATTCTTTTGTAGGCTGGATGTGCTTGGATTGGCTGTGCCAAAGAAGATAAAACGGTTAAGGTTTCGGCTGCTTTTTAAAACCTCAGAGTGTGATTTATGGCTTATAGGGTTTGAGAAACGCTTCTCCGCTGAAGTGAATCAGGTGCCCGGGGTCTTCGGCGATCCAGACTTCTGAGGCCCAGGCAATTTCAGAGGTCAATCGCTGCATGCTGCATCGGGATTCGAAGACGGTGATGAAGATGAGGTCTGCGGTGCATTCGTCGAATAGCTCTTTGAGTTCCTTGCGTCGCGTTTCGTCGATGGGCCCTCCGCTTGTGGCGGCTTCGATCAGCAGGAGTCGGTTCCGTCTGGTATCATGGATGATGACGTCGGGAAGCTCAGCTGCTGATTTCAGGGAGACGCCGAGGATTGCCAGGGCATCTGTGTTGAGATGAGTCCCCTGTTGCTTGGAATTAAAGACGCCGAGAATGGCACCGTCGGGCGCCCAATGATCGCAGAATGATTCAATGATTGCTTCAATGATGCCGTGTGAACTATTTCCCGAGGCCATGAAGTCGGCCATTGGCCTTACGGTGGGGAACAGTTTGTCTGCCTGCTTTCGACGTTTGTATTCTTCGATGGCTTGGCTCATGATTCGATCTAGCGGTTCAGCGAGAGGGTGCCGGGGCGTCTGGCATGAAGACCCAGTTGTGGGGTGATTTCCCCGGACGGCAAGGTTTTTAGCGGGAAAGAGGGAGTGGAGGGATGAGGGATGAAACTTGAGACCTGAGTGGTCTCGGTGACAAAGGAGGGATGGAGTGGTGGAGTGGAGGAGTGGAGGAGTGATGGAGTGATGGAGCTTGGGGGATCTTCGGCGACGGCGGCTACGGGCAGCGGGTCGATCCGTTGGGGGAGCTTGGTTTCTTTTAGGGCTGAGCGCGGCGTCGGTCGTAGTGGGATTACAGGTTCACCCAGAATTGGGCTTCCATTCCTGAGGGATCGTCACGAACTTTTTGCTGGGCAGTCGCACTTTATCGGGGAACTGGTATTTTTGATAGGCCTCCTTGCTGATGGTAAAGGAATCGAGGCAGATCTGCTTCAGTTCCTTGGAGATGCGGGCGAAGGGAAAGGCGAAGCGAATTTTTTTGTGTGGGAAGTCTTGTATGAAGGTTCGTGCTAGGGGCGAGAAGTCGGAGTCGCCCGTGACGAGCACGGCGACGTCGAATGCGTTTCGCTGTGCAAGCGAAAGCACCTTGCAGGCGATGGCCACGTCGGTCTCTTTTTCTTCGTAGGCATCCAACCACATGGTCAGCTGATGCGACCAAACCTGTTTGGGATAGAATCGCCCAATATGTGCGATGACTTTTGATGCGGTTAGGGCGCGGACAAATTTCCGATGTCGTTCCGGTTTGTCAGGCGCTTCTTGTTGGAGGTGATCGGCGTAGGCGCTGAAGTAGTGGACCTCCCCAAGATCAACATCTTTACCAAGTAGTGGAAGGTAGGAACGACAGAATGACGGAATATCGAGCCACTTGAGCTGCTCCTCTGGCATTAGCTTCTCTGCGGCAAGAATTGAGTGGTAGAGATTGAAGCCATCGATGAAGAAAAATGCTTTGCGCCTTTTTGTTTCAGACATTTTTACTAATCTACCCTTATACAAAAAATAACCCCGCAGACCGTAGCCTGCGGGGGGCCATGGACTCTTAACTACTTAAAGCTAAGCATTCCACGGGGAGGAATAGTAGTGATATTCGTTTATGAAGTGTCTGAAGTCAAGCTTGAGATGTTTTAATGACTGAATATCAGATACCTAATTCAAATCGGCATCCCGCTGATGCGGGAAGCCGGTCCCAGTATAAGTCCTAAACAGCCTTAAGTTCGTGCCATTTGGGTCATTTCGAAACGGTTAAAGTCCAAAAGATGAGACGTGCTGAGGGTCAAGAACGCGGCTGTTAAGCGGGCCGGATCGCGGCATAAAGGGTCTTCTCCCGCAACGGCGGGATACGCCCGCTCAAGACCCGCTCACTACGCTGGGGCTAACGATGGAGGCGGAAGTTTGTCGCTATGCTTTGAAGCCGATCCCCATCGGGCAGCTCGGGAGAGCTGCGTTCCCGGGATCGCAACTCTCCTGAGTTGCTCAGAGTTCCGCGAGTCAACTCATTCAGTTGAGCCGTCAGTTTGCTGACAGTCATCTACTCGTCTGAATCGGAGTCGGCTTCTTTACTTTCGCCGGTGAGGGATTCGCCGGCTTTGGGGTGGACTTTCTCCAGTAGGATCCTGGTCAGCTCGTCGGCCAGGGCGGGTGTATCTTTGAGGTGCTGCTTGGCGGCTTCGCGGCCTTGGCCGATCATCTCGCCCTGATACGAAATCCAGGAGCCTTTTTTCTCGAGCAGCTTGTGCTCGACGCCCAAGTCAACGAGTGAGCCGGAGTGGGAGATGCCTTCGTTATACATGATATCGAACTCACTCTCGGTGAAGGGAGGGGCGACCTTGTTTTTAACGACTTTGAGGCGGGTGCGGTTGCCGACGACTTTACCGTTACTCTCCTTGATTTGGCCGATGCGGCGAATGTCCATCCGAACCGAAGCAAAAAACTTGAGCGCGCGGCCACCGGGCTGTGTCTCGGGACTGCCAAACATGACGCCGATTTTTTCGCGGATTTGATTGGTGAAGAGCACCACACACTGGGATTTACTGATGGCACCGGTGAGTCGGCGCATGGCTTGGCTCATCATACGGGCTTGTAGCCCGACAGTGGTATCGCCCATCTGGCCGTCGAGCTCGTTTCTCGACACGAGGGCGGCGACGGAGTCGACCACGATAATATCGACGGCACCGGAGCGAATCAGGGTCTCGGTGATGTTGAGCGCATCCTCACCACTCTCGGGCTGTGAGACCATCAGGTTATCGAGGTCGACTCCGACGGTTTTGGCGTAGCGGGGGTCGAGGGAGTGCTCGACATCGATAAAGACGGCATTGCCGCCTTCTTTTTGAGCTTGAGCGATGGCGCTGAGACAGAAGGTGGTCTTACCGGAGCTTTCGGGGCCGTAGATTTCGCAAATGCGCCCGCGGGGGAGGCCGCCGATGCCGAGGGCGAGGTCGATGGCGATGGAGCCGGTGGAGATGACGTCGATCTCCATCTTGGTCGCCTCGCCGAGGCGCATCAGCGCGCCCGGGCCGAATTGTTTGTTGATGCCGGAGATGGCGAGGTCGAGGTTTTTGCGGTCGGACTCGACGCTGCGGGAGGATTTCTGAATTTGTGATTTTGCGGCCATAATAGTATTCTGTGGGAGTTTTTTATTTAAAGTTTCGAATTTGCAACCCACTTTGGAAACGGAATTACAGATGGCAAGGCTAAATGATAATTTGTTCACTAATTCGCCGATCACCTTTCAATTGGGTACTCGGTTTGGCCCGGTGCGGGTGCGTTTCAGCGAACGGGGGCTGGCTGAGCTGGTTTATCTGGCGGATGGCGAAAGTTGCGGCTCGGGCGGAGACGCTGTGCCGGCGGTCGCTTTTTTGGAGTGGGTGGAGGCTTTTTCCCAGGCAGACCGTGAGACTCAGTGGCATCTGCTGGATGTGGTGGGCAGCGATTTTCAGCGGATGGTTTGGCGGCAGTTATTGGAGATTCCGTTGGGTGGCTCTGGCAGCTATGGGCAGATTGCGGGCGGGATCGGGCGGCCAAGCGCAAGTCGTGCGGTGGGCTCGGCGGTGGGCGCGAATCCGGTGGCGGTGCTGTTGCCTTGTCACCGCGTGCTGCCGCAAGCGGGCGGGCTGGGGAATTATCTCTATGGGGCTGAGCGAAAGCGCGCACTGCTTGACGCGGAGCAAGAGTCAGGCTCTGCTCTGGTGCATCTATTTCACCAGAGAGCCATTTAAAAGTATATGAATCCGCCAGCTGAATCCATCCCAACGATACACCCATCGACCGTGCGCGGGCTGCGCTATGCGCGGATGGCGGGTGTTGCCATGGCCGTACTGCTGCTGGTACTGGGTGTGGCTTCGCTGTGGAAGGGATCGGGGACTTTTGATCTTTTCAAGGGCAGCTATTTCGTCGTTTACGGTCTGGTCCTGGCTTTGCCCTTTGGCCGGCTCTCTGAGCGGGGCTGGCGCTGGGCTTATGGTGTACTGGTCGGGCTGTCGGGCTTGTTTGTTTTTGTCATTATCGCGGTGGTGATGTTTGCCTATATGGCGGCGGCGGATCAGGGGGAGCGGCTGGGGGTGCCCGGCTTTGAGGGCTCGCTGGTGTTTTTCTCTTTGTTGCAGGTGCCGGTGGTGCTTTTTCAGCGTAAACCGGATTTACTGGATTGATGCGCTACAAACATGTCATTTGGGATTGGAACGGGACTTTGCTCAACGATACCTGGCTGTGCGTCGAGGTGCTGAACGGGCTGCTGACGCGGCGGGGGCGGGGGCCGATTACCGCAGCGGACTATCGGCAGAACTTCGGCTTTCCGGTGATTCACTTTTACGAATACCTCGGCTTTGATACGGATGTGGATAGTTTCGAGCAGGTGAGCCGTGAATTCATCGCTGACTACGAGGCCCGCTGGTTTGAGGAGTGTGTCTTGCACCCGGAGGCGCATGCAGTGTTGCAGGCGATGACGCAACTGGGGTTGACGCACTCGGTCTTGTCGGCGGCCAAGCAGGAAGCGCTGGAGTCCGGCATCGAACACTATGGGCTGAGTGAGTACTTTATGGGTCTGGTCGGTACGGATAATATCTATGCCCAGGGCAAGGTGGACCGGGGCAAGCACTGGATCGAGCAGTTAGCCTGGTCGCCGGGGGAGGTGGTGATGGTGGGGGATACGCTGCACGATTTTGAGGTGGCTGAAGCGATCGGCAGTGATTGTGTCCTGCTGGCCCATGGGCACCACACGCCGGAGCGGTTGGCTGCTACGGGGAAGCCAGTGGTGCACTCACTGCGTGAGCTGGTGGATGTGCTGCGGGGGTGATCCGGGGCCTTGAAGCGGGCATGGATGCGGGGGACACCCAAGAGCGGACACAGCTGATGAGAGGGTAGGTATGTGATAGTGGGGTGCTCGGGGGCCTTGAAGTGGGCACAAGCGAGGGCGTCCGACAAGCGGACACGCCACGGGGCATTGTGATTCTCGAGCGAGGCTTAGACGGAGAAGCTGAGCGCTTCTGGATCAAAGTCCATGGTGGCTACGCGGGTGGCGGGGCCGGTCATACGGATGGCGAAATCGTCTCCGATATGGATGTTGATCTGGCCGCCGGGCATATGGACGGTGATGTCGCGGTCGCAGAGGCCGACCCGGTGGGCCACGGCGGCGGCGGCGCTGCTGCTGGAGCCGGAGGCGAGGGTGTAGCCGGCGCCGCGCTCCCAGATTTCGATCTGGATATTGCTCCGGTCGATCACTTTGAGAAATTGCACATTGGTCCGGTTGGGGAACAGGGGGTGTACTTCAATGACAGCCCCATCTTCCTTGGCTTGGTGGGCGCTGATGCTGTCCTGGATGACGACACAGTGCGGGTTGCCGATGTCGGCCAGGTAGACGGTTTGCGTCTTGCCGTTGAATTCCAGGCTTTGCCCGATGTTATGGTCCATTTGCTCCGGGCCATCGACAGGAACATGATCCATCGCAAAATGGACCTGCCCCATATCAACGGTAATGGATTCGACGCCCTCGGCGACTTGGCAGGTCACGATACCGCCGGGGGTATCGACGGTGAAGGGATCGTGCTGAACCGCTCCGGTGTCGTGGAGGTAGCGGGCAAAGATGCGCAGGCCATTACCGCTTTTTTCGGCTTCGCTGCCGTCGGGGTTCATAATGCGCAAACCGAAGTCGGCCTGCTCTGATTTGAGTGGGCCGTAGAGGATACCGTCGGAGCCCAAACCGAAATTTCGGTGGCAGATGCGAACGATGGCATCCTTGCCGGGGAGTTCTGCGGCGTCCTTGGGGTCGAGGACGAGGTAATCGTTACCGAGAGCGTGGTATTTGTAATAATGCATGCGCGAAAAGTGAGACGTGCAAATGAGCTGCTGGCAAATCTTTACTCGGCTTTACTCGTCGAGTAGTTCTTTTGGCATTTCCTTATCACTCAAGCGTTCGATTTTTGCGCCGATGGCGGAGAGTTTTTGCTCGAAGTGTTCGTAGCCGCGGTCGAGGTGGTAGATGCGTTGTATCCAGGTATCGCCGGAGGCGGCAAAGGCGGCCAGGATGAGGGCGGCGGAGGCCCGCAGGTCCGAGGCCATGACGGGCGCACCGGAGAGCTTGCTGGCACCTTTGATAATCGCACTCGGGCCTTCGATCGCGATATCGGCACCCATACGTTGCAGTTCGGGGACGTGCATGAAGCGATTCGGGTAGATGCGCTCGGTGATGATGGAGAGCCCCTCTGTTTGGGTCATCAGTGCGCTCAGTTGTGCCTGGAGATCGGTCGGGTAGCCGGGGTGGGGCAGGGTAATTACGTCGAGCGGCTTGAGTGAGCCCTGGTAGGGGAGGACGCGGATGTAGTCGTCTCCCAGCTCCATCGGCAGGCCGGCTTCTTCGAGCTTGTCCAGGAAGGCTCCGAGCAACTGCGGGGCGATGCCTTTGACCGTGACATCACCCCGGGTGATGGCACCGGCAATGACAAAGGTGCCCGCCTCGATGCGGTCGGCAATGACGCTATGTTCACAGCCGTGGAGTTTTTCGACGCCGGTGATGGTGAGCTCGGGACTGCCGATGCCTTTGATTTGCGCGCCCATCTTGATCAGCAGCCGACACAGGTCGACCACCTCGGGCTCACAGGCGGCGCACTCGAGGCGGGTGGTGCCGGGAGCGAGGACGGCGGCCATGACGATATTGGCTGTCCCGGTGACGGTGCTGCCGCTGCGACCGCCCAGGAAGATGGGGCCACCCCGCATGTTTGAGGCATCGACATAGACGTAGCCGTTGGCGATCTCGACCTGGCAGTTGAGCTTTTTCAGACCCTTAATGTGGAGGTCGATGGGGCGGGGCCCAATGACGCAGCCGCCGGGGATGGAAACCTCCGCCTTGCCCAGGCGGGCCACCAGTGGGCCGAGTAGGCAGACGGAAGCGCGCATCTTGCGCACCAGTTCGTAGGGCGCGATGTGGCTGATCTTTTGGGAACGGATTTCCCAGGCACCCGGCTCAAGTTGCCTGGTTTCCGCACCGACATGCTGCAAAATCTCAAGCATCGAGCGCATGTCGCTCAAGTCCGGGACATTGCGCAGCACGACGGGCTCCTCGGTCAACAAGGTGGCGGCGAGGATCGGGAGGGCGGCGTTTTTTGCGCCACTGACCTGGATCTCTCCGTGAAGGGGGCCGTTGCCGCTAACTTTAAAAACGTCCATATTGGGAATCTAAGCGGAAAGCTAGGAGGCTACGTTTTCGCTGCTCCGGCGGCTGCCACGGCGTGGGCCGTTGCCGCTGCCGCTGCGCTTGCGACCTTGGCCGCTACCGCCGCCCTTACCGCTACGTCCACGGTTTTGGCTGCTACGCGGACCGTCTGTTCTGTCACCCCTGTTTTGCGAGCGGGGGCCGCGGGGGCTGCTCCGTTTCTTGGTCGGCTCGGGAGTATTGCCAAAAAGTTTTCCAAAAAATCCGCCGATGGCTTCGAGCAGGCCGCCCTGCGACTTCTGGGAGCTCGGCTTTCGACCGTTTTCGCGCCGAGGGCTGGATGTACGCTCGGAGCTGCGTTCGGATGGGCGCTCTGATTTGGCCGGGCGGTTTTTGTCGCGCGTGGCGCGGCGGGCGTCGCGCTCCGTTTTGCGCTCGTTGATCTTGGCTTCGACACTGGCGATGGCAGCGAGCGTTTCAGGGCTGGGCTGCGGATTGGCGTCGGTACGGGGTGCTTGTGGGGCGCGTTTCTTGCGTGGCTCACGCTCGGCCTGGGGTGCGCGTGGTTCACGTGGCTCGCGTTCGGCCCGAGGTTCCCTTGCCTCGCGCGGTTTGCGCTCGCTGCGCTCACGCCGTGGGCGCTCGGAGCGTGTCTCGGAGCTGCCTGACTGGCTGGGTCGGCCGCTCAGTTTTTCTTCTTTCAATGCATCGGCGGCGCTGACTTCGCCGATCTTGGCGTTACTGATGGGGGTGAGTTCTGTTTTAAATCCACCACTGCGGCGGCGGGTGCGTGGCTTTTGGGAAGCGTCGGTGCTGGGTGTGTAGCTCTGGCTCTGCGAGGCATTTGGATTTTCGTCTTCGAATTCTGGCATGTGTTGTCGGTGTTGTGTGTGGCTGTTTGGGTCCCGTGGCTAGAACAGTCATAGCCGGAGAAAGCGGGGCGCGGTCGGTGTCGATGCTCCAGCGACGACGGTGGCTCTGGCGGCACGGAGCGCTCAAGCGGTTGGTCGCGAGTGAAATCGACATTTAAGAGGTAAAGAAGCGGATTTTTTTGAGCAAGGGTTAAGTTGGAATAGTTTTGGGTGGGGTCCCATTAGTTTCGAGGTGAATTTTTCGTCTCCAAAAGTTCAAACGAGTGCGCCCCATCCGCCGTCGCTTCCGGCACAATGTGTGCCAAAGCTATGGCGGACAGGGAAGGAGCGGACATACGTATGCGGCTTCCTTTAGGTCAATGCGATTCCAACTAGCCCGACTCCTTACACCCGATCCTGCAAAACGCTGCCATCCTTCGACCCCAGGCCCTGTATCTGCTCCAGCACTTCGCCGATCAAGTAGATCGAGCCCGCCAGCACGATGGCATCACCGGGCTGGCCCACCGT
Organism: Puniceicoccaceae bacterium; assembly: GCA_007692545.1. GTDB lineage: Bacteria > Verrucomicrobiota > Verrucomicrobiia > Opitutales > Coraliomargaritaceae > Thalassobacterium. The sequence continues at coordinate 15,618 of REBV01000146.1, forward strand.
GCAGCGGCCGGGCTGCGGGAAAAGGGCAGACACTTCCGCCTCCATCGCATCGCGGGCCAGACAGCTTTTCAGGAAACCGGTCGGCGTGGCACGCTCCTGTTGCGGAGCCACCAGATACAGCTCGTCGGCCCGCGTAGCCACCACTGCCATAAGGCTGCGGGCGCGGTCCTCACCCAGTGTGCCCGCGATAATGTGCGGCGGTCGACCCGCTTCCACTATCAGCTGATCCAGATTTTTCGCCAACTCCAGCACGCCCTCCGGGTTGTGCGACGCATCCAGGATTAAGCGGCGGCCATCGACCTCCATTTCTTGCCAACGGCCGGCCCAATCGACTCTGTCCAGCGCGGCCACAGACTGAATCGGAAAATGCCCGGATAAGATCTCCGTGGCATACACCGCCAGCGCCGCATTCCAACGCTGGAAGCCACCCGCCAGATTCGTATGGGGTAGGGCACGCTCATCCGGAAACCGCTCAGTCAGCACGTAGAGTGGGCAGCCGCGCTCCGCCGCCACACGACGCACCACCGCCTCGGCCTCGGCGGGCAGTCGGCCCATCAGCACCGGCTTGCCGGGCTTGATGATGCCGGCCTTTTCCCCGGCGATGGCGGCCAGCGTATCCCCCAGCATCTCGGTGTGATCCAGACTGATGGTGGTGATAATGCTCAGCTCTGGCTCCACCACATTGGTGGAATCCAGTCGTCCGCCCAGCCCCGTCTCAATACAGGCGATATCGACTCGTTCCGCTGCGAAGCGCAAAAAGGCCATAGCGGTCATGAATTCGAAAAAAGTCGGGTGCCGGTCCGGGTCGTCCCGGCCCAAGTCCGCCGCGATCGGCTTCAGCTGCGCGGTGTAGGTCACGATTTCAGCCGGGGTCAGCCGCTGTCGGTCGACCTGCACCCGCTCGCCCAAGTGTACCAGGTGTGGCGACGTAAATAGGCCCGTCCTGTAGCCGTTATCCCGATACAGTGCCTCCAGCATCGCGCAGACGGAGCCCTTGCCATTTGTCCCCGCCACATGAACCACCGGAAACTGCCACTCGGGATGCCCCAGTGCATCGACTAGCAGGCGCATCCGCTCGATGCCGTACTTCGAGCCCCGGTTTTTTAGCGCGTAGAGGTAATCCAGTGTCTTGGAATAAGTGGGCATGATTGGTCGATCTCCGTGGCGTGCTCGCTTGCGAGCGCCTGAACCAGTGGGCGGTCAAAAAACGCCGGGGCGTCCGCAAGCGGACACGCCACAGTAAGCCAATCCCTCACCAAAAACGACCTCACGCGCTTCGCTTGGCTCCATAGAGTGCCTTGATCAGGTTGATCATGCGGTCGCGCATCTCACCGCGTGGCACGATCAAATCGACCAAGCCGTGCTCCAGCAGAAATTCCGAAGTCTGAAACCCGGCAGGCAAGTCCTGCTGCGTGGTTTCCTTGATCACCCGCGGCCCGGCGAATCCGATCAGGGCTTCCGGCTCAGCGATGATCACATCACCCAGCGAGGCATAGCTGGCCATCACCCCGGCCATGGTCGGATTGGTCAAAATCGAGAAGTAGGGGAGCCCGGCCTGGCTCAGCCTGGCCAGCGCGGCACTGGTCTTGGCCAGCTGCATCAGGCTCAGAATGCCCTCCTGCATGCGCGCGCCACCGGAGGCCGATACAATAATCACCGGGCACTTTGTTTCTACCCCGCGCTCAATCGCACGGGTGATCTTTTCGCCCGCTGCCGAGCCCAGGCTCGCCGCCATAAAGCGGAAATCCATCACCGCGATGCTCACCGGCATCCCGCCCATGGTGCCCATGCCGGAGATGACCGTGTCGGTCTCCTTCGTCTTGGCCTGGTTTTGCTTGAGTTTTTCCGGGTACGAGGAGGTGGCATTAAATTCCAGCGGGTCCAGTGAGTGGACCCCCTGGTCCATCTCCTTGAAGCTCCCTTCGTCCAACATCGATGCGATGCGGTCGCGCGCCTTCAGCGGGAAGTGGTAGCCGCTGCTCGGCACCACCATCAGGTTTTCCTTCAAGACACGGTTGTAAATGATCTCGCCGGTCTTTGGGCATTTCGTCCAAAGATCCTTGGGGATGTCCTTTTTCTTAACCGTGACGGTCGAGTATTGTGGTTTTCCAAAGAGAGCCATAAGGGAAATAAGATTTAGGAGATTAGAGAGAAGAAATTGTCAGCCGTGGCCGAGGGTCGCCACTTTAAGTTGGGTCACACCTGCGTCCCGCAGGACCGCCGCGCAGGCATTGAGCGTTGATCCCGTGGTGAATACATCATCGACCAATATGTAAGAATAGTCCGCTATTACAGCGGCATCGCTCGCTAAAGCAAAGGCATTTTTGACATTTTGGTGACGGGCCGCCCGACTCAGTCGAGTCTGCGTCTGGGTGTACTCCTGCCGAATTAGCAAATTTTCCACTGCTTTGGCCCCCGTGGCCCGCTGGATCGCCCGGGCAATCACCCGGCTTTGATTGAAGCCGCGCTCGCGCTGCTTGGTCGCATGCAAGGGCACTGGCACCAGGATCGCACCCTCGAAATAGTCGCGATAATAGGGTGTCGCCGCGATCATTGCCTGAATGTCGCTCAGCACATAAAAGCCCGACTTATATTTGAGCTCGTGGATGAGTGCCCGCCCCGGGCCCTTGGCCAAAAAAAGCGTGCGCCCCTCCTCAAACAAAGGCTCCAGCTCTTCGCAGTGCGGGCAGACACGGGAGCCACTCAGCAGCCCGAAAAACGGATGCCCACAAGTCGTGCAACTGGGCGGCCTGGCCAAAAAAAGCTCCCGGCTGCTCGCCCGGCAGAGGAATTGATAGTCGGCCCCCGTCACCGCATCGCCGCAATGCACACAATTTCTCGGAAAAAAGACATCCAGGAAGGACCGAGTGAATGCACGTGAAATCGTTTTTAACATCGGAAGTTGCGCTAAATTAGTCTAAACACTCAACGCATCAAACATTAAAACCGCCGGCAGCTAAAGCAGCCGCTCCCAGTTACCTCTTCCACTACTCACGCACCATGTCAGCCCCAAAATACATCCTCGCCTTCGACCAGGGCACCACCAGCTCCCGCTCCATCGTGATCGACCACAGCGGACGGATCATTGCCAGCGCCCAAAAGGAGTTTCCGCAAATCTACCCCCAGCCGGGCTGGGTCGAGCACGACCCGGTGGAAATCTGGTCCAGTCAAAGCGCCACCGCCACCGAGGCCCTCTCCCGTGCCAGCCTCAGCACCGATCAAATCGCTGCCGTCGGCGTAACCAACCAGCGCGAGACCACCATCATTTGGGATAAAAAAACCGGCCGCCCCGTCTACAATGCCATCGTCTGGCAAGACCGCCGCACCGCCGACTACTGCCGCCAGCTCAAAAACGACGGGATCGAGGCCATGATCGCCCAAAAGACCGGCCTCCGCCTCGACCCCTACTTTGCTGGCACCAAAGTGCGCTGGATTCTCGAAAACGTCCCCGGCGTCCGCGCACGCGCCGAGGCCGGAGAGCTCCTCTTCGGCACTGTCGATTCCTGGTTGGTCTGGCAACTCACCGGGCACAAAGTCCATGTCACCGACCTGACCAACGCCAGCCGCACCCTCTTTTACAATATCGAGAGCGACGATTGGGACGACGAACTGCTGGAACTCTTCGGCGTGCCCCGCTGCATGCTGCCCGAAATCAAGTCCTGCTCCGAAGTCTACGGCCACGTCGCCTCCAAACTCTACCCCGCCGGTGCCCCCATTGCCGGGATCGCGGGCGATCAACACGCCGCCCTCTTCGGTCAGGCTTGCTTTGAGCCCGGCATGGCCAAAAATACCTACGGCACCGGCTGCTTCCTCCTGATGAATACTGGCGAAGAGGTCGTCCGCTCGCAAAACAATCTCCTCACCACCGTCGCCTGGCGCATCGGCGACCGCACCGAATACGCCCTCGAAGGCTCCGTCTTCATCGGCGGGGCCGTCGTCCAGTGGGTCCGCGACGAGCTTCAGATGGTCCGCACCGCCCAGGAGCTCGACGCCGTTGCCGCCAGCATCCAAGATGCCAACGGCCTCTACATCGTGCCCGCCTTCGCCGGTCTCGGTGCCCCCCATTGGGACCCCTACGCCCGGGGCGTCGCCGTCGGCATGACCCGTGGTACCAACCGCGCCCACTTTTGCCGCGCCGCCCTCGAGTCCATCGCCTTTCAAAGTGCCGACCTGATTACCTGCATGGAAAAAGACAGCGGCCTGCGCCTCAAAGAGCTCCGGGTCGACGGCGGTGCCTCCAACAGTAAGCCCCTGCTGCAATTCCAGGCCGACCTGCTCGGCGAAAACGTCCTGCGCCCCAAGTGCGTCGAGACCACAGCCATCGGAGTCGGCTATCTGGCCGGGCTCGCCGTCGGCTTCTGGGAGAGCCGCCAAGCCATCGCCGACAACTGGGTCCACGATCTCACCTTCGAGCCCAAGCGCGACCCCGCCGAAATGGCCACCCTCCGCCGAGGCTGGGATAAGGCCGTGAGCCGCGCCAAGAGCTGGGAAGATCCGATCGATTAACTGCTTATGAACCGCAGCCAAGCCCTCGAGCGCATTCACTCCGCCCAAGCCGCCTTCGACGTCGTCATCATCGGCGGCTGGGCCTCCGGTCTCGGGGCCGCCCTCGACGCGGCCGCCCGCGGCCACAGCGTGGCCCTCTTCGAGCAGGCTGACTTCGCCAAAGGCACCTCCAGCCGCTCCACCAAACTTGTTCACGGCGGCGTGATCTACCACGACGGCCAGTTTGATGACTCCCGCCTCGCCATCAACCTCGCCCAGGGCTACGTCTTCACCGACCCGGCCAGCACCGCCCGAGGGTAAACCCCGTGGCGCGTCCGCTCGCCGGACGCTTAGGCGTCAGCGTCCGTTCAGTGACCCCCGCGGGCCAACAACACCGCAGGCGCTCGCAAGCGAGCACGCCACAGCCAGCAAGCCAAGCCCGTGGCGTGCGAGCTTGCTCGCGCCCCCGTCAGCGTCAGTCAGCAGCTCTGCAGGCCCGACTCGGACACTACCCGCAACACCATAACCCAGTGCGTGGAGATCCGTCTTCGTTCCCAGAGCAGAACTTCGCCGGAATTTCGCACACACCCTCCGCAGCCCGAAAGCGAAGCCTTTACATCCCCGGTCAAACCGCTACAAGGTTTAGTTATGAATCGACTTACTTCCTCCTTCACCGCCGTCCTCTGCCTCGCAGCGCTCACCTTTGCCGGTTGCCAAACCGCGCCCACCCAAGTCCGCAGCAGCACCGACCGCGGCCAAAGCGTGCCCACCCAGCCCGCCACGACCCAGACCGACTGGCGCGGTGCCGATACTACTATCAGTGCCGACCGCGGCCAAAGCGTACCCATCCAGCCCGCCACCACTCAAGCCCAGTGGCGCGGTGCCGACACCGCCAGCAGAACGGCCACTGTGGCCACACCGGCCCGTAGCAGCAGCCAAACCGCCCGCGGCTCCAACGTCATTCTCCAAACCAACCAAATCAAAGTCACCAAGCGCGTCCTCGAACCCGCCTCCGTCGGTGGCCAGCTCCGCTACCGCATCACCATCGATGCCCTCGAAAATATCAACAACGTCCGCTTGAAAGAGACCATGCCGGACGGCGTTGAATTCACCTCCGCCAGCCCTTCAGCCTCGCTCTCCGGTCGCGATGCCAACTGGACCTTCGCCTCCATGCAGCGTGGCCAGAGCCAGAATATCGACATCACCGTCACCCCCACCCGCGAGGGCGATCACGAGATCTGCTCCACCGTCACGGTGGATAATGCCTTCTGCTTCACTTTCTTCGCGGGCCAGCCCAAGCTAGAAGTGGTCAAACAAGGCCCCAGCTCCATTGAGCTCGGCGAAGAGGCCACCTGGACCGTCACCGTGACCAATAACGGCTCCGCCCCCGCCACCAATGTCGTCGTGACCGATACCCTGCCCGACGCCTTCACCCCCACCAGTAATCTCCGCCAGTCCATCGGCGACCTTGCTCCCGGCCAGACCAAAACCGTCACTTACACCGCCAAAGCCGTCCGCCAGGGCGAGTTTAATAACCGCGCCGTGGCCACCTATGCGGGCAGCGGCCCCGACGGACGCGGTGCCTCCGGCTCCAGCCCCGAGGCCAGCTCACCCATCGCCGTCGTCCAATCCGGCATCCGCGTCCGCAAAACCGGCCCCGCCGAAGCCTACGTCTTTAAGCCTGAGGTCTTCGAAATCACTATCGAGAATACCGGCGATACCGACCTCCAGAATGTCCGTATCACAGACGTGCTTCCACGCGGCAGCTCCGTTGTGGATAATGGCGGCGGGCGCGTCTCCCGTAATGCCATCGGCTGGATGATCCCCAACCTCCCCGCCGGCTCCAGCCAGCTCATCCGCACCGAAATCGCGGCCACCCGCACCGGTGAATCCACCAACACCGTCAAGCTCGTCAGTGCAAACGGCCTCGAAGCCTCCGATAGCGTGACCACCAAATGGCTAGCTGTGCCGGGTGTGACTGTCTCTATCACCGATAGTATTGACCCCGTCCGCGTCCGCGAAGCCACCACCTACAGCATCCAGGTGCGCAACCAGGGTGAGTTCGAGCCCGTCAGCGGCACCGTCACCGTGACCTTCACTGATGGCCTCAAGCCCACCGCCGTAGCCGGCGATGCCCAGGGCACCATCGACGGCCAGACCGTCACCTTCCCCCGCACCACCCTCGAGCCCGGTAAGGATACCAACCTCAGCATCACCGCCGAGGGGGCCAAGATCGGGGCCGGCCGCGCGGTCATGAAATTCAGTGCCGACTTCCTCACCGAGCCCGTCATCAGCCAGGAGTCGACCAACGTTTACTAAAGGCGAGCCAACCTTCTTTCCCCTGGCGTGTCCGCTTGTCGGACGCCCCCGTCAGCGTCAGTTCCGCACGTCCCTAAAAAAATTGACGCGTTCATGTTGTCCAATAAATTGGACAACATGAACGCAATTACTTACTCCCGTGCCAGAGAGAATCTTGCCTAAACGATATCGGACGTTTGTTTGAGCCATGACCCTGTGATTATCACGAAAAAAGGAAAGGATTCTGTCGTCATGATGTCGTCATGATGTCGTTGGAAGATTACGAATCCATCAGTCTAAAAGCAGGAAAGAAATAGCCCCAGTTCTCGCAGGAATAGTTTACTTGGCCTTTGGCGCGATTCTTGGAGGCCTGAGTCTTGTAATCTTCCCTGAATCATTTATCGAGAGTGAGGCCCTCAAGGTAGTTAACTTGTTCGTGACCCCGACCATTATTGGATTCATCATGCTGGGGATCGGAAAAGCCAGAATCAAAAAAGGTAAAGCAACCGTTCGTCTCGAAAAATTCGCCTACGCCTTTTTGTTCGCTTTTGGGCTGGCATTAGTCCGGTATTTTTTTGCCAGCTAAATCGGCCCCATCACATCATCTGACCGTTCTAAAAAAATGAAACTAATCGCAGCCTACTCCAAGCCGGAAGAGGCTTATCTGGCAGCTTCGCTCCTGGAAGGGAATGGAATCACGGTGCATGTACGGGATGCAGACACTGTCGGTAACTACTGGATGTACTCCAATGCCATCGGTGGGGTGAAACTTGAAGTCCCGGAGGCAGAAGAAGCCAAAGCACGAGAGATCCTCAATCTGCCCAAGGAAGCGACCGGAATCCTTGCGTGCCCTCACTGCGGTTCAGGAAATGTGAAGATTCGAGAAATGAACATTTTCACGGCCATCAGCGTCGCTCTGAGTGTTATGATCCCATTCGCATCGAAGAAAGTGGATTGCATGGCCTGCAGCCAGAGCTTTGAACTGGATTTGAAAAAACTGAAGGCTTGAAGACCAGTAGTCGCTACCTGCAACGAGCGCACCGGTGCATCGCCAAGCGCAATATACCAAAAGTCACCGCATTAAAGCAGCCAATAATCGGCATCAGCGCCAGGCTCGTGGAGTTGCGCTGTGGTCGGATCATCAGAGCGCGCTTGGTCCAAACGATTTGCTGACTTTGTGGGTTCCGCCTTACTCGTCTTGCACTTAGGAGGCTGAACCTGCTCAACCAAGCCGGACACCCGTAAAACGGCTTCGGGTGCCTCCATCGCAATTCGCATGAGAAAATTAGCACAGGAAGGCGGCTGGCGTCGCCCCTGTTCCCAACCGCGGACCGTCCCCAAAGGAGTCTCTAGCAGTTGCGCGAAAGCCGCTTGAGTCAAACCCAACTTTTGCCGGGCAAGGATCACCACGTTCAAAGAAGCCGTATCTGATTCGCCGCTGCGGGAGTTCTGCTTTTCTTTCATATTAATTTCGAAGACTTAAGAGCGTGCGTCATTGGCGTATACTGTCAAGCGTCGTTTAATTCACGTGGTCAGTAAACAAAGATGTCCGCCGGGCATTGCATCTTTTCACCTTTGCGCCAAACTGCGCCCCATGGCCCACAGATTCCTAAAACCGGACAAACCCTTTGATGTGAGGCGTTGGCCGGGCTATTATGGTTGGACCATTCTTTTTTTTGGTACTCTGGGCATGATCGCGGCGGTGCCGGGAAGTCCTCCGGGGATGAGCGTCTTTATCGATGGCATGATCGTGGCGCTCGATATGTCGCGGGCGGATTTCGCACTGGCCTACACCCTGGGGACGATCACGGCTGGGCTGGCCGCGCCCTTTGCGGGAAAAGTAGTCGACCGCTGGGGAGCGCGCGCCACGGGTTGTTTGAGTTTTTTTGCACTGGGCCTGATCTTGGTCTACACGGGCTCCCTCGATCATATCCATGCCTGGACCGGCGCCGGTGCGGTGTTTACATGGATGCCCTACCTCCTGGTCTTTATCGCTTTTGCCGGAATCCGCCTGGCGGGAGTCAGTTTCGCGATGACGACTTGCCGCTCGATGGTCTTCCGCTGGTTCGAGGGACGGCGGGGATGGGCCGCTGCGGTCAACGGTGTCGTGCTATCGCTCAGTTTCTCATCCGCACCACTGCTACTCAACGGCCTGATCGTGCGGCTGGATTGGCAAATGACCTGGATTGCCATCGGGATCCTTTTTATGACGGTGATGACGGCCCTGGCTTACGTGTTTTTTCGCGATAGTCCCGAGGATTGTGGCGTCGAGATCGAACAAGCACCCAAGACGAGAGACCGCTCTGTACGGATTCCTATCGTTCGTGATTTTACCGGACCGGAAGCAGTGCGCACACGCGCCTTTTGGATACTCGCCTCCGGTCTGGCGCTCAATGCACTCATCGGCACCGGCGTCTCCTTCCATATCGTGGCCATCGCCGCTGGCGAGGGTTTAGGCCGTTCGACGGCAGTCGCCATTTTTCTGCCCATCGCCATTTTTCACGTAAGTACAACCCTCTTGCTCGGGGCCATTTCAGAGAAGATTAAGCTCAAGTTTGTGCTGATGCTGATGATCGCAGCACAGACGGTAGCGCTCCTCGGGATCGCTAATCTAGGAGACCCGATGTGGAAATGGGTTCACATCGTGGGCAGCGGAGTCGGGTGGGGGTGCTTCGGAGTCATGATCAACCTGCCCTGGGCACGTTTTTTCGGACGTAAGCACCTCGGCGCAATCAACGGATGGGTGACCGGGGTTACTGTCATCACCAGCGCACTGGGGCCTTACTTTTTCGGCCTCTCCGCCGAACTGACCGGTAGCTTCACCACTGCTATTGCGCTAACCTTGATTCTCTGCCCGCTTTGCCTGATCGCAGCGATTTTTGCCGATAATCCACAAGCCCGGTTTTTAACAAAGTGATCCGCTAGCCGGTATTCCGCATGGCACCGGAGAGGGCGTTGATGGTCATGAGGAGTTCGGTTTGGATGGTTTCGTCTGCCGGCTCGCCGGCGGCTTTTTGCTGCCGCCAGATGCGCAGAAGCTGCACCTGTTTTTGGTGGAGCGGGCGCATGAGTGAGGCGCGCAGGAGGTTGGAGTAGTAGTGTCCCTTGCGGCGCTCTTCGATGGGCTTGTTCAGGAGGGTTTCCAGGTGGCGGCGGGTGAGTTGCAGCTCGTCCATGAAGATGCCGGTGAACTTATCGCGCAGCGCGGCGTCCTCGACCAGGTCGAAGTAGAGGCGGAAGATGTCCTCGTCGGTGGCGGCGAGGCTGGTGTCGATGTTGGTGAAGACGTAGCGGACAAAGGGGTCTTCCTTGAGAGCTTTTTTCAGCAGCTGGTAGACATCCGGATCTTCGGCCTGGAGTTGATTGAGGGCGCTGCCCACACCGAACCAGCTGGTCATGTGGACGCGGGCCTGGCTCCAGGAGAAGACCCAGGGGATGGCGCGCAGGTCGTCGAGTGTGTTCATGCCGGTGCGCTTGGCCGGGCGTGATCCGATCTTGCTCATCTCGATGGCGTCGATCGGGGTGGCGCTGCGGAAGAAGGTGATGAAGCCTGCCTCATTACGCATCTGGTCGTAGTAATGCTCGGAGGATTTGGCCAGTCGACTGATGACCTCGGCGAGCGGGTGGTAACTGCGCTCGGATTTCTGGTCCTGGAGGTATTTGCTGAGGGCGTTGGCGGCCAGCAGCTCCAGATTATAGGCGGCGTTGACCGGGTTGGCGTATTTCTGGGCGATGGTTTCGCCCTGCTCGGTCAGGCGGATGTCGCCATTGGGTGCGCCGTAGGGGAGCGCTTTGATGAAGTAATGGGTGGGCCCGGCTCCGCGGCTGATGGAGCCGCCCTTGCCGTGGAAGAAGCGAATTTTTACGCCTGCGTCCTGGCCGACTTCGCTGAGTGCATACTGCGCCTTGTAGAGGCCCCATTGGCTGGCGAGGATGCCGCCGTCCTTGTTGCTGTCGCTGTAGCCGACCATCACTTGTTGGACGGGTTGCTTGAGTGAGTATTTCGCCTGTTGGTGGGCGAGGGTGCGCTGAGTCACCGGGTGGGCCAGGAAGGCTTTGAGAATCGCGGGGCCATTTTCGAGATCCTCGATGGTTTCGAGCAGGGGCACCACGGGTATCTCGGCATACATGCCGTCTGCGGTCATTTCAGTCAGCCCGACCTCGCGGGCCAGCAGATAGACGGCCAGCAGGTCCGAGACGGAGCGCGTCATACTGACGATAAAGGAGCCGATGCAGTTGGTGCCGAACTTGCGGGTGTGTTTGGCAATCACGCGATAGCACTCGACGATGGCCTGTGCCTCGGGGCCCAGCTTGGCCTTCAGGGTGGTGAAGGGGCGGGCGGATTCGAGCTCCCGGTTGATAAAGGCCAGGCGCTTTTCCTCGCTCCAGTTGCCGAAATCGGTTTCTTCGGTGCGCGACGCTGCCAGTAGTTGCTCGATAGCTTTGTCGTGAAAGGCGCTGTTTTGGCGGATGTCGAGCGCGGCCAGGTGAAAGCCGAAGGCTTCCACCACCCGCATGACGGTGACCACGTCATCGTAGGCGATGCTTTTGGCGCCGTAGCGAATCAGGGCGGCTTGGAGCAGCGCCAGATCTTCTTTGAGTTGCAGTGAGTGCACGTAGGCCCCCTCCACATCGAGGAGCCGGGTGGCGTGGCCGCGCACTGAGTCGACCGGCAGCTTGTGCAGCATCAGGCTGATGAACTGGCGGAAGACTTCGCCTTTATTCCGCTCAAAACTTTCCTGCCCGTTCGGGCCGGTCTCTTGCAACATCTGGTCGATACGCTGCCGCAGGGCTTCGTCCGCCTCCTCATAAGCGATGCTGAAACTGGTGCGCTGCACCAGGCGGTTGAGCTTGCGGCGGATGACCACGAAGGCGCTCAAGCGCAACTGGAGCAGCGTATCCCGCGTCACCTGGGCCGTGACCAGGGGATGGCCGTCCCGGTCGCCGCCCACCCAGTCGCCAAAAGTGATTTTGGGAAAGCTGTGGCTGGCACAGAAGGCTTCGAGGTCCATGCCGCTGAATTGGACGGCTTGCAACATGCGGCGGTCGAGGATCGAAATCACTTCAGGGAAAACATTGACGAGGTAGTGTAGGATGTTGCGCAGTTCGTCCTGAATGTCCGGTTTTTCCAGATAAATTTCCCCGGTTCGCCAGAGGCGGTAGAGGGCGAGCTCGATGTTGTGATTCACATTGCGGATCTCGTTTTCAGTGTACATGCGGTTTTCCCGCTGCACCAGAAGGAGGTAGAGTTCGCGGTGGTGCTCCAGCACGGTGGCACGCTTGGCCTCGGTGGGGTGGGCGGTCAGGACCGGCTCGATCGCCACCTCGCGCAGGGCATCCATAATCTCGTCCTGCGAGAGTCCGGCCTGGCGCAGTTCCTTGATGTTGATGCCCCAGAGGCCGTTGACCGAGTCGAGCGAGACGTCCTCCTTGGCCCGCCGCGCTTGCACGGCCGCGTTGATTTCCACCATATTGACCAGATGGAAAATCATGGAATACAACTGGATATGCTTCGGCGTGATGGCCTCAGCAACGGGTTCTTTGTCGTTGATCCAGGGGATGGCGGCGGCAATCTCGCCCTCGCCGTTGGCTTCCAATATAGCCTTCAGACTTCGAAGCAAAAACTCCAAGTCCTTGTAGGGTTTGCCCAAAACACGTTTGGTGGTCAAAAAAGATTCTCTTAAGCTCATCGTGAACGTAAAACAAGCGTTTCCCGGGGGGCTGTCAACCAAGGGTAGTAGTCGGATCGGCTTGCCGTCCGACATGAGTGGGTGAGAGGTATCGTATTGGCCAAATAGCTTGGATCATTGGGTGTGGTCAATGCTGCGGGTGTTTTGTCCATCCGGGCGTATCG
>REBV01000142.1 GCA_007692545.1 Puniceicoccaceae bacterium
GTGATTTCAGGATTGTGCCGGAGGCCTTCTCCGTCGGCGACGAACTGACCAATCTGCAAAAGCTCAAACGGCATGTCGTGGCCGAAAAACACCGTGAGCTCATCGACTCCATGTATGACCACGATACACCCGCCCGCACCCGCACCCGCAACCGCACCCGCAACCGCAAAGGAGGCCGCCGATGATCGAGATCGAGCGCGAACTCCTCAATACGGGCGAGCAGGCCCTGCTCGCCGTCATGATCCTCGTCATCATGTTTGGCATGGGCGCGAGTCTCACTCCCCGTGATTTCTCTGAGGCTCTGCGCCGTCCCAAAGGGTTGATTATCGGTTTCCTCTCGCAGTTTGGGTTAATGCCGCTGATCGCGCTGGGCTTGGCCCTGCTCTTACGACTGCCGCCGCCGCAGGCCATCGCCCTGATTATGATTGGTTGCCTACCCGGTGGCACGACCTCAAACATGTTTGCTTACTTTGCGCGCGGTTCGGTGGCGCTCAGCATTTCCATGACGGCGGCGTCGACCGTTCTCGCGCTCATCATGATGCCGCTGCTGCTGGATCTGTATGCTTCCGGCTTTGCCGCCCGGATCGATGCTTCGATGCTGGCCGAAGGAGCGGAGCAGGGATTTGTCATCCCGCACATCAACATCATCGTTTCGCTCTTTCTGGTGCTCGTGCCCGTGGCCGCGGGGATGATTCTGCGCCGCTTCTCGCCCGACTGGGCCAAGACCGCCGAAGATACCGCCGGTTTCATGGCCGTGCTGGTCATCCTTTTCCTTTTGGGCTCCGTCACCGTGCGGCACGGCACTCTCTTTATTGTCACCCCCTGGACTCTCTACGCCGCCGCCATCAGCTTGAGCCTGATCGGCTTTGCTTTTGGATATGGTTTTGCCGCCCTTTGGCGAGTTGAGCCCCGCCAACAACGCGCTATCAGCCTCGAAACAGGTATTCAGAACGGCCCCATCGCTTTTGCCATCATTCTGCTCAGTTTTGAGGAACCCCTTCGCAGCCAAATGCTCTGGTTGCCCATCCTCTATTCGACCTTTGTCATCCTGACTGCCTCGCTCGTCACCCTGCGCTTTCGCAAAATTGGCGCGGACGATGATGCGATCTACCGCAATAACCGCGTGCACCAACGGCTCTTTGGTAAAAAATTCCGCACGCAATATCCGCCCAGTGTCGTCCCGCGTAAGCTCAAGCGTTTCCTTGAAAGCTCAGATCCGTCGGCTCGCATTGAGCAGGATGATAAATGAGAACGCAATTTGATTTAGAGGATTTGGATATAGAGTATCACTGGAATCGGTTGAGCTTGCCATCACTAGCTGATGAAATCGGCTCGCATGGATTTGATGTCGAGATTTACAGCGTTCCCGATATACTCGAATCCAGGTTCAATGGCTACCGGCATTATAATCAGGAAGCACATATTTTAGTGGCGCGACGAAAGAATTGAAGTGCACGAGTCGCGAAATATGGTTGCCTCCAGCAGATTTTCGGGCGTCATGTATAGTCCAGTGTATCGCTTGCTTTTTTTGATCTCGATTTTCGTTTTGGGCACAGCTCAGGTTCGCGCTGAATCGTCCGTTATTGAGGATTTTCCTCAGCTTGACCAGCGCCTCATTCCCGGAGCGATGTATCGCTGCGGTTCGATCACTCTGGGTAGCTGGTTGATTTGGCTTTCACAGGATGAAAGTTCGGTGTTTCAAGCGTTTTCACCGTCACCGGAAATCGCGGCACACCCCTTTTTGGAGGCTTCAGTGGAACCGGATGCGCGCATGATTTTGGCCGAGTTCGATGCGCTCTGTGGTGGGCAGGGGGCGATCCAGATGCTGCGCCTGGCGGAAGCTTTAATCCGCTATTTTCATGCCCATACGGACGATAGCTATCAACTGCAGTTGGCTTACTACAATCTGCCGGATGCGGCGCTCTTGCAGCAGTTGCACGATTCGGGCGGTCGGGTCAGCCTCTTGCATGGTATTTATGCCGATTCGCCTAGCGGGCTTCGGCGTAGGGAAGGGCATTTCACAAACTTTCTCGGCATTACCGACGCGTCGATGGTGGGCAGCACCCATGGGCAGTGCTACACCTTTGGCTTGTCATCGATCCCGATGGAGGCCCTCGCGCCCGGTGATCGCTACCAGCCCAAGGGAGGCGACAGTTATATCTACATGCGCTGTCCGGAAAAGACGTATCCGAGGTTTAACTACCGATCACACAGCCCCCGTTCCCGGAATGAGGCGGTGGAAGTGAAGATCGGGGAGGGCCCCGCTTTCGCTGGCTCTGAGGAAGTCATCTTGCTCGAGGGCGCACTTGTGTTTTGGGTTCGGGATGCGTGATGTCAGGTTTTTTTGGACTAAATTTCAGTAAGTTTCATAGACTGGCCATAAAACTTTTCAATCGCGGGGATCGGCTTGGCCCTTTGGCCGCTTTCGAGGCGTTCGATATATTTGTCGGGCTTCAAGTCATCGGGCTGGTGCTCGTCTTCAAACTCGTCTTCTTCGATGGGGATGAGTTCATCAAAGTAGAGTGAGACGCGGCGTGCTTCGGGGTCGAGCACCTCGGCCGGATTGGCGACGCGACCCTTTTTGACGAAAACGAACCGGGCCGGGTTGCGGGTCTTTTTATAGTCATCCTCAAAGTCTTTGACCCACTTATTGCCAGCCTCCTCGCGGCGATTCAGCAGAACGATATCCGAGAAGTGGATACAGGCATCGAACCAGGCCCGGGCCTCAGGCCGGTCTTTCAGGAATTGGCAGTGCAGTACGGTGAAAATGCGGGCGATGCGGCATTGGTTGTGCTCGCTCCACTGTTTGAGGGCCTCGGCACAGTCGGCCGGATCACTGGTGCCGGGGGCCAGGAAGATAATCTTCTGCGGTGCGGCGGAGATCTTGCCGTGGCTAATCTTGCTGTCTTTCAGGCTCCATTCGACGACACTGACATTGCTGAGGGCTTCGATTTGCTGGTCGAAAGGACTCGGACTCTCGCCTTGTGGCCGGAAGTAGAGGACTGGCTCGCTGGTGGGGATGCCGCCCTCGATCAGGTCAAAGATAATTTCACGCCGTCCCGATTGGGGGATGCCATAAACAAAGTAAATGAGTGGGGCGGTGTCGCTCATACGTGAGATGAGGTAGGGGTGACTCAGGCGGGATCGAAGTCGAAACTCTGGCATTGGGCCTGCTGACGCATCCAGTGGTCGACCAGGACCAGGGCCGCCATCGACTCGACGATCGGCACGGCGCGGGGCACGACGCAGGGGTCGTGTCGGCCCCGGCCCATCAGTTCGGTTTCCTGACCGTCCTTATCGACTGTGGCTTGATTCTGGATCAGAGTGGCAGTGGGCTTGAAGGCGACGCGGAAGACCAATTCTTCACCGTTACTGATGCCGCCCTGCACGCCGCCGGAGCGATTGGTGGCGGTGCCGACTTTGCCATTTTTATTGATAAAGATATCATTGTGCTCGGAGCCTTTGAGCTCGGAGCCGGCAAAGCCGCTACCGACCTCGAAGCCCTTGGTTGCGGGTAGCGAGAGCATGGCTTTGGCCAGGTCCGCTTCGAGGCGGTCGAAGACGGGCACGCCGAGGCCGAGCGGCAGATTGCGTACGCGGCATTCGATAACGCCGCCGACTGAGTCGCCTTCGGCCCGTACGGCTTTGATGCAATCCACCATTTTTTCGGCCGTTTCCGGGTGGGGGCAGCGGACGGGGCTGGCTTCCACTTCTTCGAGGCTGGGAAAGTGGTCGAGCGGGGGCATTTCAATACGATGCACCCGTGTGATGTAGGCGCGTATTTCGACACCACCGGCTAGATGCAGGATTTTTTTAGCGATGGCTCCGGCCGCGACCCGACCGATGGTCTCGCGGGCCGAGGAGCGTCCGCCGCCCTCGTGGTTGCGGATGCCGAATTTGCTCTGATAGGTGAAGTCCGCATGGGAGGGGCGGAATTTATCCCGCATCTCGGTGTAGGCCGATGGGCGGTGGTCGCCGTTGGGTACGTAGATGGCAATGGGAGTGCCCAGGGTCTTGCCTTCGTAGAGGCCGGAAACAATCTCCGCCCGGTCGCTTTCTTTGCGGGGGGTGGTGATATCGCTTTGCCCGGGGCGGCGACGATCCAGCTCAAACTGGATCTCCTCCACCGCGAGGGGTAGTCTGGGCGGGCAGCCGTCGATGACCACGCCGATACCGCCGCCGTGGCTCTCGCCCCAAGTAGAAATACGAAAAAGTGTGCCGAAAGAATTACCCATAGCCTGCCTATGGAAAGGCCACAGCCGATGAAGTCAATCCTGCGGGTCGACTCTAGTGCGCCTCCAGCCAGTTCTGGCCCAGGCCGATTTCGACTTCGATCGGGCAGTCCAATTCTAGGGCACCGACCATAGCCTCGGTCACTAGCTGACGCAAAGGGGCTTCCTCGGCGGGGTGTAGGTCGAAGATGAGTTCGTCATGCACTTGTAGCAGCATGCGGCTGTGCAGGCTTTGTTCCTGAATGGCCTGGTCGATCCGCACCATGGCGATTTTGATCATATCGGCAGCGGTGCCCTGGATCGGCATGTTGATGGCGTTGCGCTCAGCGGCGGCCCGGATGGTGCCGTTACTGGAATTGATGTCGCGCAGGTAGCGGCGGCGTCCGCAGACGGTTTCGACGTAGCCCTTCTTTTGGGCGCTCAGCTTTTGAGCCTCCATATAGCCGGGGATACCGGGGAACTGCGCGAAGTAGCTATCGATAATCTCCTGCGCCTCTGTCCGGCTAACGGTGCCGAGGCGCTGGGCCAGACCGAAGGCGGAGATGCCGTAGGGGATGCCGAAGTTGACCATCTTGGCGGTGCTGCGCTGGTCGCGGGTGACAGCCTCGGGCGCGACCTCAAAGATCTTGGCGGCGGTCGCGGTATGGATGTCCTGGCCGGTCTTAAAGGCGTGTAGCAGGCCGGCATCTCCGGTCAGGGCGGCGAGGATGCGCAGCTCGATCTGCGAATAGTCGGCAGCGAGGAGTTGCCAGCCCTCGCGGGGGACGAAGGCCTTGCGGATTTCCCGGCCCCGGGCGCTGCGCACGGGGATGTTTTGCAGGTTAGGGTCGTTGGAAGAGAGGCGACCGGTAGCGGTTTGCACTTGTCCGTAGTGGGTATGGACGCGGCCCGTTTTGGCGTCCACCGATTGCGGCAGCGCATCAATATAGGTGCTTTTGAGCTTACTCAGCTGGCGGTATTCCAAGAGATCGGCCACGATGGCGTGCTTCGGTGCCAGGCTGGAGAGCACCTGCTCATTGGTGGCATACTGGCCGGTTTTGGTCTTTTTCGGCTTATCGATCAGCTTGAGCTCATCAAACAAAACTTCGCCCAGCTGTTTGGGGGAGTTGAGATTGAACTCACGCCCGGCGGCGGCGTAAACGGAATCTTGCAGCTCCACGATGTGGCTCTCGAAAGATTGACCGATCTCCTGCAGCGTATTACCGGACATCAGTATGCCCTCGCGCTCCATCGCAACCAGCACGGGCAGCAGGGGGGTCTCGATTTCATAGAAGACCTTGGCTTGTCCGGACGCATCCAGCTTGGCTTGAAAGAGTTGCCACAGCTGCCAGGTGACATCCGCATCTTCGATGGCATAGTTGGCGAGGTCTTGCGGATCGACGCCGGAGTAGTCGATGGGCTCACCCTTTTTGCTGTCGGGCAGGAGTTCGCTAAAGCGAATGGTTGAGTATTGCAGAAAGTCCTCGGAGAGCGTGTCGAGCCCGTGGCGCTGCTCGGGGTCGATCAGTGCATGGGCCAGCATGGTGTCGTAGCAGGGGCCGGCCACAGGGCAGTTGCTTTCGGCCAGCACGGCCAGGTCGAACTTGAGGTTATGCCCGACCTTACTGAGCTGTGGGTCGGCCAGAACCGGGCGCAGGGCCGTCAGAGCACTGGCACTGGCGGGCACCCAATAGCCGCTGTGGGGCTGGGTGCAAAAGGAGATGCCGACCAGCTCGGCGGCGCGGGGGTTGAGTGCAGTGGTCTCGGTGTCGAGGGCAAAACTGCCGGCAGTACGCAGGGCCTCGACCAGAGCTGTTAGTTCGGTATCGGTTTTGACGATACGATAATCGGTTTTGATGTCGGCCAGTTTTTTTAGAGCGCTGTTTGGAGAGAGTTTCTGGGCTGGGTCTGACGGGGCAAATGCGGAGATTTGCGATCCCGGGGCTTGGCTTTGTGCAGCTTTCTCGTCGTCCTCGCTCATCAGGACCAGGTCACTGGCGGCGGCTTGGACTGAAAAATCGGCCCCGAAGACACGCTTGCCCAGGGTGCGGAACTCAAACTCGGCAAAGATCGGCGCGAGTTTTTCCGGGTCGGGTGGGCTCACTTCAATAGCCGCCCAATCTGCCTCGATGGGGACATCGAGTTGGATGGTGGCCAGCTTCTTCGACAGCCGCGCCTGCTCGGCGTGCTCGCGGACTTTTTCCTGTTGTTTGCCTTTCAGATCGTCGACGTGCTCCAGCACGCCCTCGACGGTGTCGTATTTGGCCAAAAGTTTTTCTGCCGTTTTCGGGCCGATCCCCGGCACGCCGGGAATATTGTCGGAGACATCGCCACAGAGGCCGAGCATATCGATCACCTGCTCGACCCGGGCGATGCCCCATTTTTGCTTAATCTCCTCAATGCCCCAAATCTCGGCCCCGTCGCCCTGGCGGGAGGGGCGGTACATTTTGATTTTTTCGGTTACCAGTTGGCCAAAGTCCTTGTCGGGAGTGACCATGTAGATCGACTCGAAGCCCTCGGCCTCGGCCCGGTGGGCGAGGGTGCCGATGATATCATCGGCCTCATACCCGTCCAGCCTGAGCACGGGGATGCCAAAGGCCTGGGCGATCCGATCAAGGTGGGGCATGGCGGCAGCGAGGTCTTCCGGCATATCTTCACGCTGCGCCTTGTATTCCGGGTGCAGGCGATGGCGCTCGGTGGGGGCCGAGGTATCAAAAACCACCACCAGATGGCTGGGTTGTTGCTTGGTCATCAACTCAATCAGCGTGGCCGTGAACCCAAAGATCGCTGAAGTGTTGAAGCCCTTACTGGTATAAATCGGACTGCGGATCAGGGCAAAGTGCGCCCGGTAGGCGAGGGCCATGCCGTCGAGTAGGTAGAGTGATTTCATGTTGGGGTCACTGCGGGAAGCGGTCGCGAAAAACGACTTCTTCGTAGGGTAGTTGGCCGCCACGGACGTTGGCATCTTTCAGGGCTTTGCCGACGGTGAGCATCATGCCGACCAGATGATTCTCGGGCAGATGGATCAACTGGGCCACTTTTTCGGGGTCGAATCCGATCATGGGGCAGGAGTCGTAGCCCATGGACTTGGCGGCCAGCATGAGGGTTTGCGCAGCGATACCGATGGAGCGCATGCCTTCGTCGCGCTGCAGTTGCGGGTTGTTTTCGTAAAAGGGAGCGATCATAGGGACCAGCATGGCTCGCACCGGGTCCGGTGCGTGTACCCAATAGCGCTCGGCGTCCTCATGTGCATTGAGATCGGCGCAAAGTAAAATAGTGATGGATGCCTCGCTGACTTGCGCCTGGTTCCAGGCGACGGCGCGCAGGGCATCCTGAGTCCCTTGGTCACTC
>REBV01000265.1 GCA_007692545.1 Puniceicoccaceae bacterium
TCGCACAGAAAGAACTCAACCCCCAAAAACCCGGCGGCCGAGCCGCCCGCATAAACAATGATAACTCAAAAAACGACTAAAATACTTTCCTGCATCGCTTTGGCATGTGCGCTGATTGCGCCTATGTCCGCTCAAATGGCTCCCGCGCAGCAACCGGGCGGCGGACAGCCGGACCAAATCAGCCAACTGGCCGAGATGATCGGCCTCAGTTCAGAGCAGGAGGCCGAGATCCGCGACCTGGTCGATACGACCACGCCTAAGGTGGAAGAACTGCAAATCAAAGCCCAATCTCTGCAAACAGAACTTCAAGCCAATGCAGGGCATGACTACAACGAGGCCGAGATCAAACGAATTGGCAAAGAACTCGGCGAGGTCAGCGGGGAATTGAGCATTCAATCCATTTTAATGCAGTCGAAAGTCGAAGCCATCTTCACCGCTGAGCAGCGGGATGAGCTGGAGCGCCTACAACAGGAGCAAATGCAGATGCAGCAACAAATGCAGCAGCAGCAAATGCAACAGATGCAGCAGATGCAGCAGTAGGTCCAGGCATTGCTTCGGTGTTGACCGGAATGGTCCTGACTAAAAGCACTTGCGGTAAACTCCAATTGTTCGCCAAAACTGTTGCTTAATTCAGTTCTCGTTGCGCCCCAAGCCGATTCGGCCTGGGGCGCATTTTTGTACCCGGCGAAGGTCTAGCAGTCACCTACAGAACACTCTCCCGCCACAGCTCATCCCCGGCGAGTTGCTCTGGGAAAGCGTTCATGGCTACTACGCCGGACTGACCTTTGAGAGTGGGTGCCTGTGAAATCTGCGTATATAAAGTTGACTTGAGTATTGTAGCAAAAAGCTAAGGTTAGCATTTGAAAGTAGCGCGATTTATAGCAAGGCAGCTTTCTGAGAAACTGCCGTATCCCTATGTTCATATCGTCTTTGGTGCCGGGCAGACGGGTAAAACGACGCTGTTGCAGAGTTTGCTCCAGTCGTCCATTTTCTTTCCTCCCAAAACTCCTACCCTCTAGCGTAGCGCTTGTGAAAATTAATTTTTCCCCTATATTTGTTTGTCGCGACTGGGATTGCTTTTTGAGAGAGGATTGCCCAAATTGATACTATGTCGCTTAAAGAAAAAGAGGATGTCCGTATCGCGATCAGCGAAAAGCGGATCACTGAGGCGGGACTGCGGATGACGGGAGCCCGGCGTCAGCTGATTGAGATTCTCTCGGAATCGGAGCGTCCGCTGTCGATCGAAGATCTGAGCCAGCGCTCGCAGGGCAAGTTTGACCTGGTCACCATCTACCGGAACCTGGAAGTCTTTCGCGAGCTCGGCATCGTCGAAGTGATCTTGCTGGAAAACGGCAAGACACTCTTCGAGCTCACGGGCGAGCATGACCATTCGCATCACATCGTTTGCCGCAATTGCCTGAAGACTGAGCGGATTGATTTTTGTATGGGCGGGGAGTTGGAGCGCTATGCCTCAAGTCGCGGCTATTCCAACTTGAGCCATACAATCGAGGTCTTTGGCGAGTGCCCGGACTGCGAGTCGAAGGGCTGATCAGAGCAGATACGGCAAGCCGAAGAGCAGAAACAAAAAAAGCGCCGTCGCGAGCGCGAAGATCACAACACAGCCGATCTTGGCGCGGGTGACCTCCTTGGCGGTCTTGGCTTTGAAGTGGGGTGCCTCCGGGTCGGCGAGCGGCTCAGGAGTGGCTTCCGAAGTTTCGTGGCGTGCTCGCTCGCGAGCGCCTTCCGTGTTGCCGGTCTCTGACGCGGGCTCCGGGTCGTTTTCGGGCGACTCATCATGCTTGGGGCGTCCGGCGAGCGGACACGCCACGGGGGGCAACTCATGCTCGGGGCGTCCGGCGAGCGGACACGCCACGGGGCTGTCTGCTGCGGTGTCCGCTGCTGTGTCTTCAGCCGCGATCTTGGCGTCCAGCCAGTCCAGATGCTGCTGGATGGCTGCGCGCTGTCGCCTGAGCTCTTCGAGTGATATGGCCATAAAAAAATCCCGCTCTCATAAAGAGGCGGGATTTTGAAAGTTTTGTCGAACGTAATTGTTGAAATCCGCCACCGCTTTAGGCAGCGACTTCTTCGACTACGTTGATCTTGCGGTGCAGTTTGTCGAAAGCGACGCGGCCATCCTTCAAAGCGAAGAGGGTGTGGTCGCGGCCCATGCCGACATTGGCGCCGGCGTGGAAGCGGGTGCCGCGCTGGCGGATGATGATGTTGCCAGCGACGACGACTTCGCCGCCAAATTTCTTAACGCCGAGGCGCTTGGAATTGCTGTCGCGTCCGTTGCGTGAAGTTCCTTGTCCTTTTTTATGTGACATAGCAGTTTATCTCCTGGTTGATTTAAAATTATCCGTTGATGGATTCGACTTTGATGACCGAAAGGTGCTGGCGGTGGCCGCGGCGCTTTTTGTAGCCTTGGCGACGCTTCTTTTTAAAGACGACGATCTTTTTGTCTTTTTTGTTTTCGAGAATGGTGACCTTGACCGAAGCACCCTCAACGAGGGGGCTACCGAAGCGTGCGTCGGCACCTTCACCGATCATGAGGACTTCGCTGATGTCAATCGAGTCACCCGCTTCCGTTCCGGGGAAGACGTTGACTTTAAGGACATCGCCCTCGGTTACGGTGAACTGGCGACCTTGTGTTTTAATAGTGGCTTTCATGGGAAAAAGGGGAGAGCAAATCGTGTCGGGAGGGGAAATCAAGCTGTTTTTTCGCTCAATTTTGGTTTTTACGGAGAGTGCGTGTCCCCGAACTACATATGGCAAGGGCGAGGGAGCCAAGGGAACTGTGGATAAGGATCCGGGGCGGATCGATCCGGAGGCGGTGGCCCGGGTATTGGAGAATGGGGCGAACTGCGCAGCTACCGCGACCTCAAGGTGGAGCCGGTTGAGGGATTCAGCCAGCAGGCCACGAATTTAATGAAAAATGGCAGCCAGTAAAAGAACGTCCCGACGCCTAGGATAATTTGAACATCAAATCTCCCCATTCGCCATCTTGCCGGCTGTCGACTGCCAGGGTGACTTGAGGGCGTTGGGCAGTGAATTCTCTAATATAGTGAGCGCGCACTTGCTCGAGTTCCTTGACCAGGATGCCGCTGAGAGCCAGCGTGCCCTCTGCCTTCACTCCGTTGATGAGTGGATCGCAGTGGGGGATGAGGACATCGGTCTGAATATTGGCCAATACCAGTTCGCCTTGGCGACCCCCGGCAAAGCCGATTTCCAGGTCAGCTACGGCAAAATCAGGCTTGAGGAGGTGTTTGTTCTCCTGAGCGTTGCTGTGGCAAACAGTGATGGCTTCGGGGTCGAAGTCGAAGCCGTAAATTTTTTGAAATCCGAGTGCTGAAGCTGAGAGCGCTAATACACCGGATCCACAACCGGCATCGATAATTTGGTGGCTGTGGGGTGATTGGGGGTTCGCCTCAAGATAGTCGAGCAGGCGTCGGGCGCAGAGTCGTGTGGTCTCGTGGGCACCTGTGCCGAAGGCCATACCAGCGTCGAGGTAGACCACGGCGCTGCCTTCGGGCGCGGATATGTTTTCACGTTCCCAGAGGGGGATCCAATGTAGCTGCCGGTCGCTCCATGGTTTCACGAATTCTTTGTAGGCATTCTGCCAGTCCGCATCGACGATTTGTTTGAGCTCAAAGTGCTTGGGTAGGTCTTTGAATTCCAGGCGCAGGGCGCTGAGTTGCTCCTTGGCAGTGGCTTCGTCGGGAAAGATGCCGAACAATTCGTAGGGATCCGTGATTTCCTTTTGCATGATACCCCAGTAGGGCGTTTCGATTTCGCAGAAATATGCGTCGAGTGGGTCAGCCATGGCATCGGGGATGCCGGCACGTAGTTCGATCTGTTGGCTCATAGTGGCGGCGCGTGGGGCGCTGAAAAAACGTGGGGCTAATTAGGATGTTTTATTTATTGGGAGGTGAAAGTTTCCCTTTACTGAGGCGAGTGACGACATCGGGCAAAAGGGTATGCTCGGCAATATGGATTTTTTTGCTTAGAATATCCAAGGTGTCGGTTTCATCGACTCGAACTTCTTTTTGATCGATGATGGGGCCGGCATCCAGTTCGGGGGTGACCCAGTGAACCGTGCAGCCGGAAATTTTGACCCCATAATCATAGGCCTGGCGAACCCCATTGATTCCTGGGAAGCTCGGGAGTAGGCTGGGGTGGAGGTTAATCATACACCCCTCGAAGGCCTCGATAAAGGGACGCCGAATGATCCGCATGAACCCGGCCAAGACGATGAGTTTGGGAGAGAAGGACTGGATACGCTCAATGTAGGCTTGCTCGGCTGCATCGGTCAGACGGGCACCCTGTTGGCCGGGGTCGATGAAAATAGCGGGCACCTGATATTTTTGGCCCAGGGCGAGGATGCCGGCCTCTGGCTGATCACTCACGATGGCCGCAATCTTAGCCGCCCCGAGTTTCTTTTGGGATTCTGCTTTTAAGAGCGCCTCCGCGTTGGTGCCCCGGCCTGAGCCGAGAATGACGATTGGATAAGACATCTGAATAGTATGAGTGACTGTTGAGAGTGAGCCTGGACTTGGCTGCGCTAACGGAAGAACTTCTTGGCTTTTTCGACGAAGGATTCACTGACGGGGTGGGCCGGGTCACCGCAGGCTTCAGCGTAATCTTCCAGTTTTGTCCGTTGCTCCGCATTTAGTTTGGTCGGCACTTCGACCTGCACGCGAATCAGGAGGTCTCCCTTGCGGCCACCACGCAAGGCAGGAATCCCCTGTTCGCGCAGACGGAAGGTGGTGCCTGTCTGTGTGCCGGCTGGGATTTTTAAAGATCCCTTGCCGAAGAGTGTGGGCACACTGATAGAGCCACCGAGCGCGGCCAAGGTAAACTTGATGGGGACTTCACAAAAGAGATCATTATCGTGGCGCTCGAAGAGCTCATGTTCTTTCACATGAATAATGATGTAGAGGTCGCCTGCTTGTCCACCCAGGTGTCCGGCTTCGCCCTTGCCGGCGGAGCGCAGCTTGGACCCCGTCGCGACGCCAGCTGGGATGCGAACCTTGACCGTGCTGCTGTCCATGACGCGACCTTCGCCCCGGCAGTCACCGCAGGGCTTTTCTATGATTTGCCCGGATCCCTGACAGTTGGGGCAAACTTGGCGAAAGCTGATAAACCCACGGTTCGAAGTCACTTGACCCGCACCGCCGCAGGTCGGGCATGTTGTCTTGCCCGATCCGGGCTCTGCGCCCGATCCGCTACACTTTTTACAACTTACAGGCCGCCGGTAGCGGATTTCCTTCTCGGTGCCCTTGGCGGCTTCTTCGAGTGAAATCTCCAAATCGTAGCGGAGGTCGGCTCCATGTTGGGCCCCGCCGGCTGAGCGACCGCCGCCCCCACCGAAGAATTCTTCGAAGATACCGCCGCCACCTCCACCGCCGAAGGCTTCACGGAAAATATCGAAGGGGTCGTGGCCGCCCATTCCGCCCATTCCGCCACCGCCTGCATTGCCCATGCCACCTTGCTTGAAGGCGGCGTGGCCGTATCGATCATAGGCGGCCCGCTTATCCGCATCCTTGAGGACATCGTAGGCTTCGGAGATCTCTTTAAATTTAGCTTCAGCCTGGGCATCACCCGGATTTTTGTCCGGATGGTATTTAACCGCTAATTTACGGTAGGCTTTTTTGAGGTCGGATTCTGAGGCATCGCGTGCGACGCCGAGTAGTTCGTAGTAGTCTGTAGTCGCCATAGTGCTCTATTTGTCTGCTTGGGCCGGGCCGCTGGATACGACGACATTGGCTGCGCGAATGAGCCGTTCGTTCAAGCGGTAGCCCGCTCGAATGGTTTGAATGATGTGATCTTCCTCGACTGTATCGGAGGGTTGATGGGCGATGCACTCGTGCAGATTCGGATCGAAGTGCTCGCCATCGGGGATCAATTCTTCCAGCCCCTGTTCGCTTAAGGATTTTTTAAGTTGGTCATCGACCATCTTAAAGCCGAAAGTCACTTCTTTCGCCTCGGGATGATTTTCTGCAGCTTGCAAGCCGAGCTTCATATTGTCGAGTACCGGGAGGAGTGATTCGATGACGCTGCCTGCCGCGCTACGGATAATATCCTGTTTCTCGCGAGCGATTCGCTTGCGGTAGTTTTCCATGTCGGCGACCGAGCGCAGGAAGCGGCCTTTCATTTCGGCGGCTTCTGCTTGTGCCTTTTCCAGCTCAGTTAATACTGGCTCGTTGTTCTCTGGGCTCTCGGGCGTTTCCGTAGCGTTTTCCTCCTCCAGGGAGGATGGCTCCGCCTCTGCCCGGGGAGTCGACTCGTTGGTTTCTTCGGAGATGTCTTCGTATTTTTGGGTCATATCGTTTATTTTGTAAAAAATCGTTTGGAGCCTACTATTTTAGGCCAAGTTCCAAGTGAGCGCGGCAGTGTGAGGATAAATTGTGAGAATTCAAGGATGCAGTCAGGGTAATTGAAAGCCGCTTTTCGGACCGCTTACCGCTTGACTCGATAGAGAAAAAGGAAAAATTTCGAATAATGGCAGAACTAGACGAAAAATGGCCGGAGAATGTGAAGGGTAAATTCTACGTTGATGAACAGTGCATCGACTGCGACCTTTGCCGCGAGACAGCGCCGGATAACTTTACCCGCAATGAAGACGGAGGCTATTCCTTCGTTTACAAGCAACCGACCACGCCTGAAGAGGTCGAGCTTTGTAATGAAGCGATGGAGGGTTGCCCGGTCGAGGCGATCGGTGACAACGGGGAATAGCGGCGGTGAAGATACAACAGGGGGAGGCACCCGTTCATGCATCTCCGTATCGCCTGCACTAGTCATGGCTGAGATATCCGAAGCACATGCCCGGGAGCTAGCCAAGCAAGCTGCCCGCAAGGAAGACCTGTCTCGATCTGTTGTCGCAGATCTGTCAGGCTGTCAGCGCATACTTTTTGAGGCAGGCTGCGGGCATGGGCATTGGTTGTGTGATTTCGCGGCGGCGCATCCGGATATACACTGCGTCGGCATCGACCTGATTTCATGGCGCATACGCAAGGCAAACGACAAGAAGGCCAAACGAGACCTGGGTAATCTGCACTTTTATAAAGCAGAGCTGGCCGAGTTTCTCGAAGTCCTGCCGCCCGCGATTCGTTTTGAGCGAACAGTTCTTTTATTTCCGGACCCCTGGCCCAAAGCCAAGCATCATCGCCGCCGCATGGTGCAGGCTGCCTTTCTGGATGAAGTGGCCCGCCGCTCAGATCCGGGCGGGGAGTTTTGTTTTCGCACGGATGACCGCCCCTATTTTGATTGGACTCTAGAGCACTTGGAGGCGCACCCGGAATGGATGATCGATGAGGCCGCGCCCTGGCCCTACGAAAGCGAGACCTATTTTCAGAGTTTGATGTCCAGTTTTGATTCTGTGGTGGCCAAGCGGGTGTGATTCGAGCCGGGTGTTATCAGTAGCCGGTGTAATTATTGAGCCCAGTAATCACGCTGAAGTAAGTCAACGTTTGGCCAACAACCCGGCTGTGGGCGGCAGAGCCAACCCACCTACGTAAACCCATCAAGCGTAGGCAGG
>REBV01000128.1 GCA_007692545.1 Puniceicoccaceae bacterium
TCTGCCCCTGCACCAGGTGCCGCCCCCGAAACTTGTAACTTTTTAAGTAGGACATGAACTCAAGCTGTGGAAGCCACTAGCCAAGTCAACAATAAATAGCCTGCGTATTTATTTATAAATGTCATCAATTCCGTGCTTGCGGAACAAAAGAAGACCTTCTCATAATGCTGAATAATGCAAAGTATTGGTGAACGACTAGAAGAGGCACGTAAACGCAAAGGCATCTCACTGCGTGAAGCTGCGGAGGCGACTAAGATACGCAGCGACTTTCTGGGCCATATCGAATCCAATAAAATGGACTTCGATCTCCCTGAAATCTACAAGCGTGGCTTCTTGAAAAACTACGCCCGCTACCTCAAGCTGGATGTCGAAAAAATAATGACCGACTACCACGCGCAATTGCTTGGCAATTCGCGTCTTGGGAAAAAAAATGGTGCGGAATGGTTCGGCCAAATGGAAGTCAAACAGTCTGAGAATGACGCTGCACCCGAAAATGATGAGCCAGATGAACCAGCACCCTACGGACGCATTGCACAAAAACCTGCAGATGAGACCCACTCTTCCCGCAAGCGGGTGCCTGAGCAAGAAGACGAAGATGCCGACAAAACCTTTTATCTGAAAATAGGGCTTATTTTTGTCGGCACGCTTGCCCTTGTCTTTGTCATCTTTGGCCTGATTTGGGCCATTCTTGGTAGTGGTGGCGATTCGTCCGGCGAATTAACCGAAGGCCCGGAACTACGCGACCAGCCAGCAGTGTCCGAAGCGAACACGACCCGCCCGGGTGAGGCAAGCGGATCTGACAGCATTACGCTCACCGCCAGTGGCAACGTGTATGTCTTGGTGCGTCAACGGTCTGACAATAAGGAACTCTACCGGAACACAATGAGTGCAGATGAAACCGTGACCTTGGATAAATCGGGGCCGGTGGATATCTTATTTACCGCAGGTGAAAACCTCATCATCGAACAAGCTGGTGAACGATTCCGGCCCAACACGACCGGGACCGCTAAAATCACGTTGCAGTAATCTACAAAGTCCTGCCGTTAACGGATCAAAGACTTAAAGTCGTCGAAATGGCCGGTAAATCCTCCCGGCACACCCTTGTTAATGACCGCTACCGCATCATGCGAGTGGAGCGATTCCAAATGGGCGCAGGCGACCTGGAAGTCGACTATTCGGGACTCACTGTCAAGCTGCTCGTAGAGCAGGCGTGCCGCATCCTCTACAAATTTTGTGTAAGCGCCGTTCATTTCCGCGAAAGCCTGCTCATCTTCACGCTTAACCATGACTTGAGTCTCAGTTTGCAGCGCCTCCAAACAAAGCTCTTGTATCCTTTCAATGCTGATGTGAGCCGATTCGGCCACCTCGACACTGACTCGAGCAGTGCTTCGCTGTGAGTGCGGGATACCATAAATCTCGCGACTTTCGCGGGCATGCTCGGAGAGTTCCGAGGAACATGGACATGCCGAAGAATAAATGAAATCAAAGTGGATATACTTCCGAAAACGGTTGAGTTCATCGATCCGCCCCTCGAAGGCACAACGGTAATACTGCCAACCATCCAGGCCGCTGCGCAAACTGGGCTTAAGAATGGGATATTCAAAGTTCAACTTGAGTTGAGCCCGGTGTGCACGTATTTCAGTCTTATATTCCTGCAAAATTTCCTGCAACAAATCAGGCGTCATAATTCGCTCTTGAAAGGTGTAAAAAACCCGCATGATACGCGACATGTTGATCCCCTTTTGATTCGCTTCCAAGGAGACAGTGCCCGTCACTGAGGTCTCCAAAGTCAATGTATCCGAGCTTGAGGTTATATAACGCAAGGGCAGTCGAAAATTAGATATGCCGACCTTGAGGATCGGTACATTCGCTCCAAAAATCTGCAAAGAATCTGCATTCTGCATATCAGGCATGGCTGCGCGATACTCGTCAGTGAGAACGAAGTCGTGGTCATAAACCTTGGTTAACTTGGACAGAGGTGCGGAGAGTTCACCAGAAGTTTTTACACTGGAATCAGATTTCATTTCGTTTTTAAAAAAAATCGGTCTAAAATAAAAGGATCTATAATATGGCGCGTGGATATAAAAGCGCAAGCGAGCGACCAACTTCTATCGTGCTAGGAAAAACTACCGAGGCAATTGAGGCAAGTGCGTAAAAAGACTTTGCTCATCCAGCGGGAATCCCTCACTTTTCGCAAAATGTTCGTTGAATTTCAAATACTTGGCTCCAGCAGCAGTGGAAATTGTGCACTTTTACAAACCGGACATACCCGGGTGCTGATCGACGTGGGCTTTTCGGCTAAACGGATTGGCTGCTTACTGGAGTCGGTCGGCCTTTCTTTGGAGCTCATCGACGGTGTCTTTTTGACACATGAACACAGCGACCACGCCCAAGGCATCCGTGGGCTCTCAAAAAGAGCGGATCTTCCGGTATTTGCCAACAGGGACACAGCCGATGCCGTTCAGGCAAAGCTCTCAAAACAGGTTAATTGGCAAATTTTCCAAACAGGCACCGATTTTTCGTTTCGAGATTTGAAGGTTCGATCATTCTCGCTTCCTCACGATGCCTACGACCCGGTGGGGTTCAGCTTTGCATGGGGCGAAGCGGGCGATCTGTTTTCCCCCCTTGGCAGCCTGGCATGGGTCACCGATTTGGGTTATGTACCCGAGCACGTGAAGGCGCATTTGCGTAAGGTTCAAACGCTCGTTGTAGAGGCCAATTATGATGATGACTTACTGGAGTGCGATGAGCGCCGCCCATGGTCAACGAAGCAGCGCATACGGGGACGCCATGGTCATCTTTCGAACCAGGCGACTTTTGAACTCATTCAAGAACTGGTCGAAGATAGCATTCTTGAGCGGGTTTTCTTAGCTCACCTAAGTAAAGATTGTAACAATGTCCAAATCGTCCGTGAAAAATTTGCTTCGCTGGAGCAATGCCTCCACATATCCGTAATTGACCCAGAACACGGTACTAAAAGTGCTAAGCAACACTCTCTGGAGAATTGTTCATGAATACACACAAAACAAAAATAATTTTTACCGTAGGGCCTGCCACTCAAGATGAGGCGACTCTCGAAAAGATGATTAAAGCGGGCGTCGATATTTGCCGAATAAACATGGCGCATGCCGACCACCAGTGGTCGAGGGAGATCATTGACCGCGTCCGCAAGGTCTGCGATAAGGTGGGACGGCACATAGCCATCATGATGGACGTAAAGGGTCCCGAGATCCGGACGGGCGATGTCCCTGAAACCTTTGAACTAAAAAAGGGGGATCTTTTTGAATTCACCTTTGGTGAGGGTATTGGTGGGACCAGCGAAGATGGGGTCCGACGCGTGGATGTTAATTACCCCGGCTTCTGCAAAGACATCAATGAAGGCGATACAATTCTGGTTGATAGTGGCCTGATTCGCTTGCGCGTGCTTCGAATTGAGGGAACGAGGGTGCGCTGCGAAGTATTGATTCCTGGCCCCATGGGCAACCGCAGACATATAAATCTGCCTGGCATACGAGTCAACCTGCCTGCTCTGACAAAAAAGGACCAGGGGGATGTGGATGTAGGGATCGAGCGCGGCATTGAGTTCTTCGCGCTTTCTTTTGTTCGCGAACCGAAGGATTTGATTGAGTTTCACACCTACTTGGAAGACCACGGTTCGACCGCAAAGATTATCGCAAAGATAGAAGATCAGCAGGCTATAACAAACCTGGAAGGGATCATTAAGGCTTCCGACGGGCTCATGATCGCCCGGGGGGATCTTGGTATCGAATGCCCGTTTGAAGATTTACCAATCATTCAAACTCGGGCGATTAATTGCTGTATCCAAAACACCAAGCCAGTGATTGTAGCGACCCACATGCTCGAATCCATGATCGAATCCCCGATTCCGACTCGAGCAGAGGTGACCGATATTGCCAACGCAATTCGCGAACAGGCGGACTGCGTGATGCTTTCGGGAGAGACCACGGTGGGGAAATACCCAGTGGAGTGCGTAGAAACAATTAAACGAATTGCGAAACGCACAGAAGAGGAGGAAACACAAGTCTTGCGGAAGGATTTATCGCTTACTCTGCCCCGCTCCAAAATGCTTCGGTCGGCAGCTTATCTGGCCGCCGATTTGGATGGCTCACTTGTTGTCTTCACCCGGCGGGGAATTTTTGCTCAAAAACTATCTTCGCTCCGGCCAAACGTTCCCATATATGCTTTTACCGACAACCCGGTATTGTTTAAACAGCTCCTGATCATGCGGGGCGTGGAGCCGTTTTTTATGGAGTTTGACCACGACCATGAGACGACCATTCAGCGTGCTTTTGGCCGGTTAAAACGTCAGCAGTGGCAAAAAGAGGGTGACGCAATGGTCGTTATTACTAAAATGTATGCGGAAGACAAGTTGATCGATAGCACTCAAATTCGCGCCCTGGATTAGGCCTTTAATTATCGGAAGGCTTTGAACAAAGCCGGAGAAGCCAGGCGACTAGCGCAAGCATAGCGGAAAGGGCCACGAACCAGTCGCCATGTCGCGTATAGAAGCTCTGCCGACCGAACCAATCATTGAATTGGAACAGGCTTAAGGTGCCACCGCCCCGAAAGAAGATGCTGCCTTCGGCATCCCGTAGAACTTCCCGCACGCTTCCATAGCTATCGATCCATCCGCTCCATCCGCCGTTTCCTGCCCGCACAACTGGACGCCGGTTCTCGACCGCCCTCAGGACTGAGTGGGCGGCATGTTGCTCGGCCCCACCCCCTTCGCCATACCAGGCATTATTGGTCGCCACGAAAAAGAAGTCTGCGCCGTCCCGAGCGCTTTCGCGGGCTAGATGTGGAAACACATCCTCGTAGCAAACCAGCGAGCCCACCCGGTAGGTTTTCCCTTGATTGTTGAGTCGCAAATCGATCAAGGCGGTCGATTTACCCGGCTCAAAGCTGCCCCCGACTGGCACGACTTTATCAATAAATCCAAAGGGAGCCGGTACAAATTCGCCGAAAGGAACCAATTCACGCTTGGCGTAGAACTGGGCGACCAACCCGCTCTCGGGCTCGACTAGAAAGGTTCCGTTGGCCCAGGCTCCTGTCTCGGGGTCCTCGGCCAGATTCCCCATCAGAATAGGTTTACCCAACTCATCGACCAATCGCTCGACCCGGCGCTGCATCTGCGGTGTCCCTACAATCGGCCAGGGGGTGGCGGCCTCGGGCCACAGAATAAGATCGCTTTCCAGGTTGGCCACGAAGCGCGTTTGATTTTCCAGAATCTCCAGGTTCTCAAGCTCCCGCTCCGTATCCCATTTTAAAGTGGGCGGTATGTAGGGTTGGACCACCGCAGCTGTGAAGAGGCTCTGCGTCGCATTCGGGGATGGGAGACTGGAAAAAAACACATAGATACAAAGACCAATCCCGGCCATACCCAGGTATAAATCGGGACTAAACCAACCCATCCACATTTTGCGTTCTTTGACCAGAAAACGCTGCCAGAACGTCTGGGCCACGCAGAGGTTAAACAGCACCAAAAGAAACGAGACTCCATAGGCACCGGACCAGGCTGCAATCTGGAGGACGACCGGGCGCTCCCACTGGCTCAGCGAAAGGGGCGCCCAGGGGAAGCCCCAAAGCACCCAGGTGCGCGACCATTCAAGAACGACCCATAGGCCAGCCAAGCCGAACGAAACAACCGCCCGGTAGTAAAAAGTGCGCCCACTCATACCTGATAAGAACCAGCGAGCGGCAAAGAGCCAAAATGCGAAAAACAGAGCCAGCAGACCACTCAAAGCAAAGGTTCCAAACCAGGTCACATGGCGAAGCCAGACAAGAATCGCGAACCAGCTCACCCACCCTGTGCAGATCGCGATCAACCAAAAGTAGCGTCTCGGGGGACGGCCACAAACCCAAAGAAGCAAAGGAACAAAGGCGATATAGGCCGCTTCGGAAAACTTGAAAGGCGGAATGGACAGGACCCAGAATACAGCCGAAAGTATGCCGGCTAGGAGCCCCCAATATAAAGTGGTTCTGTTCATTGAATTTTACTGGATCGGAGCGTCCAACAATCGGCTTGCCTTGGCGACCCTAAAGCAAGGTCTGCGTCTGTGTGTCATACAGGCCCAGGCCTGCCGAGGTCACAGCGATGGCAGCGGTGCAGGCGGTTTCCAAACGAAGTACATGTGCACCCAAATGGGCAAGTTTCCAACCATTCTTGCGAAAAGTTGTGCGTTCGTCCGCAGACCAGCCCCGCTCGGGTCCCAAAGCCAGGACGGCTGACTGCGCTTCTCCGGTCAGTACATAGGGCAAGGCCGCTTCAGCCTCGTAATTATCCAGAGCGATATGAGCCCCCCCACTTTGTAAAAAGCTAATAGCCGACTGAAGATCCGTATGCATCCCCACTTCGGGGATATAGGTGCCAAATGACTGCTCCGTGCCGAGCCGAAGGCGCTCCTTCCACTCATCCGTTGTCCACAAGCGACTTCGCGCGTAGGAAGGCTCGCTCCGCTCCGCTTCGAAAAAATGCAGGTCCTGCACGCCCAGACTGGCCGCCTCAAAAAGAATACGCTTGGCCGTATGCGGTCGCGGCAATCCGACCAGCAAGCGAATGGGCAGCGGTTTCGGAGGGGCTTCAGTCGCGATCACCCGGAGTGTGACCGAACCATCGGCTTCCACCAAGGTGACCTCCGCCCTGGCCCGCAGGCCGTGGACAAAACCGACAAAGACCTTCGTGCCGACGCGCACCCGCAGGACCTCAACCAGGTGCTGTGCTTTGGGGTCTTCCGCCCCAAGACGTATCGCCTCGAAAGGTTTATCGAAAAGGATCAGGTTCATGCGACCCTATCGCCGTCGCCCGAAGCGACTGGTGGCCGAGTTGCGTTTAGCGCGGCGGGGCTTCTCAGCCGTCGTGCTACGGATGATGGGATCGTGGAAATAATTAAAGCCTTCCAGCTTAAGCTGGGGAATTTGCTGATCGATAAATTTCTCGATTGCATCCAGTTTTGCGCCTTCGTCCGGCGCCACGATCGTGGCCGCATCGCCCTCTCGCTGGGCGCGTCCAGTGCGTCCGATCCGGTGCACATAGTCTTCAGCATGTTCGGGCACGTCATAATTGATGACATGGGTCACATTAGCGATGTCGAGCCCGCGCGATGCGATATCCGTCGCCACGAGAATCTTAATCGTCCCCTCCTTGAAATCCTGCAAAGCCTTGGTCCGCGTCTTTTGCGGTAAGTTTGAGTGCATCGCCGCACAGCTCAGGCCTCGCTCTTGCAACCAACGGGTGATACGATCAGCACCGACCTTCATCCGGCAGAATATGATCATGCTATCAATATCCATCTGATCAATCAAAGCAATCAAGAGGTCAAACTTCTGCATCGCACCGACCGGGTAGATGACATGGGTAACCGTCTCGGCGGGTGTGAGCTTGATACCGATGCTGACATCGACGGGGTCTTTCAGGCTTTTTTCGGTCAGGCGCTTAATCTCATCAGATACCGTGGCCGAAAAGAGCAGAGTCTGGCGCTCCTTGTTGCACATCTTAATGATGCGCGTCACATCGTCGATAAAGCCCATGTCGAGCATCCGGTCAACCTCGTCAAGAACCAGAACCTCAATCGATTTGAGATCGAAATTTTTCTGTTGAATGTGATCGATCAAGCGCCCTGGCGTGGCAATAACAACGTCGGCACCTGCATTGATTTCTTCGATCTGCTTGCCATAGCCAACACCACCATGGATGAGGCAACATTTGGGCGCACAGTACTTCCCGTAAGATTTGAATTGATCCTCGACCTGCGCGGCCAACTCACGTGTCGGCCCCAGGATCAGGCAGCGCGGAGCGGCACCCGGCTTATGTCCGCCGAGACGGTGAAGGATCGGAAGCGCGTAGGCAGCGGTTTTACCGGTGCCCGTCTGCGCAGAGCCGATAACATCGCGGCCTTCAAGAATGTGGGGAATCGCGCCGGCTTGAATGGGAGTCGGCACGACAAAGCCGAATTCATCGATGGATTTAAGGATGGACTCGTCGAGTCCTAATTCGTGGAACGTCATAATTAGCTAAGGGTGAAAATGCCCGGCCAACTTACGCATCCGGGTCCATGGAATATCTGAGACACTAGAAGCTTTAAAACCTAATAAGCTCAGATGGGAAAGCAGGGAAGAGTGCCTGCATTTCTTTGGAGATCAAGGAGAAATGCCCAATAATTGAGTCGTGTCTTAAAAAGGATATCCGACCGAAAGGTGCAGTCGACCCGCAGGGTCCGAGTCGCGCGGATTGAGATTATGCCCGTATTCAAGTCGGACAGGGCCCACTACAGTTTGGTAGCGCAGGCCCAATCCGACCGAGTGGAGCAGTTGAGTTTCTTTGCCGCCGAAGCCGTTGCGCCCGTTAAAAACAGAGTCCAGAAACAAAACCGTAGAGAATTTGTCGTAGACACGCTGTTCAAATTCGATGTTAAACAATGCATAGCCTTCCGCGCCAATCTGATCACCGTTTGCGTCGAGCGGAGAAGCCCCCCCTTCCCGAAAACCGCGCACCGTATTCTCGCCCCCATTAAAGAAGCGTTTATTAAAAGGTATGTTGGTCGCAGCCTCTTTACTGGTAAAAATCGATCCGGCCCGCACTCCGAGATGGAGCAGGCTACTTTCACCGAGGGATTTGTGATAGCCCCCCCCGACTTCAATTCTCTGGAAGTCGACACCACCGCCGAGCCAATCGCTGGCGATTTCCAATTCATTAAACACATTCCACCCAGAACTGGGTGCGAGGAAGTTATCCCGTCTATCATAGCTCAAGCGCAGGGTGATACTGCCGACCATTGCACTGTCTTCCGCGCTGAAATCCTCCAGATTATTCCGGCTCGTCGCTTCTTCGAAAAAGCCGTATTCGGCCGACACACGAATACCGCCTCCAGTGCTGAAAGAGGTGCCGACGGAAGCACCGGTTCTAGTCCGCTCAAAGGAGAGCTCTTCCCGAAAGCTGTATTGCATATTTGAGTAGACCAGAAAGTCCGTATTCAAAAATTGTGGAATCGAATAGCTAAGTTCAGCCCGCGATGTTTTGAAACTTTGTTTCGCCTTGAGTTTGTAGCGATGCGCCCGGCCAAAGGGATTTTTTTGCTCCCATTCAAAGCCAGCCCGCAACTGCTCGTAGCTGCCCCAACCTCCCAGCAAATCCAATTCTTTCCGGACACCCGGCTCGAGGGTATAGACCACATCACGCATCGGCCCGGACTCCGGCTCGAAAGAGAGGTCCACCTGCTGAAAAATCCCCAGACCAACGATCGACCTGCGTGCACGACTGGCTTCCAAACGGTCGAGTGGTGCTCCCGCCTCCAAGCCGAGCTTACGGCCCAGCATCGACCGGCTGGTCCGCTCATCACCGACGAAACGCACACCGCCGAAGCGTACTGCTTCACCCCGGTCGACATGTATATGAATATCGACTACAACTTCGGTGGTGCTCAAATCGTCAATTGGCGTTTTCTCCAAGGTCACCACCGCATCCGGGTAGCCCTCTTTGAACGCCTCGTTTCGGTAGCGTAGGCGTTGTTCCTGCTCCCAATCAGGCGTCAGCACAGTGCCTGGTTCCAAGTTAACCAAATGACTGGATGTCTCCCCCTTTCTATTTTCCGAAACCGTAACAGAACCGATTCGATAGAGCGTGCCCTGAGAAATATTCAACTCCACACGGGTGGCTCCTGTTAACGGGTCCGACTCCACTACGCTGGACACAAGCTCGACATCGCGATAGCCTTGTGCATCCAGAGCCCGCAAGACTCGATCAATTCGCCGATCCAGATTTTCAGAGGTGAACACTCTCGATCGCTTAGCCTGAAAGAGCACACCCCCGGGGAGGAAGTAACGCTGCAAAACATCCGCTTCCATGGCTGTCACGCCCTCAATGGTGACCGACTCATAGTAAGCCAGCACACCTGCCTTGACCCTGAAGACGACAGACTCCGCAGTCTCAGCGGCATCCAACTGGATCGCATAGGGGCTCGTCCAAGTGACCTGCTTCGTTTCACCCTCTCGAATGAGGCGCGCCTCGATCGTCGGCTTCAGGTATCCGGATCGCTTGAGCTGCTGCAGCAAGAGAAAGGCACTGTCCTCGATCAGGACGGCATCCAACTTTACTGCCTGATCACTTTCCAGACTTTGCAGAAAGGCCAGACGACTCTTCAGTACCCGATCTTCAAGAAATCCGGCCCCCTTGATCGATACATTCGTCTGGCTGCAGAGCGTCGTGGCAGAGACAATCAGGCCCATCGTGACAATGAAAAACTTCCGCAGCAGGCTCATCGTTTAAATAGACTCCAAATCAGATTGGCATTGTAGCTATCGTAGATATCATACTCCCCCTGGATGGACCAGACGGGTGTCAGCTCGAAGCGTACTCCGAGGGTATTGCGTCCACTCCGGGTTGTCTCCTCACCCAGATCAACCGAAACACGGTCGGCCAAGCTCTCGTTCATACTTCCTGCCCCCATCATTCCCTGCCCCAAATAAAGCCCCACATTTCCAAGCCCACTGCCGGTGGTACTGCCGGTGGCGAGAAATCGGACTGTATCCGCCTGCGACATCGGTGGCGAGGACTGAAACTGGATTTGAGGATCATCCAGAGTATTCCGCACCTCCATCGTGATGACTCTGGATGCCCGCTGCGCCATACCCGAAAAATCAAGCTGCATGACATTGGGCCGACTGGCTTCAATAAAGGCCTCCCCATCATCCAGGGCGAATTTGGCCCCTGGAAAAAAGAGCTCACCTCCGATGTTTTGCACCGATCCAGTCAATTCAGGCTGAGCGAAGCTCCCCTTCAAATCGAGGTCTGCACTCAGACTCGTCCTGAAATACGGGCTGCGCACCCGCACGAAGTCGTTTCCCGAAAGTTTCAGATCAAAGCGCCAATCCGCAAACAGTTCCTCGGTGATACTAAAAAAGGGCGGGCGCATACGGGGGCCTCTTTGCAAGCTCGGTGCGAGCGGGTCGATATCGACCAGCAAGGTGCCACTTCGCAGCCTGAGTTCTCCGGATAGGATCGGCGTGGCCGCGGCATCCTCCAGCTTCAGGTGCAGGTCGATATCACTACGCAAAATCATTGATGTCGTTCGAACGACCGGAACATTCACGCCACTCAAGTCAAAGCTCCACAGCGGACGCTGCCACTCTTGCAAATTAATCCACCCATGCAGTTCAATCGGGCTCCCTCCGACCTTCGCGCCCGCTTCCTCAATCTCCAGCATCCGGTCCCTCAATCGAATGCGCCCACCAATTGAGTCGACTGCCGGCAAGGAGTCTGTCGGGCGCAAGCCGAAATTCTCGAACTGTAGATCCCCGGCCCAAACCAAGCCCCGCTCCAGCTCAAGAGCACCGCTCAAGCTTCCGCTCTGGCGAAAATAAGGCGGCAACCAATCCTGCCAATTCTGCATCTGCCAATTCTCCAACTCTATACTGCCGGACGCCTCCTGCATCCACAGCCATGGTTCCGAGAAGTCCAGCTCTCGCAGACGCCTAAGCGTGGAAACCGGCATGGTGTAGCGCGCGCTAACCCGCTCACGGTTAATCACAAAGTCAAAGCGCTGAACATCCAGGGAAGTTTCGTCCACCCGCAGGCGGAGGTCCAGTTTCTCGATCGCCGGCAGCTTAATTTCTGGAAAACGCGCCCCCAGCCCAAACTCATCCAGGCGCAGATGCGCGTAACCGACAGGCTGATCCAGCGCGCCGCCCAAGTCCACGTCAATCGAGGCTCCATCCATTCGGATGCCCGTGCGCGCTTCCAACCAGCGCGAGAACTCCGGCGTCGAAGCACCTTTTAATTGACCGCTCAACGCGCCGTCCAGCAATTCATAAAACTCAGCTGCGTCCCCGTCCCCGGCCCCGGCCTCAGGGATGCGCAAGCGCAGAGGCAGTTCAAGCCCGCCACTCAGCACGCTCTGGCCCAGAAAACCAAGCTCCACACGCTCGACCGAGATGCCCCTCTCCCTCAGCTGAAGCAAAATTTCGAGCCGAGCTTGTGCCCCCTCGACAATGCGCTCCTCCGCCCCCACAGAAATCGAGCCCTCAAGATAGGGGCGAAATTTAGAAATACTCAGGCGAGCCGACTCCAAATGATATGCGGACAACTCAGCCCGCAGCCAGCGGTCGACCCGGACCAACGATAGATTGGTAAATTCCGCCTCCAGGCCCGCCTCCGGGCTGTAGGCAACGGAAGCCTTCGAGTCCGAACCACGCAGCGTCAACGCACTCATCGATAAACGCTGCTCAAGTGCAGCCTCAGTTCGCTGCAAATCTAGCCGGACGGGCGCGACTAAGATCCATTCCGGGCGCACCGGATCGGTCCAACGCAAAGAAGCCACCTCGACCGACCAGGCCGCCGGGCTTTGCCGCGCAGTGGCCTCAACAATTATCTCTGCCCCCTCGCAATGGATGGCCCCAGCCCACTCCAGGGAATTCAAGTCCCTGAGCAGAAACTGACCCTTCAGATCGATCTGCTCCGTTGCCTCGGATTGCAATGAAGTCTCCAAATCGCCCCGTATCTCCAGCGCAGGCCAGGCCCCAACGATCCGGCCTGCGTGCAAGCGAAGCGGCTCGACCAAGAGCGGCTGCCCAATCATCGCGTTGAGCAAGCCCGCCTCCAAAGTGCCCTCGTATTCAAAATCACTCTGCAAATCAGCAAATATAATCGACCCGGCCAGCGACGCGACATCGCCCGCACCGCGACCACTTGGCCACAGGCGGAGCGTCTCCAATTCCAGCCTTTCAGCATCGACCCGACCACGGCTCTCCAAGTCCTCAATCAAGAAATCCTGGTAGCGCAGGCCGCTCCCCTGAAGCGAGAATCCCACCACGCCCAAGCCGGACGTTCCCTTTTCCAAACCAAAATCCAGTGACGCTTCCAGCACCCCGTCGGCATCAAACCAGGCCTGCGCACCCAAGTCCATCCGTGCTGCCAAGTGCGCCCTCCCCGCAAACACAGCTTCCCTCCAGTTAAACTGCAAAGGATCACTCAGCTCTAGCTCCAGCCACTCACTGCGCAGCAGCAACTCTTGGAGCAGGACCCCGTCCAGATCGCCCGAGCCCGAGAGCGCGAAGGCTAGCGATTGCTCGCCCAAGTCCCCGCCCAGATCCGGCTCAAATTGCGAAAAGTCCGCCACCGCACGCCCCCCCAGAGCGGCCCGGTAGTCCACACCATCCCAGTCAAATTCCAAGCGACTCAAGCTCAGCTCACGGACCCCCACATCCGGCACAAACTGCTCAAAATAAGCGCCCAAGTCAAAGCTGGCACTCTCCGCATGGGCCGAGCTTGGCACCCAACTGGCTGGGCCGAAGTCCGCCGAAAACTTCAACTGAGAAGCGGTTTGCTGCAAATTTCCATGCAAGTCCCCCGCGATCTGCACGGCATCACCCCGCCGCTCCAGCTGCAGCACCAGCGAGGTATCCGTAGCCTCATGCCGCAGACTCAGCTGCCCCGGAGCCCCCGCCGGTAGTTCCGCATCCAGCCCAAACGGCCCCTCAACAGGATTCACCTGAAACAGGCCCTGCAAGCTCCGTCCCGCATAAGACAAGTCACTGGCCAGCAGCAGCATCTGCCCGGATTCGTTAATGACTTCCACCGCCTCAACCCGCACTGGCGGGGCCCAGCGATCCGCCAGCACCAGCCCGTCTTCGATCGCCTGATAAAGCTCCGGCAAATAGACCACCTCCGGCGTAGCCTCCCGCTTATTTTCAGACAAAAAGACCCGCAACTGCCCCGCCTCAATAAATGACCCGGCACCCGGCACCCCCGAAAAAACTGCCCACAGGTAGTCGACCTCGTTGGGCAACAGGATCCGATCCGCCGCGACCCGAAGCGATTCACGCTCAAAAACCACCCCCGAAACCAACAAGCCGCCATCCGGAGCCCGCTCGACCGAATCCACCGCCACCCCGGCATAACTGAGCGCGCGCGGCAGCATGGCCGGCAACCACCAGCGGCTGCTCAAAAGCAGGCAAAGCAGTGCCAACAAGCCACAAACAGTAAAGCGCGCAAAAAACCGTAGCCATCTCCGGAGACTCATGCCGCATACCATGCGCTTGTATGACCAGGACACAAAAGCTTTTTCCACATTTCAGCCGCGAAAAAAAGAGTTTGCCCAAATAAAATAACGATATTCCCTCTGACTCATGAAATCAGCATCCACAATTTTAATGCTCGCCAGCTGCCTGGCTGCGACACTTCCCACCAGCTCTGCATCGGCCAATTTCGCTGACGCCCAGGCACACATCGACCTCGACGGCTCAATGATCGGGTATATCGACTTTGCAGGCGACGGTGACAAAATTGGCGCAGCCCTCAACGAGATCTACCAGGAAATCCTGGCCAACACTCAGGACATGCCGCCGATCCCCGTCGATTTCAACGAACTCATCAAAAACCTCGGCTTCGGCTCGATCAAGGCCTTTGCCATGAGTTCAAAAGACATCGAGCCGGGGCTCCACCGGAACCGTTCAGTCGTCCTCATGAATGACGCGCCGACCGGACTCTTCGCCGTCTACAACCCGAAGATGCTCAGCTTCACCGCGGCCGAGAAAGCTCCGTCCGACGCCAGAAATGCGCTCACCCTCACCCTCGATCTCCGCCCGCTGCGCGATACCAGTAGCCGCATTCTCCAGCAGATAATGGGGCCGATGGGCGAAGCCATGCTGGAGCAAAAACTGGCCGAGACCATTCTGGAAACCGACATCAGCTACGGAGAAGCCATTGAGCTGCTCTCGGGGCAGTGGGATGCTTTCTGGCACCAAAGCTACCGCGAAGACTTTCAGCAAGACGTCAAATTCTGGGTCAGCATCGAAGGTGCCGGCAGTCTGCTACCACGCCTGCGCGAAATGGCCGAGGCCATGGGGGGCGCATTTAGTGAAGACGACACCCGGCTCAAGGCAAACTTCGGGCAGCTCTTTGGCCCCGATGCCTCCATCGGCCTCTACGTGGAAGCCCCCAAGGAAACAGGTGAGCTGATCTTCTATTCGCACAGCGATTGGACACCCGACAGCGAGGGCCCACGTCTGGTGGATCAGCCCACCTTCAAGAATCTGGCCAGCCGCCTGCCCAGCGAGGGCATTGCCTTTTACTACGACGGTGGGACCGACCTCAACCCACTGCTCGCCGCAATGGATGGCTTCCCCGAGGCTGCTAAATACAAAGACGCGACTGAATCGATACTGACCCTGCTCATCGGTAACTTTCTCAAGCCAAAGATGCAAGTCAGCTACATGGATGGCGACCACTGGGTATCCGACCAGTACGCCGGTTATTCGACCAAGCAAGTCATCACCGCCCTGCCCACCATTTTTGTCGGCGGCATGGGAGCCGCCATGGCGATCCCCGCATTCCAAAAAGTCCGGGAGAACTCCCAACAGAAGGCCGTGCAAAACAACCTCCGCCAGATTGCCTCAGCTGCCCAGCAATACTTCCTGGAAAACGGCGTCAGCGAAGTCCACATCGATGCACTCGTGGGCGAAGGTAAATACATTCGCCACCTGAGCCCCGTCGCCGGAGAAAGCTACCAAGGCATGATCCTCCGCCAAGGCGAGGCTATCAGCGTTCGGCTGGGTAACGGCTCAGTGATCACGCAGGAATTTTAATTCGCCTTATCGTAGCAGGCTTGGCTCCCCCTTACGCTCTACGAGCTTCGGCGGACATGCTGCCGCCCACAGCCGTGTTGTTGGCCAAACATTGAGTGACTTCAGCGACTGCCCATGCGACCGAGTCGCCTGGACGGGAGGAGACGGCGTGATCACAGGGCTCCATGATTAAACAAAACTGCCAAAGACTAACCGATTCATTTCTTAATTTTATTGTACAACTATTGTGAAAGTCTCACGCGGAGGGGGCGAAGCCCCCAGAGTTGTGAGAACTCCCTTGATATTCGAAATTTATTTGAGTACCGGGTCGCTGATATCCCCATATTCGGATTAATCCCCCTTCTAGGCTAAAAGGGATATGTTCTGCCCACAGGATCGTTTTGATTTCCTTACTGAAATCGGTCTCTTCATCTTTGACCAATCGGCCAATACGCTTTTTTTGAACAGGATCAATTTCGAGCCACTCAATACACTTAAAGGGAGGAAGGTGATAATGCCAGTCCCCATCCCAGTTAACATCAGGTTCGCTTCTCAAGCAAGCTAGGCGATAGCAGGGGTTGAATTCTTTAAGCGCAATCATCGCGCTGCGAAGAGCCTCCCATTTTGTGTCATTCATCAATGATACTAGTTGCTCTCGAATAACGTAACGAGCTAATCGTTCTGAATCCTTCTTCTGTTCTTGAGTCATCATTTGTCTACATATCGTGGCGCACGATCGACTAGCCCGCGAGGCTAAA
Source organism: Puniceicoccaceae bacterium (assembly GCA_007692545.1). Lineage (GTDB taxonomy): Bacteria > Verrucomicrobiota > Verrucomicrobiia > Opitutales > Coraliomargaritaceae > Thalassobacterium. Next base: position 16,335 of record REBV01000128.1, read on the forward strand.
TTATCCGAGGCTTTCTTCAAAAAACCAACGGCTAACATAGCTTGATCGCTCGCTCCTTCGCCTAGGCTCTGGCGGACGAGACGTCTGGATCTACGCTTCATTTAGTCGATTGGTTGTGGATTAATTCAACGCATCTACGGACTTATTGATCTCTGTGTTAACCAAAACCGGCCAGATGACAAATCCAATTCCTCCGACTAAGGTGAATGTAATTACGAGTCCAAGGTTTCGTTTCGCATAACCAGCACAGAGTGATTCTTTTGCGGCCAGATACATAGCGGTGGAAGTAGCGACAATCATGCAGCGGCTGTATCGGTTGTCACTCAATCGACTTCCATGCCACGATCTGCCGTTGGTCGTCGATCATTTCCTCCGGTTGATAAATTCCGTATCTACCCCGAGCTTCAATTAGGTGTAACAAGGAGGTCTACTTGTCTGTGCTTGAATTTTCTTTAAGATTTTTGTCGAAATACCTCAAGCGCAACAACCATCCGAATGGTAGGGCCAAAAAAATAGCGACGACTCCTACAGCGTGCTTAACGATTGCCAATCTCTCGCCAAACGTAGCAGTTTTATCCAAGATTTCTTTCTCTTTTTCAGTTGGAAACTCACGTGCCAATCGCGCCAAATCGGATTGGATGTCAATGGATATTCTACCTAGATAGATTGAAGAGGCAAAACAGCAGACAATCAGAAGACCCAAAAGCCATGCATAAACGGTGAGGTCTCTTTGATTCTTCGAGTTATTCATTTTCAACAGTAAGCTCTGGAGCGGCGCATTAGCGACATTGCTCACTGCGATGGGTTATGGCTTATTTTGTTCAGCTTGCTCTGTAAGATCGGTAAAGTGATCATGTATATCAACGTCAATATGACTAAGGCTGCTGAGTTCGGGACATCGACTTTCGTTCGTGCTATATTAGCAGTTCGTAAAAGCACTGAGACTAGGTGTCCCATCATAGCCAGGCCGATAAAGAAATTAAGGAAGAAGGAAGCTCCTGGCATCTCCGGATTCCCGCCTGCCTGAGCATTTCGCATAATCATCCCGGTTGACCACCTGTCAAACGCTTTTAGCAGCCACAATCCCCCGTTTGCCTGTCTCGCTATCAACTGTCATTTTTGGTTCCTACGGTAATAGGATGAGCATCTATAAATTTACGGAGGAGCTTTAAGCAAACAGTTCGCTGTGACTTCCTAACCGGGCGAGTTTTAACTCCTCGCCGTCAACTTTGTAAATCAGCAGCCAATCCGGATTGACGTGGCACTCGCGGTAGCCTCGCCAGTTGCCAGTAAGGCCGTGGTCACGGAAACACTCTTCCAATGGCTCTTCATCCGCAAGCGTTGTGACGACTGCCTGTAATAGATTCAGATCTTTGCCCTGCCGCCGCGCTTTTTTGAGGTCTTTTTTAAACTGAGAGGAACGGACTGGGTTGAGCATATCTACTTAACCGTCAAGATCGTCAAAAAGTGCTTCGACACTGCTAAAGCGTTTTCCCTTGCCTGATTCCAGTTCATTCATGGCGGCCTGGGTTGCAGCATTTGGAATGCGCACCTCAAAGGGTAGTCCTTTGTGCAAGCGCACTTGAGTTAAAAACATGCGGATTGCTTCGGTTGTGCTAATCCCCAAAGCGTCAAGGATAACTTCAGTTTCACGCTTCAAACTGGGCTCAATCCTTGCTTTTACCACTGCTTCTTTAATTTCCATAATTAAGCAACGTGACACGCGAGGGCTACATTTGCAAGCTTTCTAATCGGCGAAGTCGAAGACCATGAACCTGAAATCCAGACCTGAGAATTTCACGGCTTCCGTCCAACATAGGCTTGTGATACGGGCGGCGAGGCTCAATACTTCAATGCATGAGTTCCCACTACCGAGGACGCATCGCACCCACACCGACGGGGTACCTACACCTCGGGCATGCGCGTACGTTTTGGATCGCGATGGAGCGGGCGGTCGAAGCCGGGGGCACGCTGGTCTATCGCGACGAGGATCTGGACCCCGAGCGCTGCAAGCCGGAGTTTGCGGCTGCTGCGATGGAAGACCTCCGCTGGTTCGGTTGCGACTGGCAGGAGGGCCCCGACCTGGGCGGTCCCTCCGGCCCCTACCGTCAAAGTGAGCGTCACTCCCTGTTTCTACATGCCTGGGAGCGGCTTAAAAACGCCGGCTATATCTACCCCTGCGACAAATCCCGCAAAGATGTGGCCCGCGCGGCGCAAGCGCCTCATGCAGATGAAGAAGCCAGTGAGGTCATCTATCCCGAGCACTGGCGCCCACCACTGGGTCACGGCCGGGCGGCCAGCCAGCCTGGACCGACGAACTGGCGCTTCCGCGTGCCCGATGAGCGGACGATCCAGTTTGATGACGTGCGCCTCGGCCCCTGCGCCTTCGAGTGCCTGCGTGATTTTGGAGATTTCCTGGTTTGGCGCAAAGATGGCGTGCCCGCCTACGAACTGGCCGTCGTGGTGGACGACGCAGCCATGGAGATCAGTGAGGTGGTGCGCGGAGAGGATCTGCTGATCTCGACTGCCCGCCAGCTTTTGCTCTATGAAGCGCTCGGACTGAAGCCGCCGGAGTTTTACCACACTCCCCTGCTTTGCGACACCAGCGGCCAGCGACTGGCCAAACGCAACCGCTCACTCACCCTCCGCGAGCTGCGCGAGGCGGGCCACCAACCCGAGAGCCTCCGCCAGTCCGAAGATTGGTGGTCGGGCCTCGACGACTAATGCTTAAAATCACACCCTTTCCGCCCGGAAAGTCATCTCCGACCTTGCCCCGGAGGAACAGGCAGGCAATGTAGAGGTCTTTGCAGCATCGATTCATCGACATTTAAACAGCACATGCTTTACGACCGCCCTTATATGCGTCAGTCTCCTCATGAGTCCGACCAGAAGAAGCCCTCCATAGTCACGACTCTGATCATTATCACGGTGGCCGTCTTCGTGCTGCAACAGATCCTGAATGTTTTTTTCCCGGCCATGGGCGGGCGGGATAACCGTTTTTTGAATGACTGGTTTGCACTGAGTGGCCAACATTTCAAAGAGCTCAAGGTCTGGACTTTACTCAGCTTCGCCTTTTTACACAGCACGGCGGGTTTTTTCCATATTTTGGGCAACATGTTGGGCCTCTTTTTCATTGGGCGTATCGTAGAGCCCCTCGTCGGCCCCAGGCGCTTTCTGGCCCTTTACTTTGCCGGTTCCTTAGCCGGGGGCATGGTTTACTTGCTTTTCCACTTGAATGATCCCCCAATCGGGCAGATTGGGGGCGAGCTCATCTTTCAATCCATGGTGGGGGCCTCTGCCTCGGTGATGGGGATTCTGGCATTTTTCTGCCTACTCTACCCGGAGCGTCGCATTACACTGCTGCTTTTCTTCATCATTCCCATTACCATGAAACCGAAATGGGTCTTTTGGGGGAGCCTGCTGGTATCGGTCGGCGGCCTGCTCCTCTACGAACTTCCGGGACAGACGAATGTGGCCCACTCAGCGCACTTGGGCGGTCTTTTGGCCGGTATTGCTTACTACCGTTTTTTCCACAATAGCTCGGGAAGCTTTTTTAACGCCAGCCAAACTGGCACCTCGGTGGAACCTCCCGCCTGGTTTAAGCGTCAGAAGAAAACTAAAACCGCCCCCATCAGCTATCAGGTCAACCGTAGTAACCGCGAAGAGTTGCAAAATGAAGTCGACCGCATACTGGATAAAATCAACGCGACTGGCTTCGGCTCTCTGACCGATGATGAGAAAAAAGTCCTTGATCGCGCCAAAGACATCCTTAGCCGCTAAAATTAGCTGATGCCCCCTCAAACCGAAAAATCACGCATGAACCAACGAATCTTTCGAATCGCCTTAGTCGCTCTGGCCACATTTGCCTTTGTCCTCTCGACCAACGCCAAGCTGGACACGAGTGACGAGATGGCCTCCCAGACCCGCTGGGTCGTCAACACAATCAATGCGCGGCACTACCTGCGCGGCAGTATGGAAGCACTCGACGGCAAGGAGATGGTCGAGGCTTATGTCCGCTCGTTCGACAACGCGCGCATGCACTTCACGCGACCCGAAGTGGATGACTTCGTCTTCCGCTTTGCCGACGCGATGGAAGCCTTCCTGAAAAAAGGTAACCTTTATGCAGCTTTTGAAATCCACGATTCTTTTAAGGCAAAGGTGGAAGCACGCACCGAATGGGCCTTTGAGCGGCTGAAGGAGGATTTTGATTTTACAATCGACGAAACGTTCCAGACTGACCGGCGGGAGGCCGATTGGCCGGCCGATAAAGCAGCAGCCGACGACCTTTGGCTACAACGCCTCAAATATGAATTACTCAATGAAATGCTCTCGCTGGCCTCGGAAACCCGGGAAGGCGGCAACGTTTCAATCAACGTTGAAAACCCGGACGCTGCCGCCCCGAGTGCAGGCGAAGAGGATGCGGCCTTCGACCCCTCCAAGCTGCTGCGACTGCTTGAAGACGAAGATTTTTATGCTGAAACCCTGGATGAAGCACGCGAAAAGATTCGCCGTCGCTATGAGCGCAGTCTGAGCCGAACTCTGGCCCGCGAGGCTCCGGAGGTGCAGGAGTCTTTCATCAACGCGATGACCCAGCTCTTCGACCCACACTCTTCCTTTCTCTCCTCCGACACACTGGAAAGTTTTCAATCATCGGTGCAAAACTCCTTCGTGGGCATCGGCGCTATGCTGGAGGATGACGATGGCATTTGCACCATCAAAGAAATCCTGCCCGGCGGCCCGGCTGAGCGATCACGACTACTGGGGCCAAACGACCAGATCCTCGGCGTGGCCCAAGGAGACGAGGAGTTTGAGGATGTCGTCGATATGCAACTGCGCTACATCGTGCGCAAGATCAAGGGTGAGAAGGGCACCATCGTTCGTCTCTTGATACGTCCAGGCGATGCTACAGACCCCTCCGTTCGGAAAATAGTCCCGATTGAGCGCGACGAGGTAAAGCTGACAGCGAATTTGGCCAAAGCCAGATTGATCGAAGTCCCCAACGAGTCCGGAGACATCATCCCAGTCGGCGTAATCGAGCTGCCTTCTTTTTATGGAAATATTGGTGCTGGGGGCACCCTATCCTCCACCAGCGAAGACGTCACGGAACTGCTCAACAAACTCCGGGAGTCCGGTGCCGAGGGCATCATCCTGGACCTGCGCATGAATGGAGGTGGCCTGCTTAGCGAAGCTGTTCGAGTGGCTGGTCTCTTTATCCCTGTTGGCCCGATCGTGCAGGTTCGCGACAGTTCTGGGCGCCGCGATGTATTGGCAGACCGCGACCCGAGCATGCTCTGGGATGGCCCACTCATCGTATTAACCTCTCGCTTCAGTGCCTCTGCCTCAGAGATCGTGGCGGGTGCGCTGCAGGACCATAAGCGTGCGCTGATCGTGGGCAATAGCTCCACCCACGGCAAAGGCACCGTGCAGGAAGTTTACCATATGAATAACCGCCCAGCCTTCTCGCTCTTCAGAAGCCAAGAGCCTCAGGCACGCCCAGTCGCCTCAAAAATTACCATTAAACAGTTTTACCTGCCGCAAGGCAGTTCCACTCAAGTCAGAGGTGTGCCGTCGGATATCGCCCTGCCCTCGGTTAACGAGTTTCTGCCGATTGGTGAGGATGATCTGCCCCATGCCCTGCCTTGGGGGGCGATTGACCCGGTCGACTGGGTCAATGACTGGAAGAAACTGAATGTAGCCAGCCCGGAAGACCCGGCACTGATCGAGCACCTGGCCCTGGCCAGCCAGGCCCGGCAAGAAAGCCTGGAGGAATTCCAATTTCTTCACCGTCAGATCGAATGGCGCCGTCAACGTTTTGAAGAAAAAGAGGTCTCCGTCCACTTGGAAAACCGCATTCAACGCAAAATCAAGGAGCGTGCATACATCGAAAAACTGGATGCTATTTACAAAGATTTGAGCGCCGAAGATTATAACATGCAGGCCTTTTTACTCAAGATCAGCGAAGAACAGGATGCCCAATCCAGGGAGAATCTATCCCGCCCAAGGCAGAGTGTCAATGCAGGTCAGTCTGGCGCAGTTGACAGCAGCTCCCCGGATCAGGCCAGCACCGAGCCCGCAGTGGAAATTGTCAGCGTAGATGAAGACAACGAGGAAGATGAGCCCACGTTCGATATATACCTGCGGGAAAGTGCCCGTATTATGGCTGACTGGGTCAAGACACTACAAGTGCCAGAGCGCGCCACCGCCTCGTTCAAATAAATCAGCCGAGCAAGTCAGGCTGAGCTGGGTTTCCAGTCGACCAGGGTAAGCTGTGGGTAGCGACTATTGCGCCAGTAGTTCCACGAGAATCGGATGGCCAGATCGACAACTTGCCCGATGGCAGGCGGCTCGCCCAAGCGCCAGGCAATGCCCGCGACACCACGCCGACTCCCCGCTTCCGGGGTCAGGCGAAAGCGGAAGTTACCGTCGCCGAAAACATACGGTGCCTCCTCCAGAGCCACCCCCCGCAGACCGAAGATCGGTTCACTGTTACCTTGACCGAAAGGATGCAAGCGATCCAGCTCGACCAGCAAGGATTCGCTAAGATCCTGTGGTTCCAGCCACGCGGATACTTGCAGAGTCGGCTCGGGCAAGCCCTGGGGGTAGAGTTCTTTTAGGGCATCGAGGTAACATTTGGTAAAGGCATCCACATCGCTCGCCTTGAGCGATACTCCAGCGGCCATCGGGTGCCCGCCCCAGTGACCGAGCAGATGGGCACAACGCTGAAAGACTTCCACCAGGTTGACCGACGCAACACTGCGACCGGAGCCCTTTGCCTCATCCCCCTCGGCACCCAGAATGACGCAGGGTTTGTGGAAGTGCCGGCTGACACGGCTGGCTACAATACCGACCACCCCGGGGTGCCAATCATCACCAAAAAGCACGATCCCCGGCTCGTCGGCAAACTCACTGGCCGCACGGAGCTCCGCCTTTTTGGCGATGCCCCGCTCGATGGCCTGGCGCTCTTTATTAATCGCATCCAGCTCCTGGGCGATACCACGACAAGTAGCATAATCGTCGTGCAAAAGTAAATCGATGGGCAAGGCTGCATCCGCCAGGCGCCCACTGGCATTGATACGCGGGGCGATCCTAAAGGATATATCCGCCCCGCCCATTTCCTGAGCACTATCGATCCCGGAAACTTCGGCCAGCGCACGAATCCCCATGCGCCCATTCGCCCGCAGGTGACGCAGCCCAAACCAGGAAAGGATGCGATTCTCTCCGTGCAGCGGCACCAGATCGGCGATCGTGCCCATAGCAACGAGATCTAGATAATCCTTGAGCTGAATGCCCTCGACCCGTGGGTCCTCGGCCGCCCGCCGGTTTTTGAGCAGTCCATGCAGCAGTTTAAAAACCAGCCCAGCCGTGCACAGATCGCGCCACGGGGCATTCTCAGGGTCATTAACGTGAGGGTTGACGAAGATGCATTCCTCTGGAGCCGCTGTCTTTGTCTGATGATGGTCGACGATGATCACATCCACCCCCAGCTCACGCAGGTAAGCGATGGGCTCGTGAGCATTGGTGCCACAGTCCAGGGCGATAAAAAGCTGGGGTATCTGACCGTCGAAGATGCGGTCGATGGCATCATGGCTCAAGCCGTAGCCCTCGTCCAGGCGGCGCGGCACAGAAAAACGTGGCTCCAGGCCCAGACTCCGTAGCATGCTGACGAGCTGCACTGTGCTGGTCACCCCATCGACATCATAATCGCCGAAAACCACCACCGCTTCTCTGCCCTCGACCGCTTGCTCAATCCGCTCGACCGCCGCTTTGAGGTTTTTCAGCGCAAACGGGTTATCCAACTGCGCCAGCCGCGGCCGGAGGAATTCCTCCGCCGCCTCACCCGTAACAATCCCACGCTGCACCAGCAACCGAGCCGTTACCGCCGACAAACCCAGACTCTCAGCCAAGGCATTGGCCACAGTTTCGTCGGTCTCGATCAGATCCCAGAGCATCTACAATTAAGCTTCTTTCTGGCTCTCCCACTCGTAACGCTTAGGCGTGAGTTGACGCTCCTCCACATGGCGGCGATCTCCCTTGTGCCACCAGTAGAAAACGGGGCTGGCAATGAAGATCGAAGAGAATGTTCCAGTCAGAATACCAATGATAAAGACGAAAGCCAGGTCATTGATCACACCGGCACCAAAGATGTAGAGCGAGGTAGACGCCAGCAAGGTCGTGAAACTCGTCAGCACGGTGCGGGAAAAGACCCGGTTGATCGAAAGATTGATAATGTTGCGTAAGTCCATCCCGGGGTTCAGCTCCAGCTCTTCACGGATACGGTCGAAGGCGACAATCGTATCATTGATCGAGTAACCAACAATCATCAGAATCGCAGCTAGCATCGGCGCCGTAAATTGACCACTCACGAGGATCCCCATCTGGCCAAATAGTACGAAGATACCAATTGTCATCAGCACGTCGTGAATCGTCGCAATGACCGCACCCACCCCGTAGCCGACCTCGAAGCGGAGCGCCACGTAGAGTAGAATACCCCCCAGGGCACACAGCACCGAAATCAGGGCGTTCCACTGAATCGTCTTGGAAATCGAGGCCCCGATCTGGCTGATGCCGGCCTCCTCCAGGCCTGCATTTGGAAATGCCGCTTGCAGGATTTCCAGCGTCGGGCGCGCTTCATCAAAGGGAGTTTGCAGCTTGAGCACTTCGCGGTCTTCACCAATCAGACGCTGGTAAAGCACCGTCACATCGCCAAGTTCCTGCTCTTCAACCACGCGCAGAATCGCATCCGTATCCAGACGCTCGGCGTAGTTCACCGTCATCTCGTCCCCCCCGGTGAAGTCCTTACCCAGGATATTGTCATGGTTCATCACCACACTCGTAATACCGGCCAAGACCAGCAGCCAGGAGGCGGCAAAGGCCGGCTTGCGGAATTTAAAGAAGTCGATCTTCTGCTCGCCCATGATTTGCAGCCCCAATACCTTGGAGACTCCCAGGCGATAGACCAAAAAGTCCACCAGGAAACGTGTGACTACCAGCGCGCAGAAAATCGAAGCGCAAATACCGATAGCAAGCGTAATGCCGAAACCTTTAACCGGCCCGGTGCCGAGCCAGATGAGGATGGTAGCGGTAATCAAGGTCGTTACATTGGCATCGACAATCGTCGAAGTCACCTTCTCGAAAGCACCTGCGGTGGCGTTTTTAATACTCTTGCCCGCACGCAGTTCCTCACGGAGACGCTCGAAGATAAGGATATTCGCATCCACGCCCATACCCAGTGTGAGCAGGAGCGCGGCCACGCCGGGCAGGGTCAAGGTCGCCCCGAGGCTCGCCAGCACACCCAGCACGATGGTAACATTGATGACCGCCGAAATGACAGCCACGAGACCACCGAGGAAGTAATAAAGTATCATAAACCCGACAACCAGGGTGGCACCCCACTTTGCCGCGTTGACCGAACTTTCCCGGGCACTCCTGGCCATGGTCGGCCCGACTTCATACATCTCGTCGACACGCAACTCGACGGCCAGTGGATTGTTCAAGACATTGGCCAACTCAATCGCTTCGCGCTGCGAAAAACTCCCCGTTATCTGAGCGCGGCTACTAAGCACAGACTGAATAGTCGGTGCAGAATAGAGTTTACCATCGAGCACAATTGCCAGCGGATCGCCCACCATGCGCTCGGTGACGGTGCGAAGTATTTGCGCACCATCGCTGGTCATCTCCAAATTGATCTGAAAACCACCGGATTGATTTTGTGAGGCGAAGGCATCTCCAATGATCTCTCCGGTCGCTTTCGGGATGAGCTCTACAAAAAGTCGCTCCTCGTAAACTTCGCCGCTCCGGCGGTCGTCCACTTCCATCGCCAACACCTCATAGCCCACGGGGAAGCGATTGGTCGGCGTGGTATCCGGCCGTAAATCGGGGTGTACTGCACGGAATTCGAGGCGGGCTGGCGCCCGGATCGAGTCGATCACCTCAGGGTTATCCCGAGTGGAAAGCCCCGCCAATTGAATTTCGATGGCATTGTCGCCACGGGCACGAATCACCGGCTCAGCCACACCCATCCCGTCGAGGCGGTCTGCCATAATCTCGATCGCATTTCTCAACTGCTCCGCCTGCTCAAACTGGCTCAGCCCGGCTTGCGCAGACTCATCAATCATCAAGGTCACGCCCACACCGCCCTTCAGGTCGAGGCCGAGGCGTAATTGGCTCTGGGCCTTTCTCAGGATGTATTTGAGCAGGATATCGTTGCGCTTGTTTTGATTGGCAATGTCAGCGACGTTGATTTGCGGAAAGAACTTGGCATAATTAATGCCCTCTCTCTCGCCCAAGTCACGCAGAGCGATAAACAGCGTCGGGGCGTCGCCAGCTTCCACACGGGCCTCAGCGCGTTGCAATACATCGGCAAACTCAAGCTCGTGGGCCGTGACTTGCGCCACGATATAGTCCTCAAAGGGGCGATCCTGCAAGGGGGTGACACTCATCACGCACCAAAAGATGATGACTGCTGTGAGTATGAATTTCCAAAGAATATTTCCGGACATGAGTAAAGTAGCTAAACGCTAAAGTTGAAGGGGCGAGGACAAAAAAGAACGGGGCAATTATTCCCCGGATTTTGCCGGGACTTTACTGGCCACGAAGCCCCTGCCCAGCTCGATTTTTGTGTTCTCCGCAATGCGGACCACGAAACAATCGTCTTTTACATTGGTAATGGTGCCAAAAATCCCACCGCTGGTCACGATTTCGTCGCCCGTTTTCAGCTCTTTGAGCATCTGGTCATGCGCTTTCTGACGCTTCCGCTGAGGCGCAATAATGAGGAACCACATACCGACAAAAAGAAGTATGATTGGGATGAAGCCCGCAAAGCCGCCACCAGCGGGAGCTGCTTGAGCAAGAGGAAGGAAAGTGATCGTTTCAGGAATTGTCATATCGCTTGTGGGTTGAAAAACCGCTGAAGGAAAGGGACTCGCTCCCAAATAGCAAGTTCCTATTCGCAGCAATATTCCCAGCTCCAATAAAGGGCTTGATCTGCGATTTCCGGAAACAATACACTCTTTCCAATGGAGGAGATCTATTTCGCAGGTGGTTGCCTCTGGGGCGTGCAGGAGTTTTTACGGCATTTGCCCGGTGTGGAGGAGACTGAAGCGGGCCGGGCCAATGGCACCGCTCAAGATACCGGTGGCACCTATGACGGCTATGCCGAATGCGTCAAAACCCGATTTGACCCCCAAAAGGTCTCGGTGCCCCAACTGATCGATTATTTTTTTGAGATCATCGACCCCTACGCGATCAACCAACAGGGCCCGGATATCGGCGAAAAATATCGCACCGGCATCTATAGCCTCGACCCCGCACACCTGGTGCAGGCAAAGAATGCTATCAGGCAACGGACCGATCATCAACGTATCGCCGTCGAGGTGCGCCCACTGACGAACTACGTGAGAAGCGACGCCGAACACCAGGACCGACTGACAAAAAACCCGGAGGAAGCCTGCCACCTGCCGAGAGCGCTCCTGCATAAATATAAAAATTCAGGTTGATCGTGAATTGGATAATTCACCCGCTCTCCGTCAATAAGCCGACGCCTCGAGTTCCAAACCCATCCGCCGATACAACAGGCGCAGGTGTTTGGGAGGCTCACAAACGACGATACTCCCGGCATCACCGGCGATCAGTTGCACCTCCGCCAAATGCAGCGCCACCCCCTGAAAGGCCGGTAAATGC
>REBV01000267.1 GCA_007692545.1 Puniceicoccaceae bacterium
GAAAAAGAACACCGTATAGACGCCATCATCCTCGCCTACGGCCTGTGCGGAAACGGCCTAATCGGGATCCGCGCCGGGCAGTGTCCGCTCATTCTCCCCCGAGCTCACGACTGCATATCCATTCTCTTGGGCGGCATCGTACCGCACGCCACCATCCTCAAGGAAAACCCCGCCACCTATTTTTACTCGCCCGGTTGGATCCGGGGTAAACGAGTTCCCGGCCCGGACCGAGAGGCCCATCTCCGCGCCACCTACGCCACCCGCTACGCCGATGACCCTGAAATGATCGACGACCTCGTAGAAGCCGATCAAGAGGTCTTTGCCCATCATAACTGCGCTGCCTATGTCGATATTACTGACAACGCCGAAGCTGAAAACTACTGCCAAGGCTGTGCCCATCACCTAAACTGGGAATTCCGCCGCATTCCGGGCGACGCCACCCTTCTCCAAGACCTGATCGACGGACATTGGGATGCTACCCGCTACCTGACGGTTCCGCCAGGTCAAACCATCGCGCTTAGCGGCGATAGCAAGCTCATCTGCGCCCGGTTATGAAAACCCTGAAGATCCGTTTGCTCCTGCCCGACAAACAAACCGCTTATCTGAAAATTGACCCCAGCCGAAGTGATCAGCGTTTGGCTGATGCAATGGAAAATGCCGGCTACGGCCTGAATACCCGTTGTGGTGGGCGCGGCCTCTGTCGCGGTTGTCGAGTCCACTACCGCGACGCCAACGGGACCACCCAAACGCTCCGCGCCTGCCAGACGACACTTGCCGAAATCCCCCCTGCGGCCAACCGTTTGCAGATCCCGAAAAGTTCTTGGTCGGATCAAAGCCTCTACGGAGTCAGCAGCTTTGATATCCACCCGCAGCTCAATCCGTACCACCACCCCCGTCCGGGCATCGGGCTCGCCCTCGATATCGGCACAACGACCCTCGCCGGAATGCTCTGGGATCTTGAGAACGGACACGCGCTCGCCGACCACGCCATCGCGAATCCACAGCGAACCTACGGCGACGACGTCCTTTCCCGCATAAGCTACGCCACTGAACACGCATCCGGACGCCGCCGCCTCCGTCAGCGCCTCTTCCAATACGGCCTGGCTCCCCTACTCCAAACCCTCTGTCGTCAAGCCAACTGCTCGCTGGATGCCGTCTCAGAAGCGACCCTTGCCGGGAACCCAGTAATGCTCCACACCGTGCTCGGCGAAAGTCTCGATGGCTTTGCGAAGTATCCCTTCAAACCCGAATTTCTGGAAGCTCGCACGGTTGCACTGACCGACCTCCGGCCCGGTGCTCCCCTTCCCGCCATCCTCCTCCCTTCCTTGGCTCCTTTTGTCGGGGCCGACATCGTCGCCGGTGCTTTCGCCGCAGGAATGCTTAACGAAGCAGCCCCCACCCTCCTCATTGACTTTGGGACCAACGGTGAAATCCTTCTCAAACACGCAGGCGGCTACCTGACGACCGCCACTGCTGCCGGTCCCGCCTTTGAGGGCGGACGTCTTGCCTGCGGTGCCAGCGCAGGTCCCGGCGTCCTCTCGGCCATCACGCACGAGGGAGGACAATGGAGCTACCATCTATGCCAGCCATGCTCTTCCGGGAGTGAACCAGAAGGTATTTCCGGAGCCGCCTACGTTGACTTTATCGCCCTCGCGCTCGAAAGAGGGCTACTGAACCGCTTCGGGCGCTTTGATCGTGCACACCCAGACGTTAGCCTCCTGGAAGACGCCGATGGTTCCTGCAAGCACATCATCCGCCTAAGCCCACACACCTGGATCAGCGAGGTCGACGTTGCCGAGCTTTTACAAGCCAAAGCCGCGATCGCGGCGGGTGTCGCGGTGCTCCTCGAAATCGCCGGCCTTCAGGCCTGTGACCTACGCAAGGTTTACATCGCTGGGGGCTTCGGCTACCACCTCAACACCTCACATGCCCACCGAATCGGGCTACTGCCCAGTGTGGAGAAAAAATGCTTCGAAACCATCGGCAACGCTTCCCTCGGTGGAGCGTCCGCTTGTCTCCTGCAAAACAGTTATCGAAACCTTGCCCCCTTACTCGAAAACTGTCAGTCCATTGAGCTGAATCTGATGCCGGAGTTTAGTGACCACTATACCGATGGGCTGCTGCTTGAACCGTTTACCTCCTAAAAAAGCCCCGTAGGCTAAAATGCCACCGCGACGAGACACTGATGACTCACATAAAACTAACCCAGCTTATTTTAGCAGCCATCCCACTACTGATCTCGACAGCAATGACGCGCCCAGAACTTATCGTTGAGGAAGCCGAAGTACCGGCTTACGAACTGCCCGACATCCTTAGCACACCCTGCGGCCAGGCCATCCAAAGCGTAGAGGATTGGGAAGCCATCGCCCGGCCCGCGCTGCTGGAAAAATTTGAAACACAGATCTACGGACGCACACCCCGCATTCCCGTCTGGGCCGTGTTTAACGATTCTGCCGATGATAATCCTTATGATGCCCCCTCCGCCGATGCCATGCACATGACGGCAGAGGAGGAAAGCACCCGCGTCATTTTTGGCGGCAAGGCAATCCTGCGCCAGGCCCGTCTCAATTTTCGCTGGAAAGACCGTAGCGCCGCCTTCGACGTACTGCTTGTCAGCCCCGCACGATCCACTGAGCCTGCCCCAGTCCTGATCGGCCTCAACTTCTGGGGCAACCACACCATCGATGCGGAAACCTCCATCCGCATGCCTCCGGTAATTCCTGACATGGAAACGAGAGAACGCGGATCAATGGCCCGGCGATGGCATCTCGAAGATCTGATCGATCGCGGCTATGCGGTGGCCACCGCCTTTCGCGGTGAAATCGTGCCAGAATCCTACACTCACTTCCCCGACGGGGTGCTCTCCCTCTTTCCTGAAAACACCGGTGACGAAAAAATGGGCGCAATCGGTGGCTGGGCCTGGGCCCTCTCGCGCATTGCCGACTACGTCACACCAATCCCGGAGATCGACAATTCCCGAATGACGGTCTTTGGGCACTCCCGGCTCGGTAAGGCCGCGCTCTGGGCGGGCGCTCAGGACACCCGTTTTTCCGCTGTGTTTGCCAACAACAGCGGCTGTATGGGCGCAGCCCTCAGCCGCCGTGAGTTTGGTGAAACCGTCGCCATCATCACACGCAACTTTGACTACTGGTTCTCACCCCAACTCCCGGCATACGCCGAGCGGGTAAACGAACTACCCGTTGATCAACACCAGCTCCTCGCCCTGATCGCTCCGCGCGCACTCCATCTCGGTGCCGCCAAAGAGGACCTCTGGGCCGATCCTTATGGTGAATTTATCGCCCTCCATGAAGCGGCGACGGTCTATTCGCTCTACGGCATCGATGCGCAGCTTCCGGAGCAAATGCCTCAGTCGACAGCCGAACCTACGCCGGTCGGCGGGGCGCTGCGTTTCCACCACCGCGAGGGCAAGCACGATGTACTACCGAGCGATTGGAATGCCTACCTAACACCCTCGTCGCTCTGAATTTAGCTTAGCTGGCGTTTTCCTCGTCTTCGTCGAAATCGCTTTGATCAGGTGCAAAGGCATGGTGCTTTGAGGGATCCAGCTCCATACCGTCGGCAGCGAGTGTGGCGCGTAGGGATTCTATGGATACCTCCCGAATATTTCCCGCCCCCTGCTCGACAGCCAGCGCAGCGGCGGTACCCACCGCTTGTCCCATAGAGCAACAGGTAGGAGTCATTCGGCTACTACTGTGGACAACCTGGTCCACGCTAATGCATTTGCCCGCCATCATAAGATTCGAAAAATCTTTGGAGACCATACAACGGAAGGGAATGCTGTAGGGTTCCAAACGTTGGCGCCATCCAGAGTTGCCGGCCTTACTAAGGCTGTGAAAATCAATCTGACAAGTTGCCACCGCTACCCCATCTTCAAAATCCAAGGCGGCATCGCGGTTCAGTACCAATTCTTTTGTCAGGACAAAGTCCCCAGTCACTCGCCTGCCCTCGCGGATGCCTATACGAGCGCCACTGGATGCCAAGGCATAAGTCGGGTATTCAAAGCGTTGGACGTAGTGTGCAATCCGCAACAACTGGCGGCGGGCTTCCCGCTCGGCTGCGGAGAGTTGGAAGGGGTCGGTGGGATCCTGATTAAGGACCTTGGTGGCGTTCAGGTAGATCCGGTTATCGGATACTTTCCAGCCAGAACCAAGACCGGGTAGCTCATCGGCACTATCGATGGGCTCGAGTTCATCGGGGAGCCAGAGGGTTTGTTTTTCACCGGTGTCATACATCCAGGCGGTCAGCGACATGTGCAAAACCCGGCCTTTCGCATCGCCCTGCTGAAAAGCAGCCCCAGCCAATGCGCATAAATCACCTTCCCCCGAGGTGTCGATAAACCAGTCTGCGCGCACGTCGAGCGTCTGGGAACAGCAGGTGATTTCTGCCGCGACGAGCCGATCAGCTTCGGTCCGGACGCGCATGACCGAGGCGTGAAAAAGAATATCAACCCCGGCAGCCTCGGCGTTGAGCTGCCAGACTCCCTTTAAATATTCCGGATTAAACCATCGGTTATTGGCGTAACGCGCACCAAAGCGAGCCATTTTGCCGAGGGTCTCGTCAAACACATTGCCCATCCCACCAAGTGAAGCGAACCACTCGGCCACGCCGCCACCCGTAGAGACGCCACCCAGGCAGTTCATCTCTTCAACCAACAAAACACGGTGACCGCGGCGGGCTGCGGAAATGGCGGCGGCGGTTCCGGCGGTTCCACCACCAGCAACAAGGACATCGTATTTGTGAAAGTCGGACATAAGTAAAGGGGAAAAAATTTCGATTACGGAAAATCAGGGAGGCGGAGCGGGACACGAACATTTGGCTGATCCTGCCCGCTGCTCAGCTTGCGTTCGAGCAGACTGGCCGCTGCCTTGCCGAGTTCCCGGCCCGGGAGGATTGCCACCCGAGCCTGCGGCGCGAGCGGCATCTTACTGCTTTCATTAACAAATACGCGGGGTATCCCCCCCTCGCCTCGTTCATTTAAAAACGTCTCGACGGCCAGAAAGCTGTAGAGGTTATAAATAAACAATGCGTCGGGTTTTGTGGCGTTAAACCACTCGGCCAAGCGCTCCAGAGGCCCTTCAAAAATCAGCGGCTCCGCACCCGCCTCCCGCACTGCCTGGTGGTACCCTTGCTGGCGTTCTTCACAGCTGTAATGACGGCTGGGATACAGATCGATATAAGCTGGTCGCTTGTGACCAGCGGAGAAAAAGCGACGGGTAATCTCGAAACCCGCCTGAAAATCGTCAGGTAGGACGCAATCCACTTCGTGTCGGTTGTTCAACCACACAGCCGGCATATGGGTACCATGGACAAAGGAACGAAAACTTTCCGGCTCATCATAGAGATAATTAATCAGGATACCTGCAACGCCCCAGCGCATCAGCAAATTGCGCATGATCGCTGGATCGGCTAAAGCTTCATCAGTCATTCGATTCACCCGAAGCCCTCGCTGAACGTCAGCCAAGCCATCGAGGATTCCGGGCAAGACACCTTCCAAAACCGAGGCAGACCCAGCCATTTCGTGCGTCGAAAGCAACAGCCCAAAATCGGGCACCTGTTGTAAACGCATTTCTCTCGCCGCGATATTTGGGCGATAGCCGCGTTTGGCAGCGTGCGCGCGGATACGGTCGATGGTTGCTTGCTTTAAGCCGATTTTGTTTTCGGGGTTATTCAGCGCCTCGGAGACGGTGCGCTGGCTGACCCCAAGTTCGAGAGCGAGGGTTTTAGACGTTACCTTATCAGATCTTGGCATTAAAATCATGTATGCGAAATCTCCGCAGGTATCGAATAAAGAATTAAAAAAACCGGGCTCCAAAGCCCTGCAAACTTGAAGAGCAGGTCGGAGCCCGGATAAAGGTGACTCCGCTTAGCGACGGCGACGAACCACCACGTAAGAAAGTGCCAGCAATCCTCCGATAAAGGCATAGGTTCCAGGCTCGGGAATCGCGACGGAGCCCCAAGTCGTGCCGAAACGGATTTCATCAAAGACGCCTGATTCTGTCCCACCGGTGCGAGTGAGCCGCACACCGCCAACCCCGCCTCCAATCGAAGCAGTATCAAGATCAAGCGTCGCAATGTTCCCACCCTCACTGGACAGATCGCTCGGGTTGAGCCAAATCACAATGTCACTCATCACGCCACCCGCACTCAAATCAAACTTTCCGACGATCAGGTTGGTCCCGCCGATTCCGGTGCCCGCCCCAGTAACTGGCGTGTCTCCGCCAGTTCGGTAAACGAGTTCAGCGGGATCGCTACCACTAAAACCAAAGCCGACCTCGAAGGTACCGTTTTGGCTGCCGTCCTGGGTAATCCGAAAACGAGTGCGCTCGTCGCCGCTGGAATTTCCGACGCCGAGGAGAACACTAAAGTAATAAGTCCCTTCGCCAAATGCTGAATCAAAACCACGGGATGCATCCCGAAAGGAACCAAGCTGTAGGCGATTGCCCGTGGTCGGGAGCTCATTAAAACTCAGCGAGTCGGCAACAATGTTTCCGTAAGTCGTGTCGCCAGACTGACCGACCCAAGCCCCACTCCAGCCCAAGCCACCATTCAGGGAGCCTGCACCTGTACTGAGGCCAGCAGAATCTCCGCTGATGCCTCCCGCCGCGTAATCAAAACCTTCATACACCAGTAAGCTGGCGGATGCGATAGGTGAGGATATGACCAGGGCGGCAGCCGCTGCGAAACCACAGAGAGTTTTCTTCTTTATGCTCATAATATTTACGGGGTTGATGGGATAAACGGTTATTGGGATGACGGAAACAACTACGCGGTAGCAATTACCTAATACTTTCTTCTACGTAGAAGATAAAATTGGAAGGAGGCAAGCATTTTTTCAGGTAAAAAGTTTTTCAACGGGCTCGTCCTGACCTTAACCCTGAAAACAAAGATTAAATTGCTGTACTTCTTCTACGTAGAAGCTAGGATATTTACACGCTTTCTCTTTAGCATGTTTGAAGCACAAGGATAAATAAATGAACAGGTTGATCCATCTACCCCTCTCCGCGTACCTCGCCGTCCTCGCTTTGGCGTTGCCGCAGCTTTCTGACGCATCAGCCCTTGGCGATCTCAAGGCACTCAGTGGCCCTTTGGATTTAAACGAAACTCAACGGCGCTTCATTGAACAACGCATGGATAAGCGCGGGCCGGCGTGGGAGAGCGAATTCCCACTTCGGGCGAACGATGACCGCCAACTGACCGATGCCGACGTCGAAGGGCCCGGTGGTTTGATTTATCCGGACTTCCGCTATGCGGGGATTCCATGCGGCATTCCGACACCCCCAGTGGTGGTCCGTGCCGCAGATTTCGGGGCACACCCTGACGATGGCAAGCCCGATGCCGAAGGGCTTTGGGCAGCGATTGCGGCAGCGGTCGCAGCGGGCGGAGGAACGGTGCAGCTGGAGGCCGGGGTTTATGAGTTTGAGCGCCCGATCGTCATTCGCCAATCGGGCGTTGTTTTAAGAGGTGCCGGAAGTGATCAAACGCGGAT
>REBV01000268.1 GCA_007692545.1 Puniceicoccaceae bacterium
CACGTATCCCGTATCTCCTATCCCGTATCCGGTATAACGTATCCCGCATCCCGTATCCCGTCCAATGCACCATTTTTTAAAAGAAACCGACTTCACTATTGAGCAGGCCCAGCAGGTCTTCGCGCTGGCCAAGGAGTTCAAGGCGAATCGCCTGAATAGTCCGCAAACGCTGAACATGCAGTCCTGGGGTCTGCTTTTTTATAAAAGCAGCACGCGCACGCGCATTTCCTTTGAAGTCGGTATCAATGAATTAGGAGGTTTCCCACTGGTCCTGTCTTCGCAAAACACCCAAATCGGCCGTGGCGAAACCATTGAAGACAGCGCCAAGGTCATGTCGCGCTATCTGCACGGCCTGGTTATCCGGACCTTTGAGCACGCTATCGTAGAGGCCTTCGCGCAACATGCCACCATGCCCATCGTCAACGGGCTGACCGACTTCAATCACCCCTGCCAGCTCTATGCCGATATTTTCACCCTGCTGGAGCGCTACTCCCCGGAAGCGATGGACCTGCAGACGCTGAAGGGCAAAAAAGTCGCCTTTGTCGGCGACAGTGCCTGCAACATGGCCAACTCGTGGATTCATACCGCCGCCATGTTTGGCATGGAAATCACCCTCGCCGGCCCTACAGGCTTTGCCCCGACCGGGGCCATCGATGCGGCCCTCGCAGCCGATGGCCTGCCGAAGCAATACCACTATACGACCGATCCCAAAGCGGCCTGCCGGGATGCCGACGTAATCTACACCGACGTCTGGGTATCGATGGGTAACGAGGCGGAGGCGACCGAGCGCAAGCAACTGATGGCCCCCTACCAGGTCACATCCGAGCTGCTCGCCATGGCCAAGCCCGACGCCTGCTTCATGCACTGCCTGCCCGCCCACGCAGGCGAAGAAGTCAGCCAGGAAGTGCTCGACAGTCCACAGTCCATCATCTTCGACGAAGCCGAAAACCGGCTACATGCCCAAAAAGCGATCCTGGCCAAACTGGTCGAGCTGAATAGCTAGTCAGAAACTAAGCCAGCAGCGTATCCACGATCACCTGCGGGCAATTGGTGGAGATGGAGCTGACCTCAAAGGAAGCATAGCGGCGCGCGTCCACCGGATTATCCACCGTCCAGATGTTCAGGTGTGCATCCGCCTTTAGGATGGATCGCACCATTTCACGCTTGATGCCCGAATGACAGCGGAGCCCCAGCCCGTTGGCTTGAATATCGACCAGGGTCTCCAACACATCGGCCAGCTTGAGTTGAGAGCGTCCCAGCCAATTCGATTTCACATCAATCAACCATAATACCCTAAGATCCGGGCGCTGGGCCTTGATCGCCCGCACCATTTCCTGATCAAAGACCAGCAACATCACCTGCTTGGGCTCAATCATACCCGCATCCAGCACCGCAAACAGGGGCGTCAACATCTCCTGGCCCGCTTTCAATTCGATAAAAAACTTCTTCCCCGGCGGCACCGCAGCCATCACCTCACTCAACAAGGGTATCCTGGTGCCGACATAGTCCGCCCCCTTCCACTTGCCCACATCCAGCGCTTGCAGCGTCGCCAGATCAGTGCCCTCCACCACCAGCTTCTGCCCCGCCACGCGCTCCGTATCTGCATCGTGAATGCAGACCACCTGGCAGTCCGAAGTTAGCCGCACGTCGCACTCCACTCCGTCGGCCCCATCCTTCCAGGCCTGGGCAAAGGCAGGCAGTGTATTTTCCGGTGCGGTGGCCGAAGCCCCACGGTGCGCGATTACTTTAGGGATATAGTTCATAATGACAATCTAGCCCCCTCACGCTGAAATTCGATCCTAAACTTTCCCAAATCCGCCTTTCAGAAACAAAAAGACCTCGGGCCACCAACTGGCCGATGAACTCATATCCAGGTCGTTATGCCCCCGCCCCGTCTGCACCCACAGCCGCTTCGGACCGGCATATTGCTCATACAAACTCCGGCCCAATTCAGCGGGGACCACCCGGTCGTTTTCCGCCAACAAGACCGCCACCGGCCCCCCGTAGGCCTCCAAGGCTGCGAGGTTGTCGTAATTGTCACGGAGCAACCAGGCCACCGGTAAGAAGGGATAATGCTGCCTGCCCACATCCGCGAGCGTGGTGAAGGGCGTGACCATCAAAACGCCACCGACTGCATCCGGATACTTTCCGGCCAAATAACTGGCCACCCCGCTACCCAGCGACTCACCGATGAGGTAAACCGGCTCACCATCCGCCGTCTCTAACAGAGACTGCACCGCCTCATCCGCCGCCCGCTTAATCGCCGCTTCCGACGGACGGCCCTCCCGCGCACCGTATCCCGGATATTCGAAAACATAAACCCGCCACCGGCCGGCCTCTTCCGGCAGACTGCGTAAACCATCCCGATAATAGCTGCGATGCAGCGCATGGCCGGCATTGCCATGAAAGACGACAACCCTTCCCGCTGTTTCCCCGTCCGTCCCGGCAGACTCATCTTTCCAGCCGATAATATGGCCGTCGCCATCCAGCCACGCCTCCATCCCGATGTATTCCGCTATCGAAATCATCCGCTCCTCTGAATCAGTACTCGGATAGTAAATGAGGGAACGCTGAAAAGCTGCGACCGAGACAAGCAGGCCCCCATAGATCATGACCACATACAAGAGTATCCGCAGAAATGGTTTTGGCATCACAGAAAAATTTACCCCAAGCTGCTCAACTGATCAACCACAGAATATTGCAGAAAAATAAGGGATAATCGGACACTCTAGAATGAATGGCTGCAAAAATAATGAATTCCGGCTTGCTAAATGTGGCACTCCAAGGCACACATTAATCATGATCACTGCAACCAAAGAATTGAAGACGGAGCGACTGGTCGCTCGCATCGCTCCTGCCGAGAAGGCGCTGATCGAAAAGGCCGCCGAAATCGAGGGGCGCAAAGTCGCCCAAGGAGCGCCGCACCAAAGCGTCGATATTTGGGGAACTTTTTGCTGATGGCCTTCGGCATTTCCGGCAGATCGACCGCATCAATGGCTTCTGCCGATAAGGTATACTAACCTAAAACTGATTTAGCATCATTTTGCGTGGTAATGACCCAACATCCCGAAGCTTTGCGCTGCATGTCGAGCGCGGCTTGTTCGGACAGGTAACGATTCAACGCAGGCACGCCACAATCAAACCCGGCCCGACCATGCCTGGTTTTGTCTAAAGCTTGGATTTGCAGGTCAGTTGCCATTTCTTTCTCAGGTATTCATGCCTTTGAACAGGGTCAACTACCTAATCTTGATGGTGCTGACAATCGCGCAAAACAGGCGTTCCACGTTCCCGGGAACGCAGCTCTCTCGAGTTGCCGCCCGGTTCGGCCTCTCAATCGATACCGATCTGACTGATAACGACACCACACGACTACTGCCCAGTATTTCCGGCACCGACTTCCCCGAAACACAACTGATTACGCCGGAGACCGAAAAATAGAGATTCGCCAGAACAGGAATAGACTACAAAATTGACAAGAACGACGAACAAATGAATCCTTTCCCCGTGAGACTCGACCGCACCACCTTTAAAAAGCAGACCTTCACTGAAGCTGCGGAACATCAGACGACCTACCACAAAATGTCAGCCAGCGAACGCGGTGCGAGCTTCCAGTATCTGATGCAGGTAAACTATGGCTTTCTCGGAAAGCCCTGGCCGAGATTAGACCGCAAAGCCTTTTCCAAGCGCTACAGAGGATGAGAGAAATTGAAGCCGGATTACTGAACGAAGACTTCATCGACTTTTTAAAATCTCTGAAGAATCATCAGGTCGAATCGCTACTCGTGGGCGGATACGCCGTAGTTCTGCACGGCTACCATCGAACAACCGGCGACATCGACATTTGGATAAAACCCACCTCGGAAAATTATAAACGTCTACAAAGTGCTTTCGCCGAATTTGGCCTACCACTCAATGCCATTTCACAGCATGATTTCCTGTCCACCGAAAAGGTCGATGTTTTCACATTTGGCCGACCACCAGTAGCCATCGACATTCTGACTAAAGTCAAAGGTCTTGAATTTGACGAAGCGCTCCTGAGTAGCGAAGCCATTCTGGTCGATGGAGCCCCCGTTCAACTACTCAGTGTTCGAAGCTTAAAAGAAGCTAAGCGGGCAGCGGGCCGTCACAAGGATCTCGATGACCTTGAGCACTTGGGCGGAGGCTAACTGTGTTCATCGGCTATACATTTACCCGCCATCAAGTGAAACAGGAGCGTCCCCTGGAACGCAGCTGATTACGCCGGAGGCCGAAACATGTCAATTTACCCCCTATCGTAGCAGGGTTGGCTCTGCCGCCCTGTGTTTAATTCAGTCTAAAATGCGGACATCACTTATTTTCTAGCACTCGATCCAGCTCCATCCGGAGGGCGACCCCACTCAGCATGATCTCCCAGAAGCTCAGGGCCAGCGAGGCCAGCATCAGAAAAAGCGAACACCCAAAAGCCACTTTACCCGCGAGAATAAACTCGAAATAAAGTAGAATCATCGACGCGACGCAAATGAAGAGACTGGCAATTCCAAAGGCCTGCATGGCTTTGATCAGAATGACCCGACGCCGGAGATTCGCAATCTGGCGAATGGTATTCTGGTCCGGATGGCCACCACCGCGCTGGACCAGGCCACGCACAATATTGGCGATCGCCAGAAATCGATTGGTGTAGGCCAGGAGCAATAAAGAGACCGCTGGAAACAAAATCGCGGGTGTGGTCAAACTGATCTCCATAGAGATCGGATGATTCACTTGGAAAACGAATAGGACGATCTTAAAATGTAAATATCGATACCGATTTGACTGATAACGACACCACACTGCTGCTGGCCAGTATTTCCGGCACCGACTTCCCCGAAACACAACTGACTACGCCGGAGACCGAAACATAGAGATTCGCCACATCAGGAATCGACGAAAGATTCTGCCCGCGAAGCCACGCGAAGATTGCGCGAAGAACCATCGCTCAGGTCTTCGCGTTTCCTTGGCGAACCTTCGCGGGCAGAAATACAAATAGCGAACACCCTGGGGCGACACCGATTGCGTCTATCATTTTGCCCTGACCGAACTCCGGGAGGCCATTGTCGAGACTGGTAACGACGAAGCTCTTCAATTACTCGACATCATGATCAACGGCAAACGCCTGCGTGAGATCGCGGATTTGCCGTTGGATTTGTTGGCGTAGGGTGCGGGATGGCCTTCTCTACATCTTTCGGAATGCTCAGAAATGTTCATTTTAGTCGAGCTGTAAAATGCCCGAAAATTCCAAAACTAGCTTGATTACAGCAAAGACTTAAGCGAATATTTCCTAATGACCGTCGTTGCCGCTAAGCCAGACAACAGCCAATTAAGGGCAGATATCCCTGCCATGGAAAAGGCTGCGCGTAGGCACATGAAGACGCCCGAAGAAGCGCGCAGGTTTTTGATCAAAGGCGGCTTCATGACGCCTGGCGGGAAACTACCTAAACGCTACGGCGGATGATTGTAAGCTCCGTTATCTTGACTGTGCCGTCATTAATTTTTGCCACATTCTCAGAGAGGACGAAGAAGACCTTATTCCCTTCGATACCGTACGCGGGGTCTTTCCCGAAGGCGGACCACTCTTCAAGGGATCCGAAATTAGCGAAAAGACCCACATTCAAATTGCCGTCCGTAACCCAGAAAACATCCTGGGCTACTTCTGGCCCCGAAATGTGGAGAGCTGATCGGTTTTGGTTCTAGAGCAATTGTGGGTCCTTGAAATGCTTACATTTTGAACCCTAACGCCCCCAAACTACCATCCAGCGAAACAGGAGTTTCGCGTTCCCGGGAACGCAGCTCTCCCGAGCTGCTGGCCAGGTCGACCCAAAATCGGTATCGATACCGATTTGACTGATAACGACACCACACGACTACTGCCCAGTATTTCCGGCACCGACTTCCCCGAAACACAGCTGATTACGCCGGAGACCGAAACATGTCAATTTACCCCCTATCGTAGCAGGGTTGGCTCTGCCGCCCAGTGTTTAAAATACTGGCCAACAGCTTATTACGATCGGGCGGCAGAGCCAACCCGACTACGCTAAAATCCGAAGAGTTTGATGTTTCGGGCTACTAGGGCGACACTGCGGAACTGCCGTTGGAATTGTTGGCGTAGGGTGCTGGATGGCTTTTGGCCGGATGAAATCCGTTCGTTCGAATATTTAAATGAGGATTGTCGCGTCGCTCGGATCTCATTCGGTCGTAAATTCATGGGAACAAAAAGCGCCAACAATTCTCTCTATGAACAGAAAAGGTAGAATAAAACGCAAAAAGAGGAAACATTTGTTCACTGAAAAAGGCGGTATTATTTACATTAATATGCTTTAAATACTCTTGACGCTAATATAAGTTTATCCAGATTTCACTTTTTTCGTAAAGCAAGCTCCACCATACAACTCAATACGACATGGCTTACATAGATAATGATACAGGAAGCATTCGTTTCGAAGCAATTCGTTTCGTTGATTCCGAGGGAAATCAGCAGCACTTTGATGCCGCTGAATTTTCGCAATGTACTAATTCAAACGCTTCGGGAGATCTTTCTGAACACAGTAGCGTTGAAGAATTGATTGTGTCTGCCACCAATTGTGCAACCGAGCAAAAAGAGCACTTCAACTCTTGGCGTTAATTTAGTTACTGTACAGCGAAATGTTTTACAGTGATGACCCCGACATAATCGGGACTAGATTGGCAGTTCTCATTGACACCATGTTGGCTCGCCTTGGAGCTAAAGACATAGAAGTCGATTACGGCAGATTCAGAAGCCTGATTGATAAGATGAGTAGAGTTAACGAGCCAGACGGGTTTCCTCATGCAGACGGGTTTGAGGCAGCTAGCGCATATAAGAAAGCTGCTTACTTCTTTAATCTGTTTACTGCGATCAAGCCAATAAGGTCGGTTAAACCCATAAACTCGATACCAGAAAAATTGTGGAAAGAAGCATCAGACCACTCTCCACCAGACTGGCTCAACACCTACGTTGGCTTCCTTCTCATTAAGATAGGACTACATGGGATCGGCTATATGAACTGCCATAAAGAGCCAGTTACCTTGGCAGAGCCAATTCACGTATCGCTGCACACTATGCAGGATATGATTGAAGCTTACTCTGACGCAACAACTATCGACAAGTTTCAACTGACAGCGCTATTAATCGAGCAAATCTGCTACAAAGTAAATAGCTTCGCTGAATATCGGGATAGAGTCTAACAACCTATCCCAAAAAAATTAGCTCCCGCATACTCTTCGACTCGTAAAAAAACAGAGGCCCCACATCTCAAAGAAGCCTTCACAGTATTGTACAATAAGCTTCATACCGCGTAAGTGCGAAGGTTGAAGGCAAAGGGTTTAGAAAGGGTAGCTTCATCGCTTGTGCGCTCGAAGTCTCATCATGTGCAATAAAAAAGGGCCGCTCTCCCGAGCGGCCCTTCCGGCAAACTACTGACACGCCTCACACTCTTCGCCATTCATCATGGCTTCGATCGAGCAGGCTT
>REBV01000272.1 GCA_007692545.1 Puniceicoccaceae bacterium
GCGGACGGCTACATCCACCCAAGCCAAAACCCCTCAATGCGGACCCAAACAACCCAATCGAAGTTATGAAAAATGTACGCGGGCAGGCTTTCCTTTAGGCAAAAGATGACTAGATTTGCTAGTTAGCGAGGCTTCTCTTGGGCTAAAGCAGCTGAAATACGCCGCTTCGTGCTGGCGCATGAGTGGATTCTTAAAATAATTAGAATAATTCTAATTATAGCTTGAATAAATGCTCTGCCTGCTTTGATTCAAGGTGAAGTTTGTCATTTTAATACTTAGAATCATTCTTCCCAATATTAGCTAACAGCGACATGCAACTCAACTCACAGTATAAGGAACTCCTGGATAAGGCTCTGGAGCGGAGTGGTCAGCGCGCCACGAAGCAGCGCGAGCACATTTTTTCGCTCCTTTTGGAGAAGCGCGACCACCCGACAGCAGAGGAGGTCTACGCCAGAGCCAAAGCAGACATGTCTACCATTTCACTGGCAACGGTCTACAATTGCCTGGAGACACTGGTTGACACCAAACTCATCCGCCAGGTGAACTTTGAGCGCGAGCCCACACGCTACTGCCCCAACTTGACGCAGCACGCCCACTTTTACTGCCGAGAGAGCGGCGAGATCGTCGATATTGAGCTGCCCGACCAAGTCATCCTCGAGCTGATGAAAGTCCTCCCCGAGG
This sequence comes from Puniceicoccaceae bacterium, assembly GCA_007692545.1. Taxonomy (GTDB): domain Bacteria; phylum Verrucomicrobiota; class Verrucomicrobiia; order Opitutales; family Coraliomargaritaceae; genus Thalassobacterium. The sequence goes on from REBV01000272.1 coordinate 682, forward strand.
GCTTCACTGCGCAACACATCGATATTTCCTACGACGGCAAATGCGCAGACTGCGACTAAGCGCAGCAGACCTTAGCAAACACGACGATCAGCAACACTTTCAAAACCAACTGAAACAACCATGAACAACGCACTCGAAATCAAAAATCTCAACGTTTCCATCGATGGTCAGGCCATCTTAAAAGACTTCAGTCTGAGCATCCCGAAGGGCGAAGTCCACGCACTGATGGGCCCCAACGGAACGGGCAAAAGCACGCTGGCTAAGGTGATGGCCGGACACGAAGACTACACAGTCGAGAGTGGCGACATCCTGCTCGACGGACAAAGCATCCTCGGTCAAGAGCCCGACGAGATTTCCCATGCAGGTCTCTTTCTCGCCTTTCAGTATCCGATGGAGATCCCCGGTGTCTCGATTGCCAACTTCATCCGCGCTGCCCGCCAAGCCCGCTTGCCGGAGGGTGAAGAGATCAACGCTGTCGAGTATTACAAAGACCTTTATGCCAAGATGGATTCACTTAAGATCGACCGCAAATTCACAGCGCGCTCCCTCAACGAAGGCTTCTCCGGGGGCGAGAAAAAGCGCTGCGAAATCCTCCAGATGGCCATGCTGGAGCCCAAGTATTGCGTGATGGACGAGACCGACTCCGGCCTCGACATCGATGCCCTCCGCGTCGTCTCCGACGGCGTCAACCACATGCGCAGCAACCAGCGTGGCTTCCTGGTGATCACCCACTACCAGCGTCTGCTCGACTACATTGTGCCCGACGTGGTCCACGTCATGTATGACGGTCGCATCGTCCACAGCGGCGACAAGGAGCTGGCCAAAGAGCTCGAATCCAAAGGCTACGACTGGGTCAAAGAAGCCTTCTCCGGCGCACCTGCCTAAGCACACCGCGACGAAGCTTCCCTTCCCGCAACATCTTTTTTCACGACTGCGACCATCCGCACACAATTCTCAACTTTTGCTATTATGAGCCATACAGACTTACAAGACGAGGCCCTCCAGGTCGATACCGAGCGGGGCAATTTCAAATACCCCGAGAACTATGCCTTCGACGCCGGCGTCGGACTGACCGTGGACACGATTAAATATATCAGCGACGTGAAAAACGATCCGGACTGGGTGCGCGAGTTTCGGCTCAAGGCCCTGGAGGTGTTCAAGAAAAAGCCCATGCCGACCAACTGGGCGGACAAAGACCTCGAAAACATCGATTTCGACAAGATCCGCTACTACCTCTCGAAGGGCCAGCAGCCTTCCCGTACCTGGGACGAGGTGCCTGACGACGTCAAAGAGACTTTTGAGCGCCTCGGCATCCCCGAGCAGGAGCGCAAGTTCCTGGCCGGCGTGGAGGCGCAGTTCGACTCCGAAGCGGCCTACTCCCGCATGAAGGCAGACCTCGAAGCCGAGGGCGTCATCTTCGTCGGCTCCTCCGAGGGACTGGCCAAGTATCCGGAGATCTTCCGCCCCTATTTTGGCAAGGTCATCCCGACGGCGGACAACAAATTCTCTGCCCTCAACAGCGCCACCTTCTCCGGCGGCAGCTTCATTTACGTGCCCAAGGGCGTGAAGCTCAAACAACCCCTGCAAGCCTACTTCCGCATCAACGCGGAAAACTTCGGCCAGTTTGAGCGCACCCTGATCATCGCCGACGAAGGAGCCGAGATCACCTACATGGAGGGCTGCACCGCGCCCAAGTTCGAGACCGCCACCCTGCACAGTGCCGTGGTCGAGCTGGTCGCGCTTAAAAACGCCAAGATTCAATACATCACCGTGCAGAACTGGTCCTCCAACGTCTTCAACCTGGTGACCAAGCGCGGCATGGCCGACGAGGGTGCCGAGGTCAAATGGATCGATTGCAACATCGGCTCCCGGCTCACCATGAAGTATCCCGGCGTCGTCCTCAAGGGCAAGGGCGCCCGCGGTGAGGTGCTCTCGATTGCCCTGGCCAACGACGGTCAGCACCAGGACACCGGTGCCAAGATGATGCACCTCGCGGATAATACCACCAGCAACATCATCTCCAAGTCGATCTCCATCGGCAAGGGCCGCTCCACCTACCGTGGCCAGGTGCACATGCCCAAGCACCTGAAGAACTGCAAAAACAACACCGAGTGCGACGCGCTGCTGATCAACACCAACAGCCGCACCGACACCTACCCCGCGATCACCACCCGCGGCCAAAACAACACTGTGCAGCACGAAGCCAGCGTCTCCAAAGTCAGCGCCGAGCAGATTTTCTATATGATGCAGCGCGGCCTCTCCGAGGGCGAGGCCATGAGTCTCGCCGTCAACGGATTCGTCAACGACCTGATGAAAGCCTTCCCGATGGAGTATTCCGTCGAGCTCAAGCGCCTGATCGACATGGAAATGGAAGGCAGCGTCGGGTAGAACGGAAAACGATTCGGCCTCGCTCCGCATCCCGTATCCCGCATCCCGTATCCCGTATCCCGTATCCCGTATCCCGCATCCCGTATCACGTATCCCGTATCCCGCATCACGTAACACACATGACCACTACCTTGGAAACATCACACGACACTCATCAGACCCACGAACCCGCTTGGCTGGCCGAGCGCCGGGTCGCCGGGCTCGAGCAATTCAAAAATCTCGCCATGCCGACCGCCCGCGACGAAGCCTGGCGCTTCGCCAGCGTGGGCAAGCTCTGCATCGACGACTTCAACCCCGTCGAGCCGCCGGCTGCCGCCACCCTGGATGCCCTGGCCGAGCGCTCCGGGCTCGTGACCGAGCGCGCCGGTCGCATGGTCTACGTCGATGACGCACCCGCCGACTTCGAGTGCATCTCCGCAGAGCTGGCCGCGCAGGGCGTCATCTACCTCCCCATCAGTGAGGCCATCGATCAGCATCCCGAGTTGATGGAGCGCTACTTCCTGCAGGAGTCGACCGAGCTCGGCTCCAAGAAGTTCTTCGGCCTTCACGCCGCCACGACCAAGGCCGGCGCCATCCTCTACGTCCCCAAAGGCGTTGAGATCGAAGCGCCCTTCGTCAACTACTACTGGACCAGCGGTGCCCGCGCCGCCGTCTTCCCCCACACGCTCATCATCGCCGAGGACAACAGCAAGGTCTCCGTCGTCGATCTCTTCTTCTCCGAGACCGACCAGAACAAAGCCCTCAACATCGCCGTCTCCAACATCCACGCCGGGGCCAACGCCCACGTCTTCCGCAAGGTGGTGCAGGACTGGAACGAGCAGACCGTCTCCTTCCAGCTCGACACCACCATCGCCGAGCGCGGTGCCCAGGTGCAAAACATCGCCGTCAACATCGGCGCCGCGCGCGCCCGCTTCGAGAGCCAGACCCGGATCGAAGGCCCCGGTGCCGACGTCAAAATGTTTTCCCTGACAGTAGCCGAGGAGCATCAGGAATTCGATCAGCGTACCTACCAGACGCACAACGCCCCCAACGCCGTCTCCGACCTGCTGTATAAGAACGCACTGCTCGACAACGCCCGCACCATCTTTTCCGGCCTGATCAAGGTCGCCGAGGGGGCCCAGCAGACCGACGCCTACCAGACCAACCGCAACCTCCTGCTCGACCCCACCGCCGAGGCCAACGCCCTGCCTGGCCTCGAGATCCTGGCCAACGACGTGCGCTGCTCCCACGGTGCCACCACTGGCAACGTCGACGAAGACGAGCTCTTCTACATGATGCAGCGCGGCATCCCCCGCCGCGTCGCGATGCAGCTAATGGTCTTTGGCTTCTTCGAAGAAGTCATCGAAAAGATCGACAGCGACGAGCTGGCCGAAAACCTCCGCCAGCTCATCCACCACAAATTCGACTCCAAATTGAAATAACAATGGACGATACCCGCACCCTCTCTCGCGAAGTCGAGGCCACCCTCATCCCGCAAGGCACACCCATGAGCCTGCCCGAGGGGGAGACCATCACGATCACCCACCGCCTCGGCGGTAATTTCACCGTGATGACCCACAACGGCATGTTCCGCATCAAAGGAGCCGACGCCGATGCCCTCGGCGAGACCGTCAGCGAAGTCAGCACCACCGACGACGAGCACGAAGGCCCCCCCGAGCAGGACGCCCTCTGGGAAGCGCTGCGCAAAGTCTTTGACCCCGAGATCCCGGTCAACATCGTCGACCTCGGCCTGGTCTACTCACTCGATTCCAAAGAACGACCCGAAGGCGGCTACAAAATCGACATGGACATGACCCTCACCGCCCCCGGTTGCGGCATGGGCCCCGCCATCGCCGAAGACGCCAAGGGCCAACTCGAACGCGTCCCCGGCGTCAGCGAAGCCGAGGTCAACATCGTCTGGGACCCACCATGGAACCAGGACATGATCACCGAAGAGGGCAAAATGGTCCTCGGGCTGGTTTAGCAGTATCCCGAGTCCCCGGCCCGAACAAGACCGACACGACGACGCAGGCGGATTGATCAATTCTAGGAAGTCGGCGAGGATCAAGTGCGCAAGTGCGATCCGGCAGGCTGCATATTGGAGTCTTCAGCGTCAGCATTGACACGACAGCGAGAGTGCCCATTTTATAATATATGACTTTGTTCAAATACACTCTCTCTGTTTTTACTCTATTGGTCACCCTCTCCTCGATCACTCATGGCCAAGCGATGCAAGCCATTGAGCTAAACCAAGAGTGGAAGAATCTTGTCGCAGAGCGCGCGCCAAAAACGCCAGCAGTTGAGCCGAAGAAGCCCCGCAAGGTGCTCATTTTTTCCCTGGCTACCGGCTTTGTACATTGGTGCATCCCCCACAGCGAGGCGGTCATTGAAATCCTCGGCAATGAGAGTGGCGCCTACGAGACAGTAAGCTCCGTTGATATCGAAATCTTTCTGCCGGAACGCTTGAGGGAGTTTGACGCCGTCGTACTAAATAACAACTGCCCCACACCCGAGCGGCGCAATCTCTTTCACGATGTGCTGATCGGCAGGATTGATAAATACGGCGAGCAATACAAGGATAGGTCGCTGGCCGAGCGCAGAGCACTGGCAGAACAACTCTATCGCAGCTTGGTTGACTACGTAGCTGATGGTGGCGGCCTGGTCCTTCTACACGGTGCTATCACCAACTTCAATTACTCGGATGAATTCAGCGATATGGTCGGAGGAAGCTTTGGCTACCACCCGCCACAACAAGACGTAACGCTCATTCCGGTTCAGCCTGAACACCCGCTGCTGAAACCTTTTGGTGGAAAGCCCTTTGTTCATTACGACGAGCCCTATGTCATCAGAGGTGCCTACGACAAGTTCAACTTTGCTCCCTTGTTGGAGATGGAGACATCCACGCTCGAAATCCACTCAGACGAGCAACGCAGAGAGATTTCCACGCTGCCCCGGTACGTCGCTTGGATTAAACCATACAAACAAGGCCGGGTATTTTTCAGCTCACCTTCGCACAATGCGCAAAGCTTCGAGCGCCCCGAGCTCCTGGGCTTCTTGCTGAACGGAATGCAGTATGCCCTGGGCGACTTGGAATGCGACGATCAACCCATCGGCCCGCCATCCACAGCACAGAGTTCACATTGCGCCGGTTGTGCCAGCATTGGGCTAAAGTAACCCATCCTAGTCAGTCCGAACTCAGCGAGTTCTAGCTGGTCCGTCGGACTTGGGCAAACGCAAATCAAGGATCATTTGCAATATCAAGTTGCCCCAAACCCCTTTTTTCTGTTAATTAAATAATCTTGAATCCGACCCATCGCTACCACTTATCTCTCTCCTATGTCTAAAGTAATTATCGTGGGTGCCGGAGGAGTGGGTAATGTGGTCGCGCAGAAATGCGCGCAACTGCCCGAAGTTTTTTCTGAGATCGTGCTGGCCTCCCGCACCGTTTCCAAATGCGACGCGATCGCTGCCGACGTTTTGGCCAAGACGGGCGTCACGCTGCGTACCGCTGCGCTGGATGCCGACAATGTGGCCGAGACCACCGCTTTCCTCCAGGCCGAAAAGCCGGAACTGCTGATCAATGTTGCCCTGCCCTATCAGGACCTGAGTCTGATGGATGCCTGCCTGGCTGCGGGCGTGCACTACATGGACACAGCCAACTACGAACCACCCGAAGAGGCCAAGTTTGAATACAAATGGCAATGGGCCTACCAGGACCGCTTCAAAGCGGCCGGTCTGACCGCCCTACTCGGCTCAGGCTTTGACCCCGGCGTGACCAATGTCTTTTGCGCCTATGCACAAAAGCACCTCTTCGATGAGATCGAGACTATCGACATACTCGATGCCAATGCTGGCAACCACGGCTACCACTTCGCCACCAACTTCAACCCCGAGATCAATATCCGCGAGATCACCGCCAAGGGCTGCTATTGGGAAGCGGGCGAGTGGAAAGAGGTCGAGCCCATGAGCGTTCACCAGGTTTACGATTTCCCTGTCGTCGGCCCGCAGGATGCCTACCTGCTCTACCACGAAGAGCTGGAGTCCCTCTGCCGCAATATCAAAGGCCTCAAGCGTATCCGTTTTTGGATGACCTTTTCAGAGAAATACCTGACCCACCTCAAGGTGCTGGAAAACGTCGGCATGACCTCGATTGAGCCGATTGACTTCAAGGGCCAGGCCATCCAGCCGATCGAATTCCTCAAGGCCGTCCTGCCCGACCCCGCCAGCCTGGGGCCCCGCACCAAGGGTAAAACCTGCATCGGTTGCGACATCGTCGGCACCAAAGACGGACAGAAGAAGCGCATCTTCATTTACAATACCTGCGACCACGAAGCCTGCTACCAGGAGGTCTCCAGCCAGGCCATCAGCTACACCACCGGGGTGCCAGCCATGATTGGGGCACAGATGATCCTCAAGGGCCTCTG